>CAMNLM010000004.1 GCA_946543085.1 uncultured Clostridia bacterium | reverse complement strand
GGGAGCACCGTGGGGATTCATTGGGCAGATCGTGGGCAGCCCGCGCTCCCGGTGGGAGCGAGCGCCGCGCCGGCCCCTACGGACGGCCTGCCGCGGGAAGCGACCGCCCCGCGCGTGGGGACGCGAAACCCTTCCGTGGGGGCGATCGCACCGATCGTGGGGGGCGCCCTGTTGCAGGAGGGCCTTCCGCGCCTTACCGTGGGAACCGCGACGGCAAAAGTGGTTTTGACCGGCATCCCGGTGGAAATCCTGTCCGCAAGGGCCCCTATGGGAAGCCTGCCGAACGGCCCGGCGCGACCGACGGCATCCCGGCGCGCAAACTTGCGCTGGATGTGATCCGCCTCGTCACCGAGAACGGGGCCTATGCCTCCCTCGCGCTGGACGACGCGCTGCAGAAGTGCGCGCTCTCCGCCGCGGACCGCAGGCTCGCGGCGCGCCTGGTCTACGACACGCTGGACAACCGGATCTACCTCGACCACGCGCTGCTGCAGGTCATGGCCAAACCGGACACGGACATTAAGCTGATGAACGTTCTGCGCCTGGGCGCGTGCCAGATGCTGCTGGAGGACCGCATTCCTGAGATGGCGGCCACGGACACCTCGGTGGAGCTGTGCCGGCTGATCGGCCTGGACGGGCTGGCGGGCGTCTGCAACGGCATCCTCCGCAACCTCATCCGCCGCAAGGACGAGCTGACCTTCCCTGACCCGGAGACCGAGCCTCTGCAGGCGCTGTCTGTGCGCGAGAGCGTGCCGCAGCCGCTCCTGGAGACCTTGGTGAACGACTGGGGCTGGGACGAGGCGGCAAAGCTCGCGGCCTACACGGGGCGCGACAGGCCGATGCTGATCCGCTCCAACAGCCTGCGCGTGACCGACGAGGCCTTCGAGCAGCTGCTCGAGAAAAAGGTCTGGGAGCATCAGAAGGGCGAGCTGCCGCACACCTGGCAGCTGCGCGGCATGCTGAATATCGGCCAGGACGCGGATTTCCTGCAGGGCCTCTTCTCCATCCAGAGCGAGGGCTCGATCCTCGCATGTATGGCGGCGGACCCGAAGCGCGGCCAGCGCGTGCTGGACTGCTGCGCGGCTCCGGGCGGCAAGAGCTGCCTGATGGCGGAGATGATGGGCGACACAGGCCGCGTGCAGGCGTGGGAGCTCCATGAGCACCGCACGAAGCTGATCGAGGCCCAGGTCAGGCGTCTGCGCCTGGAATCCGTGCGCCCCATGACGCGCGACGCGCTGACAATCCGCGATGATCTGCAGGGCACGATGGACGTTGTGCTGCTGGACGCGCCGTGCAGCGGCACGGGCGACATGGCGGAGAAGCCCGACGTGAAATACCGCGTGACGCCGGAGGGCGTGCAGGAGCTCGCGCGGCTCCAGGCAAGGCTTCTGGAAACCGTGAGCGCCTATGTGAAGCCCGGCGGCACCTTTGTCTATTCCACCTGCTCCGTGCTCAAGGACGAGAACGAGCGGCAGACGGCGGCCTTCCTCGCCGCGCATCCGGAATTTGAAGCCCTGCCGATGCCGGAGAGCTTCCCGGAGAAGTGGCGGCGCGATGGCACTGGCCTGCAGCTCCTGCCCCACAGGGACGGCTGCGGCTTCTATATCTGCCGGATGCGGAGGAAACGGGTATGACGGAACTGACGGGCATGACGCTCGCCGAGGTCAGGGACTGGTGCGCGGGGCAGGGACTGCCTGCCTTCCGCGCCAAACAGATCTTCCAGTGGATGCACCGCGGCGCGGAGTGGGAGGAGATGACGAATCTCCCCAAAGCCCTGCGCGAGCGGCTGAGCCTGGAGGCGGCCGTGCAGCCGGTGCACATCCTTGAGACCCGGCGCTCCGCCATCGACGACACCGTGAAATTCCTCTTTGGCCTGGCGGACGGCAACTGCGTCGAGGGCGTGCTCATGCGCTACCACCACGGGGACACGCTGTGCATCTCCACGCAGGTGGGCTGCCGGATGGGCTGCGCCTTCTGCGCGAGCACGCTGGAGGGCTGTGTGCGCAACCTCACGGCCGGGGAGATGCTTGGTGAGATTATCGCCGCCAACCGCTACCTCGCCCAGGAGGAGGGCGGAGACCCCGATGAGAAAAAGCGCGTGCACAACGTGGTTCTGATGGGGAGCGGCGAGCCGCTGGACAACTACGACGAGGTCACGCGCTTTCTGCGCCTGCTGCGCGAGGAGGACGGCACGCCGATCAGCCTGCGCGGCGTGAGTCTCTCCACCTGCGGTCTGGTGCCGCGCATGCGGCGCTTCGCGGAGGAGGGCCTGCCCGTGACGCTGTGCGTGTCCCTGCACGCCCCGAACGACCGCATTCGCCGCCAGCTCATGCCCATCGCCAACACCTACCCCATCGAAGAAGTGCTCAGCGCCTGCCGCTATTATATCGAGCGGACAGGCCGCCGCGTGATCTTCGAGTACGCGATGACCGAGGGCTTCAACAGCTCGGAACGCGACGCCGAGGAGCTGGCGCGCCTGCTGCGCGGCATGCAGTGCCATGTGAATCTGATTCCGCTCAACAGCGTGCCCGAGCGCGGGCTGAAGGGCGTGAGCGAGGAGACTGTGCGCCGCTTCCTGCGCGTGCTGGAGGCGCACCACATATCCGCCACGCGCCGCCGCGAGATGGGCGATGACATCGAGGGCGCATGCGGCCAGCTGCGCCGCAAAACGCTGGAGCAGGCGAGAGAAAACGCCGCCGGACCAGAAGCCTGATCCATGAAGCGGCTGCGCCCTTCGGGGCAGCCTGAAAGAAACACCGGAGAGATGATGTATGAAGCACCGCTTTCACTTTACCCGCGAGAGCTCAGACCGCATGAAGACCTTCAGCGAAGCCGACGAAGCGATCGGGGCGGCTGAACAGCCCGCCGCGCCGGAGCAGACGGGCGGGGAGAACTGCGCGGACGCCCCGGCCGTGGAGGAGACAAAGCACGCGGAGCCTCAGCCGGAGGAGACCGCGAAGGCCGTGTCCGGCGAAAAGCCGGACGCGCCTTTCGTGACGGCCAGCCGGACGGACGTGGGCAAGGTGCGCGCGAACAACCAGGACGCCGTGATTCTCTCCGGCCGCCTGGCGGGCATTGCGGACGGCATGGGCGGCCACCTGGGCGGGGAGACAGCCTCGGCCACGGTGCGGGACGGCCTGATCGCCCTGCTCGCGGACAAGGAACCGGACAGCGCCGCGCTGGAGACGGGGGTCGAAGCGGTCAACCGGCGCGTCTACCTGAAGTCCGAGGAGGACGAGCATCTGCGCGGCATGGGCACCACCCTGACCGTGCTCTGGCTGGGGGATGAGGACGCGATGATCGCCCACGTGGGGGACAGCCGCTGCTACCTCCTGCGCGGGGGCGAGCTGAAGCAGGTGACGGACGACCACTCGCTGGTGATGGAGATGGTGCGCGCCGGGGCCCTGACGAAGGATCAGGCGGCGGTCCATCCCATGCGCAACGTGATCACCCGCGCCGTGGGCACCGACCGCGGCGTGGACGCGGATCTCCTGCGCTACCGCCGGGAGAAGGGCGACCTCTGGCTCATCTGCTCGGACGGGCTGCACGGCATGGTATCGGATGAGGAGATCAAAGAAATCCTCAGCGGGGAGGACGACCTGGACGCCAAGGCGCAGAAGCTGCTGGACGCCGCGCTCGACGCGGGCGGACGGGACAACGTGAGCCTTGTGCTGCTCCTTGACCAGGAGGGCTGCCATGCGTGAAAAAGTCTTAGCCGACCGCTACACGCTGGTGGAACAGATCGGCGTGGGCGGCATGGCCATCGTCTACCGTGCGATCGACCAGCGCACGGGCCACAGCGTGGCGGTGAAGGTGCTCCGGCCCGATCTGGCGCAGGACACGGACTACGTCAGCCGCTTCCAGCGCGAGGCCGAAGCCGCCGCGAAGATGACTCACCACAACATCGTCAATCTGCTGGACGTGGGCATGGACGGCGAAAACCGCTACCTGGTGATGGAATACGTGCAGGGCAAGACGCTCAAGCAGGTGATCCAGGAGCGCGGGCGGATCAGCCCGGACGTTGCCGCCCAGATCACCATCCGCATCCTCTCCGCCCTGCAGCACGCGCACAGCAACGGTATCATCCACCGGGACATCAAGCCGCAGAATATCCTGGTCAACGCCGACGGCCTGATCAAGGTCGCCGACTTCGGCATCGCGCGCATGGCGGATTCCTCCACGATCACCCGCGGCGACATCGTGATGGGCTCCGTGCACTATTTCAGCCCGGAGCAGGCGAGCGGCGCGAGCGTGGACGCGCGCAGCGACATCTATTCCGTCGGCGTCACGCTCTACGAGATGCTGACCGGGCGCGTGCCCTTTGACGGGGACACACAGGTCGCCATCGCCATGCAGCACATCCACAGCCAGCCCCAGCCGATCGAGAGCATCGCGCCGGAGGTGCCGGCGTCCATCATTCACGTCTGCATGGTCGCCATGAGCAAGGACCCGAAATACCGCTACCAGAGCGCGAGGGACATGGCCGCCGACCTGCGCATGGCCATCGACGGCCGCGCCGACATGATGCAGTCGCGCACCATGGAAGCCATGCCCCCGATGGGGCCGGAGACGACCGGCATGCAGCCGATCCCGGAGATGGCGCAGACCATGGCCCAGCCCTCGGGAAACACCAAGTCCGCCGGCGCGAAGCCCGGCGGCACCGGGCGGAACGCGAAGATCCGCAAGGCGCGGAGGAAGCGCAGGAAGATCAACTACATCTGGTGGGCCGCGACTCTCCTGGTGGCGGCGGGCGTGTTCTATGGCATCTGGGCGGGCGGCAACGCGATCTATGAGCGGGTCGTCAACTCCACCGAGGTGCCGGACTTTGTGGACATGGAGCTGAGCGCGGCCGAGAAGGCCGCGGCGAAGGCGGGCCTGAACCTGACCTGCGTCGAGGTCAACACGGACTACCCCTACGGCACGGTGGTGCAGCAGGCCCCGGCGGAGGGCATGACCCTGAAGAAGGGCGCGACCGTCGTGCTGACGGTCTCCATGGGCCCGAGCACGAAGACCGTGCCCTCGGTGGTAGGCCTCACGACAAACGACGCGATTGCCGCGGCCAAGGCTTCCGACCTGGTGCTGACGGTGATCGAGCGCGTGGTGTCGGTGGACGTCCAGGAGGGCTTCGTCCTCTCGCAGGCGCCGGAAGCCGGCACGCTCGTGACCTCCGACGTCAACCTCCTGCAGGTGACTGTCTCCGGCGGCGCTTCCACGGTGCCGAACACGGTGGGCGAGCTTCTGGAGGACGCGCAGGAGATGATGGCCGCGGGCGGCCTGAGCGTGAGCGCCAACGTCCAGTATGTCAGCACGGAGGACACCTCGCTGCACGGGCGGGTGGCCGCCCAGTCGGTCGAGGCCGGGAAAACCGTGATGCAGCAGACGCCCGTCTCGCTCACGGTCTACCAGGTGCCCTCGCTGATGCATTCCGCGGAGGTCGTGCTCGACCTCCAGCAGAGCGATACCCTCTCCGCCGTGCGCGTCACGATGGTGATCGCGGACAGCGAGGTCACCGTGTTCACGGGCGAATACCCCGTGGACGCGAGCCGCCATCCCAAGGTCACGCTGACCACCTTCCAGGGCGGCACCTACACCTACCGCGTGTACATCAACGACGAATTCAAATACCAGAGCGAAGTGCGGATCGACTGACGCAATCCGGGATCAAGGAGGCAACCCTTACGACAGAGCCAGAGAAATGCCTGCTCCACGGAACCATCCTGAAGGGCATCGGCAGCTTTTACTATATCCTGGGCGACGACGGCGAGATTTACACCCTCCGCTGCAAGAAAAACTTCCGGCACCGGCGCATCACACCGCTGGCGGGCGACGAGGCCTTCTTCTCGCCGGGAGAGGGCGAGGAGGAGGACGGCTGGCTGGAGGACATCGGCGAGCGCAGGAGCAGCTTCATCCGCCCGCCGGTGGCGAACGTGACGCTGATGCTGATCGTGGTCGCGCCGGAACCCGCGCCGGACCTCGTGCTGACGGACAGGATGATGGCGATGTGCCGCATGCAGGGCATCCGTGTGGCGCTGCTGGCGACCAAGGCCGATCTTGGCGGAGCGCTGGCGGAGCAGCTGCGCGGGGAATACGCCTCGGCGGACTGCCCTGTGCTGTCGGTCTCGAGCGAGAGCGGCGAGGGGCTGGAGGCCGTGCGCGCGCTGATGCGCGGCGAGACCTGCTGCCTCACCGGGCAGAGCGGCGTCGGCAAGAGCACCCTGCTCAACCGCCTGCTCGGCACAGACCTGGAGACCGGGGAGATCAGCCGCAAAATCAGCCGCGGCAGGAACACGACGCGCAAAGCGGAGCTGCTCTGCACGGACGACCTGCGCGTGATGGACACGGCGGGCTTCTCGCTGCTGGAATTCGACGGCGTGATGGATCCGGTGCAGCTCAAGGCGGTCTATCCGGAGTTTGCGGCGCTGGAGGAGCAATGCCGCTTCCAGCCGTGCTATCACGATACGGAGCCGGGCTGCGCGGTGCGCGCCGCGGTGAAGGCAGGTCAAATACATCCCAAGCGCTGGGGACGCTACCGCGCCCTGCTCGGCGAAGTGCGGGAGACATGGAGGAATCGATATGATTAAGGTGGCGCCGTCGATTCTGGCGGCGGATATGCTTTGCATGGAGCGGGACATCGCCAGGGCCGAGGCCAATGGCTGCGACTGGCTGCATTTTGACGTGATGGACGGCCATTTCGTGCCGAACCTCTCCTTCGGGCCGGCGCTGTGCGGCGCGATCCGCAAGCGCTTTCCGGAGGTGCCGCTGGATGTGCACCTGATGCTGGACAACCCCGAAAAGTACCTGGAGACCTTTGCACGGGCAGGGGCCGCGCGCATCACGATTCACGTGGAAATCCCCGGCGATGTCCGGGCGGCCCTGCGCCGGATCCGCGCCCTGGGCTGCAAATCCGGTCTCTCCCTCAAGCCCGGAACGCCGGTGGAGGCGCTGAAGCCGTACCTGGAGGACAGCGACCTCGTGCTGGTGATGACCGTGGAGCCCGGCTTCGGCGGCCAGTCCTTCATGGCGGATCAGATGGCGAAGCTGGACGCCCTGCGCGGAATGGGCTACCGGGGCCTTCTGGAGGTCGACGGCGGCGTCAACGCCGGCAACCTCCCGTTACTCGCGCAGCATGGCGTGGACGTCGCGGTGATGGGCACCGCCTTCTTCCACGCGGAGGATCAGGCGGCGCTCGTGCGCGAAGCGCATGGGCTGTGAGCGAACCGGATCACAAGCGCGGCATACAGGCTCCCCCGAAGGAACCGCCGGGAAACCGGCGGCTTCAAAGGGGGAGCCTTTTCAGCGCCCGCAGCGCGCCGGATGTTTGGCTGGCAAATGCGAATCCCGTGCACAGAAGCGATCCGGGAGAGTCTGTCCTGACGGTTCGCGGCATTCTCTGCGGAGAATTACCCCAAGAAGCGGAATCTGATCTGCGGGCCGCAATGTTCGCCTTGTCTTTTGGCGCGGGATGCTATAAACTGGAACCACGAAGACCCGGGACAGATTCATGAAAAGCATTTCGACAGTGAAAAAGGAGGCCATCTTATGCATCTCGTGCAGGATACGCTCAGCGGCTTCGTCTCCTCCGGCCAGATTGCCGGCTGCTCCGCGAAGATCATCCGCGGGGACAAAACCTGCTTTGAAGGCAGCTTCGGGTACGCGGACCGGGAGAAGCGGATTCCGATGTCCGATCAAACCATCTTCCCGATCGCGTCCATGTCCAAGGTCGTGACCGTGGTGGGTCTCATGCGCCTGTATGAGCGGGGACTGTTCAAGCTGTGGGACCCCGTCAGCGAGTACCTGCCGGGCTTCAAGAACCCGACGATTGCCAGGGAGAAGCCGGACGGCAGCTATGACATTGTTCCGGCCCAGGGCGAGGTGACCATGCGGCAGCTCTTTACGATGACCAGCGGCGTGCCCTATCCCGGGAAGGACACGGCGGCGGCCCGGATCGCCGACCAAAAGGGCGACGAGTACCTGGCGGAGCATCATACGATGCCGCAGACGGTCGATTACTGCAACATGGTGGGCCAGCTCCCGCTCGCCTTTGAGCCCGGGAAGAAGTGGATGTATGGCTTCTCCATCGACATTCTGGGCGCGGTGATCGAGGTGCTGAGCGGGAAGACGTTCGGCGCGTATCTCAGGGAGACCGTCTTCGACCCGCTGGGCATGGCGGACACGGGCTTCTTCGTGCCGCCGGAAAAGCGCGCCAGGGTGGCCACGCTCTATCACATCCGGGAGGGCCTGAAGCCGGACGCCAGACAGTATCCGACGGAGAAGCCCATCTTCGAGAGCGGCGGAGGCGGCCTCTTCTCCACGGTGAACGATTACTCGCGCTTCGCGCAGATGCTGCTGCACGGCGGCACGCTGGACGGCGAGCGCATTCTGGGCCGCAAGACCATCGACCTGATTGCCACCGATCACCTGACGCCCGAACAGCAGGCCACCCACAGCTGGGACACTCAGCGCGGCTATGGCTACGGTCTGGGTGTGCGCGTGATGACGCACCCGGAAACGGCGGACATCAACGGCTCCGTCGGTGAATGGGGCTGGGACGGCGCGTTTGGCAACTGGTTCTGCGTCGATCCCAAAGAAAACCTGACCTGCGTTTACCTGACCACCAACCTGCCGGGCGACCATTACCGCTTCATCCCGAAGCTGATGGCCGCCATGTACGCCTCCCTGGACTGAACCGGGAGAAAGAACGGGGGAGGTGATCCGTCCATGCGAAGACTGTTTGCGCTCGCGCTGGCGCTGGTGTTTCTCGCAGCCGGCGCTGCCGCGGAGGTAAAGCGCGGCGACAGGGGCGAGGAAGTGAAGACCCTGCAGGAAAAGCTGATTGAGCTCGGCTTCCTGAATGACAGGGCGGACGGCATTTTCGGCAAGAAGACGGAGGCTGCCGTCAAAGCTCTGCAGAAATACTGGGGCGTAAAAGCCTCGGGACGTCTGGACGACGAGGAGCTGGTGAGGCTGGACGACCTCTATTTCCTTGCCACCGGCGTGATGGCCGGCGACGGACTGGACGAGGAGGAGCTGCGCGAGCTCTATCCGGCGTCCTGCGACTGGGAAGACGCGGATGCTGCCGGCGCGGTCTTCTGCTTCCGCCATCAGGAGGAAAAATGGCTGGAGGAGCTGATCTCAGCGCCCCATGCGCCCGTGAAGCTGGCAACGCTGCTGACCGGCCGCGCCTGCGAGCTGTGGGAGCAGGCGATCCTAGCGATGTACGAGGAGTGGGAGAGCAACGCGTCGGAGGCGGACAGCGACGCCATTCTGGATCAGCAGATCCTCTTCGAGGATGCGCTCGAAAAAATGCAGCCCGGGCGGGACGAGTACCTCTGGCTGCTTCGGCAGGGGATCGACCTGTGCTTCGATCTGCACGGCGCGGAGGCCCAGCCGCTTTCGGACAGCGAGGGCGGAGGCGGAGAACAGTGAACGGTGCGGAAATGGATGAACGCGACAGACCGCCGCGGCGAGAGGGGTGTGAGGGGGAATGAGCGAAGCGGAGAGGACGGCGCTCACGATGGAGGAACTGCTCTTCTTCGACCGCCAGCGGGATGCGCTGCCGCTCTATGCAGCCCTGCGGACGGCGCTCCTGCAGGCCTTTCCCGACACAAGAATCGACGTCCGGAAGACGCAGATCTCGTTTTTTAGGCGGCGCATGTACGCCGCGGCCTCCTTCACGCCCGTGCGGAGGGCGGCGGACCGCCCGCGCCTCTTTCTGACTGTGACCTTCGGCCTGCGCCGCCGGGAGGAGTCCCCGCGCGTCGACGTGAGCGTCGAGGCGGCGCCGGGCCGCTGGACCCACCATGTCATGATCGGAACCCTGGAGGAAGTGGACAGCGAGCTGCTGGGATGGATCGCCGAGGCGGCCCGTTGGGCTGGCCAGCCCGCAGGAAAGAGACCTGCGCCCGGAACGGGCCTGCCGTGAAACACAGAGAGAATGAAGAAGCTCCCGCAAAGCCCATGCGCCTTGCGGGAGCTTTTGCCGATGGGAAGAAACGGCGGAAGGACGCGCCGATCAGCATGACGTCCGCCTTGTTTTCCGGGAGGACCGCCTCGCGGGAGTTGCCGCGGCTGCTTCTGCGGAGCGATGCGGGGCAGCCGGGTCTTCCCGGAGGCGCGCCTGTCTCTCTGCGCGGCGTGGCTCTGGGTTCCGTTTTCCGGGAAAACGTGGTATAATCTATCTGTTTTCGTATCAGAATCGGGAGGGATCAGGGGATGCTGAGAAAAGCGGCCAAGCAAATTGCCTTCTGTGCGCTGGCGCTGATCGTTTTTTGCGTCGTGTGCCGCTTCACGCTTTTTCGCACGTTCACAGCGCATATTCCGATCAATCAGCCGATGGAAGTGCGGGAGTGGAGCGAGTTCCATCCCCGGGTGGACGTCGAGCGGCCCGAGGTAGTGCGCCTGGGCGACGTGCAGGTGCGTGACGGCTATCTGAGCATGCCCGTTCAGCCCGGGCACGCGGGCGATACCACCCTCACGGTCTACGATCAGGAGGGGAAGCAGGTTGCCTATCACCTGCTGCGCGTCGGCCCGTGGGGCACCGTCTACGACGTGCAGACGGCCGATTTCACCGGCGACAACGCGGTGCTGATCGCCGTGACGCTGTTCTGGCTGACGGTCAGCGCGATCATGCTCTGGCACTACAGCCAGGCGAAAGGCCCCGCCTATTACGCCTACTCCACCATCTATTTCGCGGGCTTCTCGGTGTTTGCGCTGGTGACTGGCCTGATGATGCTGCGCATCACCGTCTCGCGCCTCATCCATCCGATGGAATTCACCATGTTTCACGCGTACAGCACGATCAATGGAGCGAGCAGGCAATTCATGATGTTGACGCTGCCGGTGCTGGTGATCTTCGCTCTCGCGATGGCGGTCAGCAACATCGAGCTGCTTCGTCACGAGAAGCCGCATCCGCGGAACGGGCTGGGGCTGGCCGTGAGCGTGCTGCTCCTCGCGGGAGAGGCTCTTGGGCTTGCGCTGACGATGCGCGACTTCGCAGGATCGGAATGGGAGATGCGCTTGCAGAGCATGCTGGAGAACGTCTACGCGACCGCCTTCGTCTACTTCGAGTGCATGCTGCTCGGGTCTGTCATCTGCGGCATCACGGCGGCCAGGCATCAGCCGGAGATGGACAAGGACTTCATCATCATCCTCGGCTGCTGGTTCCGCAAGGACGGCACCCTGCCGCCGCTGCTGCGCGGCCGGGTCGACCGCGCGCTGGCTTTCTGGCGTCAGCAGAAGGAGCAGACGGGGAAGGAGGCCATCCTCATCCCCTCGGGCGGCCAAGGCGCGAACGAGCCGATGCCGGAGGCCGAGGCCATGCGGCGCTATCTCGTGGAGCAGGGCGTTCCGGAGACGCTGATTCGCGCGGAAACCCAGTCGAAGAACACCTACCAGAACATGGCCTTTTCCAAAGAGATCATGGAGGAGATCAACGCGGAGGGGAAGCCCCTCTTCGCGACCACGAACTACCATGTGTTCCGCAGCGGTGTTTGGGCGGCCCAGGCCGGACTCTGCGCCGAGGGCATCGGCGGCAAGACCAAATGGTGGTTCTGGCCGAACGCCTTCATGCGGGAGTGCGCCGGTCTCCTGCAGCGCCGCTGGAAGCAGGAGATCCTGCTGCTGGCGCTCCTGATGGCCTTCTTCGGCGTGCTGTCCATGGTGCTGTGATAAAGGCAAGCAAAGCCGCGCGGACAACATCAAAAGCGACATGGACGGGATGTCAAAAAAGCCCGCCAGCCCGGAGGCGGAACACGGCACGGTGTTCTGCCCCGCGGGCCGGCGGGCTTTTTGAGTGTGCTTATAATGGGCGACGGACCGTCCCGCCGCGCCGACAGAGCTGCGCGCGGCTGACGGGCGGACGCAAACTCATTGCATGAGGATGTCGAGCTGTTCCTTCAGCTCCTGCATGGAGGCTTCATCCTTGGGCATATCGAGCCAGATGCCGAACAGGCCGAGGCTGGGCTTGGTCAGGTATTGCTCGACCAGGGGCGTGGCCTCGTTTCCAACGGCCTTCTCCCTGAGGAGGGTCATCCCACCGACGGAGGAGACCGTCAGGAAGAAGGTCAGCAGGATGGCGAGGGCGCCTGTGATGATGCCGGCCAGCCCCTTGCGGCTGACTTTGCGCGCCTGGAAGCCGAGAATGGCGGCCGCGAGGCCGAGTGCGCCGGCAATGGCTCCGCCGATGATGCCGGTCAGGAAACACAGCAGGACCGCCGCGGCAATGCCGAGCAGGCCGAGAATCGCGGCGAGAATGGGATGGGTGGGCTTCTGGGGTTTGCGGTTCATGGCAATGATCTCCTTCCGGATGGTGACGGCGGATTTCTCTCAGTCCGCTGAGCAGGGACGCGCAAGGGAGAAGCGTATCTCCCTTGCTTGCGCGTCCGGCGTCGGATGGCGTGCGGTGTCTTTCCATTGGCGGGACGCACGGCGGACGCACAGCATTATAGCACGCTTTGCCGCGAATGGCTATCCCAAAGAGAGTTTTGCTGACCGTGGGTGACTACTCAGCCATAAAACGCCAGGCTGCAGCCTTCAATGATGCATCCTGGAGGATACTCTTTTCTGCGGCTTTGACGACTCCCCGAATTCCCGCATGATGACGCCTTCCCTGACCACCGTTCACAACCACATCCAGATCATGGCGATCGCCGCCATGCAGCTGCAGATCTCATGGATCGAAAACCCGGATCTGGATTGCCGCATCGTACACACCGAAACAGAACTGATCTACCGTGATTCGACCCGGATATAAGAACCACTTCAGATTCAGGCTTTCCCTGACGCAGTTTCCCGATCAGGATGACGCCTGACCGGGGAGCTGTTTTCATTTGCCTCCTGTACAAGATGGGTTTCACTGCGTAATGCAGCCCATTTGCACGTCTGAACAAACGCGCTTTGCAAGGCAAAAGCGACATTTTCAGCGCATTTGCCGGTTGCAAACAGGACATCTGTCGATTACAATGATCATGTAAACCGGTGATTGGATCAGGCAGAACGGAGGTGCTGTGGTGGAGTATTTCTGGTATATCGTCGCTGCTCTCGGAGCGGGGATCGGAACCGGTCTGGCCGGGCTTTCGGCAGCAACCGTCATGGTGCCGATCCTGATCGTGCTTTGTCCTTCCTTCTCCGGCGAAACCGGCGCGTATCAGGCCACGGCCATCGCCCTGGCCTCCGACATTCTGGGCTCCGCTGCCACAGCCTGGACCTATGCAAGGCACAAGAACATGGACCTGAAGCGCGGCTGGCTCATGCTGGTGTGCATTCTGATCATGTGCACCGCAGGCAGCTATGTGGCCTTCATCGTGGGCAACGTGGTGCTGGGCAGCTTCACGCTGTTTCTCACCTTCTTCATCGGCATCCGTTTTCTGGTCAAGCCGGACACAAGCCGCAAAGTGCAGGCCGGAAAGGGCGAAAAGCTGGACTGGAAGGGCGTCGTCATCTCCCTGTTCTTCGGGCTGACCATCGGCTTCGGCACCGGCTTTGTGGGCACTGGCGGCGGCATGATGATGCTGATTGTCTTTACCGCTTTTCTCGGTATGGAGCTGAAGACCGCCGTGGGCACCAGCACCTTCATCATGACCTTTACCGCGCTGATCGCTTCGGTCAGCCATATCCTGATCCATCCCGCCATCGTTCTGGAAAAGTGGGATGTGATGCTGGTCTGCATCGCGGTGGCGACCACAGCCAGCCTTCTCTCCGCCCGCTTTGCCAACCGGGTGAAGAGCCGCACAGTGGGGCTTGTGACCGGCGCGGTGCTGACGGTGCTCGGCGCGGCCATGCTGATTCTGAACTTCTGGGTGCAGCTTTCGCAAATCAGCCTGTTTGTGGATACGCTGTACTGCTGCGGTGCGCTGGCGGCGTACCTCATTCCCAGCTTGCTGATACTCTTGCCCATCCGCTTGCTGACCAGGCTGCCTTCCTTCATTTTCAGGAAGCTTCTGCATGTCGTGGCCTTTACCTGCGTGTCGCTGATGATCCTGGCGGCGCGAAGCTGGCAGGCGGCAGCGCTGGCCTCCGTATTCATCGCGGCGGTGATCTACCCGCTCCTGACGGCGGCAGAGCACGAAGCCTGGTATCCCCGGCTGCTTGTCGAGAAGAAGCCGGGCGAGATCAAGAAAAGCATGCTGATGCTCTTCCTCATGTTTGCCGCGCTGATCGCGGTATGCTGGGGTGTTTTCGGCAAGCCGTATCTGGCGGCGACAGCCATCCTGATGTGGGGCACGGGCGACGCGGCGGCGGCCCTCGTCGGCGTTCCCTTCGGAAAACATAAGGTGAGATCGAAGCTGACGGATGGGAAAAAGTCCTGGGAAGGCAGCGCGGCAATGTTCATTGTATCCTTGACAGCCGGTGCGGGCATGCTGACGCTGGCGCAGGGGCTGGCGCTTCCGCGCGCGCTCCCAATGTCTTTTGCAGCTGCTCTGCTGGGCACGGCGACGGAGCTGTTTTCGCCCAGCGAAAATGACACAGTCACGGTCCCCACAGCGGTCGCAGCCGCACTGCTTCTCCTGATTCATCTGTAGAAAGGCGTTTTGATACAGACGGCTTATCTTCCAACGCCCGGAATGATGCATCGATGCCGCAGATGTCCGGCACCCGGTTGAATTCCCGGTGTGGAATCAGGACAGTGCGCAGCAGGATCATAAAAAGCGCCGCATGATGCGGCGGCAGCTGCGTGTGTGATTGAGTGGATGATTTCAACATCCTGCCATTTGGTGTTGATCGGAGTCTCCGGGGATTCACCGAGGCCCCTGACCTTCAGCGCACCCTCCGGCAGATTCCCGAAGCTTTCGGTCTGGGACTGAAGCGGCGATACGCCGCCGAAGCTTTCATTCATGACCGGACCGGTGTCATCGGAAAAAACGGTTTCCGCCGTCATAAATGTGCTTGTCAAAGTAAAATGAAATGCTTGTACAGTGCTTTCAATTGCTATATAGTATACCTGAGCAGGGGGAGGAAGGATGCCGCAGGGCAAAGCCCATATGGAGGCGGTAAATTACCACAATGCAAGGCTTCCTGTATTTGACCCGTATGTGAGTGATCACAAAGATAAAGGAACGGAGTGCGATGCAGATGTACCGGCAGATGCGCTACTTCATTTCCGTTGTGGAAACGAACAGTTTTTTTGAGGCTGGCGAAGCCTGTCATATCTCCCAGTCCGCCATTTCCCAGCAGATCAGGGCGCTGGAGAATGAATTGCAGGTGCAGCTGCTGGAAAGGCATGGGCGCAGGTTTACCGTAACGCCCGCGGGGAAATACTTCTATGAACAGGCCAAGCGTCAGACCGCGGCGCTGGACGGGCTGATCCGGGAGGTCCGGCGTATCGGCAAAGGAGAATACCAGCGCTTGCGCGTGGGCGTGCTGAACGGGTTCAGCAGCCGGATCATGCAGCAGGCCATCCGGGAGTTTGCGGAGAACCACCCGCATGTCCGGCTTTCTCTGGTGACAGGCACGCACGAAGAGCTGTTTCACCCCGTCAACGAGGGTTCGCTGGATATGGTCATCAACGACCAGTGGCGGGCGCTGTCGGATCAGTACATCAACGAGGAGCTGACGGATCAGCCGATGTATGTTCTGCTGCGGCAGGACCACCCCTGCGCGCTCAGCGGCTCGGCGACCGTGGAAGGCCTGCAGGACGACCTGTGCATCCTGGTATGCGCACCGGCGCAGAGAGAGACCGAAGCGGCGCACGGACGCGATGTTTTAGGGCTGCAAAGCAGTTTTCTCTTCGCGGACAACGTGGAGGCAGCCTTGATGAACGCAGCGGCAGGCATGGGCTTCTGGCTCTGCGACGGAGACAGAACACCGCCGGCCGGCACGGCGCTGGTTCCCCTGATGCGGGGAGAACGGCAGCTGACGCGGAGGATGTTTGCCTTCTGGCCGGAGAGCAGCGATTCCTCCCTGCAATGGGAGTTCACGGCGATCCTCCATCGGATCATCAAATAAGCTTTTCTAATCAAGCAGCGCGGAAATCGGAATTGATTCCACGCTGCTCTTTTTTGTAGAATACAGACGCAGCCTGAAATAACAGGCCGCATTCCAGAATAATCACAACCTTCAGAAAGGCGGTATTCAATATGGCAAACCTGATCGTCTATTACTCCCGCAAGGGGCAGAACTACTGGAACGGCAGCATCGTGGATCTGGCAAAGGGCAACACCGAGCGTGTGGCGGAGTTTATCCAGAAGGCTGTGGGCGGTGATCTGTTTGAGATCGAAACCGTGCGGGAATACAGCCGGGATTACATGACATGCACGGAGGAAGCCAAGGCGGAGCTGCGGGAAGGCGCGCGCCCCGAGCTGAAAAAGCTTCCGGATTCCATCGACGGGTACGACACCATCTTTGTGGGCTATCCCAACTGGTGGGGCACCATGCCCATGTGCGTGTATACCTTCCTGGAGCACTTTGACCTGACCGGAAAGAAAATTGCGCCATTCTGCACCAACGAGGGCAGCGGCATGGGATCCAGCGAACGGGAGCTGAGAAAGATCTGCAAGGGCGCGGAGGTTGTTTCCGGCCTTTCCATCCACGGCGCGGAAGCCGCCAAGAGTGAAGGCAAGGTGGCCGTGTGGGCGAGGAACCTATGACCGCCTGCGGCGGAAACCGCATCGGTTCCGGGGCCGCGCCGATTGAGCTTGCGGAACAAAGAAAAATGTCTGACGAAGCGCTGTGCAAAGCAGCTTACCGGGCCATGTACCGCGCCATGATTGCCAAGGACGCTGATGCGCTGAACGAGGTTCTGGACGACAGCTTTGTGCTGATCCACATGACCGGGATGCGGCAGCCCAAAGCGGCCTTCGTTCAGGCGGTGCTGAACGGCACGCTGAACTATTTCACCTGCGAGGATGACAGTGTCGAAGTCATCCTGCGCGGCGATACGGCTGACCTGGCCGGAAAGAGCAGGGTCAGCGCGGCCGTGTTCGGCGGGGGCAGGCATACCTGGCGGCTTCAGCAGGATCTGACCCTGATCAAACGGCAGGGACGCTGGCTGATCACCCGGTCCGAAGCCGGCACCTATTGAGGACTGCCACGAAGAACAACCTGAAGCGTATTCTGGACGCGCTAAAGAACCAGGCGCTGCCCTGATGGCTTACGGGCTGATCGGGCAGGCGACGACTGGGATTCTGCGACCGTGCATGGTCAGCGCGTTCATACTGCAAAAGAAAGGAAATCTATATGAAGAAGGAAGTTATGCTCGTCACCGGCGCCGGCCAGATCAGCATGGCCATTGCGCGCCGCATCGGATTTGGGAAGAAGATCATTCTCGGCGACAAAAAGATCGAGAATGCCAACGCCATCGCGAAGATCATGAATGAAGCGGGTTACGATGTGGAGCCGTTTGAAATGGATCTCTCAAGCCGCGAATCCATCCTCGCCATCATCGCGGAAGCGGAGAAGTACGGCGAGATCAGATATCTGGTCAACGGCGCGGGCGTATCGCCCAGTCAGGCGCCCATCGAGGCGATCCTGAAGGTGGACCTCTACGGCACCGCCGTGCTGCTGGAAGAGGTCGGCAAGGTGATCACGAAGGGCGGCTGCGGCGTGACGATTTCCAGCCAGTCCGGCTGGCGGATGCCCCAGCTGACGGCCGAGCAGGACCGGCAGCTGGCCACGACTCCCGCCGAGGAACTGCTCAGTCTTGAAATCCTGAAGCCCGAAAACATCCGCGATACCCTGCATGCCTACCAGCTGGCGAAGCGCTGCAACGAGAAGCGCGTCATGGCCGAGTGTGTAAAGTGGGGCGAACGCGGCGCAAGACTCAACGCCATCGCTCCGGGCATCATCGTGACGCCCCTGGCCATCGATGAGTTCAACGGCCCGCGCGGCGACTTCTATAAGAACATGTTCGCCAAGTGCCCCGCAGGCCGTCCCGGCACAGCGGATGAGGTGGCCAATGCGGCGGAGCTGCTCATGAGCGACAGAGGCGCGTTCATCACCGGCTCCACCTTCCTGATCGACGGCGGCGCGACAGCCAGCTATTTCTACGGCCCGCTGCAGCCATAAGCCGAAAAGGCAGACCGCCGCTTTCCGCCGCGGCAGCTTCTTTCGCGTCCGATAAAGAAAGCGCCGCTCACGCTTGAACGGCGCCATTGGGTTCTGTGGGATGCGTGCGGCAGGATTACACCGTATACACGTAACCGGCCTTTCTCGGCGCGGCCTCTCCGGCGGGCTTGGCGGCATAGCCGAGAATCAGGTTGCCGATGCCCTCGTAATTGCCTTCGATGCCCAGCTTCTTCAAGATCATCCTGCCGCTGGCCAAGCCAATCCTGATGACCGTGGCCCTGTTCGTGGCGATCACCCAGTGGAACAGCTGGTTCGACGCTTATCTGTACACGTCGTCCCAGAACCTGAAGCCCATGCAGTCCATCCTGGTGGAAATCCTGAACCAGTACCAGACCGGCGCCTCGACCTCTCAGCAGATGGCCGCGGGCAAGACCGGCGCCGCCGCCGTGACGCCCGACTCCATCCGCATGGCCGCCACGATGGTGGCCACCCTGCCCATCATCATGGTGTCCCCCTTCATCCAGAAATATTTTGTCAAGGGCATCTTGCTTGGCGCGGTCAAGGGCTGACTTTTTTTCACTGGTCATGCTATAATAGGAGCGGGACAGTACAGCTGAGGCGAAAGGCTTGCTGTGCTGTGCCGCTTTTCCTTCGCATATCCAACCTGCAAAGGAGACGCACATTGACCGACAGACAGTGGCAGGAAACGCCTTCGATTTTCAAAGGCACCAATTATCACGGCATCGAGTACCTGCGCAACAAGGACAGCACGTTTTACATGAAGACCTGCGGCGTGCAGCGCTGCCTGCCGGGGTATTTCTACTCGCCCGAGGCCCGGGAGGGGTATCACCTGCGTGTGGTGCTCTCCGGCAAGGGCGTCCTGCAGGTGCAGGGGCAGGAATACCACATCCACGACGGCCAGATGTTCCTGCTCAAGGAGGGGGAGTACACCTTCTATCAGGCGGATATGGAGGAGCCCTGGTATTACACCTGGATCACGTACTGCGGGGAGCACGCGGGGCGGTACATGCAGTACGCCGGCTTCACCGACGGCGTCTACGTGCGGGACTGCAACATTGCGTCGGCGGACTTCTTTACCATCGTCAAGGAGATCCTGGAGCGTCCGCACCTGAATGTGTCCAGCGAGTTTTACCGCATGAGCCTCGCGATCCGCTTCCTCTCCCTGGCCATCGAGTCCTGGGAGATGAGCAACGAATCGCCCCGCCAGAACAGCGACATGACGGTGGATGAGTACGTGGATTACGCGGTCCGCTTCATGAAGAGCAACTATTCCGGCATCAAGGTGAGCGACGTCGCGGATTACATCGGCATCAACAGGACCTATATGAGCGCCATCTTCAAAAAGAAGATGTACATGTCGCCCCGGGAATACCTGATGCAGGTCCGGATGAGCAAAAGCCAGGAGCTGCTGCTGAAGACGGACGTGCCGATCTTTGTGATCGCCAAGGAAGTCGGCTATGACGATCAGCTGGCGTTCTCCAAAATGTTCAGGAAGAGATACGGCCTGAGCCCAGAACAGTACAGAAAGAAGCATCAAGATGAGCATTCAGCACAATGACCAGACGCATGTGTTTTCCCTGACCACGGCGCATACGCTCTACCAGATGAAGGCGGACGCCAACGGCGTTTTGCTGCACCTGTATTACGGGCGGAAAACCGACGGCGAGATGAGCTACCTGATCCGCATGACCGATCGGGGCTTTTCTGGCAACCCCTACGAGATGCGCGGCAGCCGCGGCTACTCCCTGGACACGCTGCCGCAGGAGTATTCCGGCAGCGGCGTCGGGGATTTCCGGCTTCCCTCGGTTCAGACGGTCAGCGAAAACGGCAGCCGCAGCGTGGATCTGCGGTTTGTGGATTTCGCCATCCGGAAGGGCCGTCCCGCCCTGCGCGGGCTGCCCTTCGCGCGGGAAGCGGAGGACACCGAGACGCTGACCGTCACCCTGCGGGACAGCGTGATCGGCCTGGACGTGCAGCTGAATTATCGCGTCTTTCCGGGCGAGGATGTGATCGTCCGCTCCGCCCGCATCATCAACACGGGCAAGCAGCCCCTGCGCCTCGAAAAGGCCGCCTCCGCGTGCGTGGATTTTTTGTACGGGGACTTTGACGTGCTCCACTTCCACGGCCGCCACTGCATGGAGCGCGTGCCGGAGCGCCTCCGCCTGCCGCGGGGCATCGCGTCCTTCGGCTCCCGCAGGGGAATGAGCAGCCACCACAGCAATCCCTTTGTGATCCTGTGCGACCGCCATGCTACCGAGAACGCCGGCGACTGCTACGGCTGCATGCTGATGTATTCCGGCAACCATCTGGAAGAGATGGAAGTCGACCAGGCGGGCAGCACCCGCCTGGTATCGGGCATCCACCCGGACGGCTTCTCCTGGACCCTCGCGCCGGGGGAGGCGTTCCAGACGCCGGAAGTCCTGCTGTCCTACAGTGCGGACGGCCTGAACGGGCTGAGCCGCCATTACCACGATATGATCCGCCGGCGCGTCATCGCGCCCCGCTGGCAGGAGGACAGGCGGCCCGTGCTGATCAACAGCTGGGAAGCGGCGTATTTCGACTTCGACGCGGAAAAGATCCTGCGCTTCGGCCGCGCCGCGAAGGATATGGGAATCGAGATGCTCGTGCTGGACGACGGCTGGTTCGGCAAGCGGAACGACGACAACAGCGGCCTGGGCGACTGGGTCGTCAATGAAAGCAAGCTGGGCTGCTCCATGAAGGAGCTGTCCGACCGCATCCACGAGATGGGCCTTCAGTTCGGCCTGTGGTTTGAGCCGGAGATGGTCAGCGAGGATTCCGATCTGTACAGGGCGCACCCCGACTGGGCGCTGGCTGACCCGGACCGAAAGGCTATGCTGGCCCGGAATCAGTGGGTGCTGGACATGTCCCGGCAGGATGTGGTGGATTACCTGTTTGACGCGATGTGCGCCGTGCTGGATCACGCGAAAATCGAGTACGTGAAATGGGATTTCAACCGCTCCGTGGCCAACTGCTACTCGCACGCGCTGCCCGCGGACCGGCAGGGCGAGGTGGCCCACCGGTTTATGCTGGGCACCTATCAGCTGCTGGAGCGTCTGCTGGCGCGCTATCCCGATCTCATCATCGAGGGCTGCTCCGGCGGCGGCGGGCGCTTCGACGCGGGCATGCTGTATTACTGCCCGCAGATCTGGTGCTCCGATGACACGGACGCCATCGAGCGCCTGGAGATTCAGCGCGGCACTTCCTACGGCTACCCGGTCAGCGCCATGGGCTCCCATGTGTCCGCGTCCCCGAACCATCAGACGGGCCGCGCCGTGCCGCTGGATACGCGCGGCATCGTCGCCCAGTCCGGCACCTTCGGCTACGAGCTGAACCCCGGAAAGCTGTCCGACGCGGAAAAGGAAGAAATCAAAAAGCAAATCGCGGATTACCGCCGGTTTGCCGCTCTGATTGCCCACGGGGATTATTACCGGCTGACCGAGCTGAACGACGGCAGGGATGCCGAGGCCTGGATGTTCGCCGCCCGGGACGGCAGCGAAGCGCTGGTCAACCTGGTCCTGACCCACGTGCGGGCCAACGGCCCCTTCCCGTTTGTGAAGCTGCAGGGGCTGATTCCGGACGCCGCCTACCGCCTCGAGGGCACGGACCGGACGTACACCGGCGCGGCTCTGATGTACGGCGGCTTCAGCTTCCCGCTGAAGTCGGGCGATTACGCCGCGTATCAACTGCACTTCACGAGGATTTGAGGAGCAGAGGCATGTTTGAAGACATTCAGAGAATGCCCGACGTCGTCATGATCGAGGAAAACCAGGCTCTCCCGCCGCGGACCCGGCGTGCGCTTTTGCCTGCGGCGGCGTTGTGGTGGAAACCGTACCGGCCGCCGATGCGCTCGCGGTTTACGTGACATCCCGGAGCGCCCCGGTGAAGAAGGCGCGCCTGCGGTGGCATTTTCAGCGCCGTCTGAAAGGCCAGGTGCTGGGCGACGCCTGGGAGCGCTCCTATGGCGACCTGGGCTGGCAGCATCTGACGCCCTATCAGACCTTGCCCTGGTACGCCTTGGTCAGCGAGGGAGACGCCTGCGTCGGCTTCGGCGTGAAGGTGCGGCCTGCCGCCATCTGCTCCTGGCAGATCGACCCGGAGGGCGTCACCCTCTGGCTGGATGTGCGGTGCGGGGGCGATGGCGTTCTACTGAATGGGAGGAGACTCCTGGCGGCCGAGGTGGTGTGCCGGGAATACAGCGCCCAAAAACAAATTGACGCTTTCCTGTTCAGGGTTTATAATGGACGGGACAAATGAATAGCCGGTGTATCTGCGCAGCGATGCGCGGCGCGTTCCAAAGGGAGCGCGTCATAGGAATTCGGATGAGATTTCCGGGCTATCCCAGTAACCGTGAAGCGGACGAATGCGTGATTGGAAGCCACTGCGAAAGCGGGAAGGCGCGCAGGCAGGATGAGGCCAAGCCGGGAGACTTGTTTACACCGTGAATCAATCGATCCCCTGGGGGTGGGATATGCTATTGGGCGCGCGGCGATGCCGCGGGCCTGGTTAGCGTTCCTCAGGGAGGGACGCTTTTTTCGAGAAGGTTCCTCCCGCTGATTCATTTGATCAAAAATGAGGAGGGACAGAAAATGTCCAAGAAGCTCGTTTCCCTGTTCCTGGCGGCGCTGATGCTGATCGGCTGCCTGCCTGCCCTGGCTGAGGATGCCGCCATCACCGTGACGGACATGTATGGCCGGGAGATCACCCTGACCGAACCCGCCACCCGCGTGGTGGCCATGCAGCCCTCGGACTGCGAGATCCTGTGCGCCATCGGCTGCGAAGACGCGCTGGTGGGCATCGGCCAGTACTGCGACTATCCCGCTTCCATCACCAGCCTGCCCGTGGTGCAGTCCGGCAATGAGACCAACATCGAAGAGATCCTGGCGCTGAATCCCCAGGTGGTCTTCATGAACGACATGAGCCAGAGCGAGGAGCAGGTGCAGCAGCTGGAGCAGAACGGCGTCAAGGTCGTGGTCAGCAAGGCCACGGACATTGAGGGCGTGTACTATGCGATCCGCATGATCGGCCATCTGATGGGCAAGGACGAGAACGCCGAGGCTGTCATCGCCGATATGCAGGCCACCTTTGAGGAGATCCGCTCCAAGTCTGCCGACGAGGGCAAAACCGTGTACTTTGAGGTATCCCCCCTGCAGTGGGGTCTGTGGACGGCCGGCAGCGGCACGTTCATGAACGAGCTGGCCGACATCTGCGGCCTGACCAACGCCTTTGCCGATGTGAACGATTGGGCCTCCGTCAGCGAGGAGCAGGTCATTGCCCGCGATCCGGACTATATCGTGACCATCACCATGTACTACGGCGAAGGCCCCACTCCGGTGGAAGAGATCATGAGCCGCGAGGGCTGGCAGGACATGAAGGCCGTGAAGAACGCGCAGGTGTTCAACGCCTCCGACTCCAACGCCCTCTCCCGTCCCGGCCCGCGGCTGAAGGATGCCGCGGTCGAACTGTACAACTTCCTCAACAGCGCTGTGGAAGAAGCAGCTCCCGCCGCGTAACCATCCTCCCGGGGGAGCCGAAACGAGATCGGCTCCCCCTTTGCACTTTGCACAGAAAGAGGCCCCTATGAAGGATGCCCGAATCCTGAAAAGAGAACGGTTCACACCCCTGACCTATGCCCTGCTGGCGGCGGCGCTGCTGCTGACCATGATTCTGTGTGTCTGCATGGGCAGCGTGCGCATTGCTTTTTCGGATACCGTGACGGCTATCTGGAACGCGGTTTGGGGGCTGCCTGTCCCGCAGAGCGTCGCGAAGAACATCATTCTCAACGTGCGTCTGCCGCGGGTGCTCTGCGTCACGCTGTCGGGCGCTGCGCTCTCGCTGTGCGGCGCGGCCATGCAGGGCCTGCTCCGCAATCCCCTGGCAGACGGCTCCACCATGGGCGTTTCCTCCGGCGCGGCGCTGGGCGCGGTGACCGCCATGGCCACCGGCTTCACGCTGCCGGGCTCCAGCTATGGCGGCATCATGGTGACGGCCATGGTGTTTGCCTTCGGCTCGCTGGTGCTGATTCTGTCGCTGGCCTATGCGCTGGACCGTTCACTGGCCACCAGCAGCATCATCCTGATCGGCGTCATCTTCACCATGTTCATCACCTCCATCATCTCGCTGATCATCACCTTCGCCAGCGACCACACCCGGTCTCTGAACTTCTGGACGCTGGGCTCCTTCTCCGGGGTGAACTATGACCAGGCCAAGCTGCTGTGCCTGGCGCTGGCCGTGTGCGGCGGCGTCCTTCTGCGCTTTTCCCCGGAGCTCAACGCCTTCGCTATTGGCGAAGACAACGCCCGGCACATCGGGGTGAACGTCAGGCGGGTGAAGCTGATCATCCTGATCACGGTCTCCGTACTGATCGGCGTGTGCGTTTCCATCTCCGGCACAGTGAGCTTCGTGGGACTGGTGATGCCCCACATCGCCCGGATGCTGGTGGGCGCCAATCACAGGCGCCTGCTGCCCGCGTCGCTGTTCTCGGGGGCCATCTTCCTGCTTCTGGCGGATCTCACGGCCCGCACGCTGCTGAGCCCGATTGAACTGTCCATCGGCGTTGTGACGTCCCTGGTAGGCGCTGTGGCTTTCGTCCTCATCTTCTATCGGACGAGAAAGGGCAGGTGAGATCGATGCTGTCATGCAGGCATGTCTCGGTCCGCTACGGCGATTTCGCCGCGGTGGATGATCTGTCCTTCCGCCTGGAAGAGGGACAATGGCTGATGCTGGCCGGTCCCAACGGAGCCGGGAAATCCACGCTGATCGAAGCCATCGCCCGCGGAGTGCCCTATACAGGCTCCATCGAATGGAGCGGTCAGGATATCCTCTCGCTGAAGCCGGCGCAGTTCGCCCAGCGGATCGGCGTTCTTTCGCAGAGAAACACCGTGGGCTACGCCTATACGGTGGAGGAAGTGGTCGGCCTGGGCCGGTATGCCTACAAGGCGGGCTTTCTGTCGGGAAGAGATGACGATGGGAAAGTGCGGGTGGAGCGGGCGCTGGAGCTGACCGGCCTGACCGCGCTGCGCCACGCCAGCATGCTGACCCTCTCCGGCGGCGAGACCCAGCGGGCGTTTCTGGCCCAGGTCTTCGCGCAGAATCCACAGGTGCTGATCCTCGACGAGCCGGCCAACCATCTGGACCTGAAATATCAGCAGCACATCTTTTCCCTGATTCAGCAGTGGCTGAAAGAGCCGGGACGCGCGGTTCTGTCTGTGGTGCACGATCTGAGCCTGGCCCGGCGCTACGGCACCCACGCGGTGCTGATGCATCACGGGAAGAGCGTATCGCAGGGGAGGATCGGCGACGTACTGACGCGGGATCATCTGCGCCAGGTGTATGAGATGGATGTGTACGCCTGGATGCGGGAGATGCTGTCCCAGTGGAGCTGACCGCAGCGCCGCGCGGCTTTCCGAAGGAGACCGTCCCAAATCCAATCAACCCGGCTGGAGCCTGCTGGCTTTGCCGGGTTTTTCCTTGTCCGCCAATCGGGAACCAGAAGCCGCTCTCCTCCGGGACAAACAGGTTGGCCTTTCACGGAAAAAGCGTTCAAACGTCTCTGCAGCGGCTATGCCCGGCGCGGAGGATCTGGAGCCATTCAGGATTCCTGTACCCCATCAGGGGTTCATCCCTGGAGGCATGTCGGCAATCCGGCAGAAAACCGCAGCATACCGGATGCTGTTTGTCGAAAACAACGCAGGAATAATTGAGCGGACGATGAATAATAAACACGATAGGCTGCCTGGACACGTGCGGATCGCGCTGCGCTTCGCGGCGTCCGGGCCTGCGCGCTGAAAGTGATGAAATAAAGAATGCTGCGACCAGGAGGACGGATGTATGAAAGACAGGAATCGGACTCCACGCGTCAGAAGAATCATCGGCGACATTCTGCTCGCGCTGGCTGTTCTTCTGACGATCGATGTCGCTGTTGTGATGCCGGCCAGGATCAATGCCGTCGTGCTGAAAGCGGATTACAGGGAAGTTTTCATGTATGAGATCATCCTCTGCGCGATTCTTCTGCTGTTTGCGCTGGATGTCCGATTCAATCTCTTTACCCGGTGGAAGCCTGTCCTTCTCAAGGCGGTCGGGTGGATGCTTCGCACTGTCATTGTTCTCCTGAGCGCGCTGATCATCTTTTTCTGTGGTAAGGTGATCACCGGCGGCATGGTTCGCACGGCCGGCCAGGCGGATCATGCCATTGTGCTGGGACTGGCTCTGGAAAACGGGAAGCCGGCGCCTGACCTGCTGTCCAGGCTGGACACGGCGCGGGATTATCTGGAGAAATACCCCGAAGCGCGCCTGATCCTGACCGGCGGAAACGCGGACGAGTCCGGCCGGACAGAGGCGGCTGTGATGCGCGATGTTTTGGCAGAACGCGGCGTGCCGGAAGACCGGCTGATCCTTGAGGATCAGGCGCAGAGCACGAAGGAGAACTTCAGCAACATCGCCGGGCTGATTCCGGCGGATGAACCGGTTGTGATGATCAGCAGCGATTATCACATGGACCGCGCGGTCCGAATCGCGTCGGAAAGCGGCTTCTCCCGCGTGATGAGGCTTCCGGCCCCCTCCGGTTTCTTCGCTTACGGCGCGAACATGATGTCGGAAGTGGTGCTTGACCTGAACGACCTCACGAAGTGAAATGAGAAACACAGCATGAAAAGAAAATGAAGATTCCCGCAAACGCAAATGCCGCTGGCAGAATCATACCGATCCTGTCAGCGGCTGCTTTGTCTGCGGTGGATGAGTCCTTCCTTCTCCGCGCCGATGCCCTCATTGCGCGCCGGGCGCGGAGACACTGTGTCAGAAGTGTCGGAAGTGTCAGAAGAACGGGGATAAGCGAATCGGGCTGCTGTCACGACTGGCGAACAGCCCCGAACGAGCTCCCGCAAGGGGAGCCTGTTACGCTCCTTTACTCGTCGATGCCGACCATGACGGAGGTCGCCTTGATCACCGCGTAGGCGGTCTTGCCGACCTCGAGCTCAAGCTCCCGGATGGCGTTCATGGAGATGGTGGCGCTGATGATGTTGCCGCCGCCAATGTCGAGTTTCACGATGCCGTTGACAGCGCCCTCCTGGATATCAACGACGGTGCCCTTCAGTTGGTTGCGCGCGCTCAGTTTCATGTGGTTTCCTCCTTTATTCTCATTGCGGACGGCTGTCCGCAAAGGTTTCCTTTTCGGATACGCATTCATTCTTCAGTCTTCCGACCAGGGTCTCCAATGCGTGAATGGCGTGCGGGCGGGTGTCCGCGCCGATCAGAACCAGCATGATGCTGTCTCCCACCCGCAGCGTTCCCTCGTTGAGCCACACGCGGACATAGTACACGCCCTCCATGCCGCGGACATCCTGCTCGGCGGTCGCTGCCTTCGCGCGGTCGTAGGAGAAGGACATGCCGACGACCGGGCCGGCGGTCTGATCCCCCTGGCGGACGCGGGCGCGCGCTGTTTCGCGCACAACGCCGTTATGCGTCAGATACATGCCCACCTGATCCGCGGAAGGGTCGGCCTTCCATCGAAGCGCTTTTTGATGGACTTGGACGCATTTTTATGCTACAATTCGTTTCGTTATTCCTCAGCCTGTTTCCCGGAGGCGATCCCGCCGCGGAAAGGCAGCGCCGCGCCTGCTGTCCAAAGAGCGCAGCTGAAAAAGACCCGGGCACGCAGGACAGAGGAAGCCTGGATTTCTCCCGCTCAGGCGAGCCGGACTGTGAACAGCCGGGAGCGGGAGGTCAGCAAGACACGGAATGGAGAAACCGATGCAGCAGAAACTGTATTTTCCCTATATTGGACAGCGCATCCTGAAAACCAGCGTCGCCGTCTTTCTTTGCCTGGTGTTTTACTATCTGCGGGGGTATCGCGGCGAAACGATGTCGGCCGAGGCCGCGATCACCGCGATTATCTGCATGCAGCCCTATGTGCACGATACCGGCGAGTACGCCCTGAACCGCATTTCCGGAACACTGATCGGCGCGGCGTGGGGCTTTCTGTTCCTGTGGATCGTGCCCTTGTTCCCCTCCATCACCGGCATACCGCTCTATGCCCTCATGGGAGTTGGCATCCTGATCTCGCTGTACAGCGCTGTGGTGATCCGCAAACCGGACACATCCAGTCTGGCGGCCATCGTGTTCATCTGTGTGGTGATCGTCTATCCCGATGTCGAGCATCCCCTGGATCAGGCGTTCCACCGGGTGCTGGACGTGCTGGTCGGGACGTGCATCGCCATTGCGGTCAACGTGTTCCGTCTGCCCAGGGCCAAGAGACGCGACCAGGTCTTCTTTGTCCGCACAAAGGACCTGGCCCCGAATCAGCTCTCCCAAATCCCGTCCGTCGTGCTCTTCCGGCTGAACTATCTCTACAATGACGGGGCGAAGATCTGCCTGATTTCCGAGCACGCGCCGGCCTTTTTCATCAGCCAGATGAACAGCCTTCACCTGAGCGTTCCCATGATCGTGATGGACGGCGCGGGCATCTATGACGCCGCGGAGAATACGTACCTGGCCACCTTTGGCATGACGCCGGAGGCCTCCGGCTGGCTGATGAACCAGCTGAGCAATATGGGCGTTTCCTATTTCATCTATACGGTGAACAAAAACAGAAACTATATCTATCATCACGGCACCATGTCCCCGGAGGAGCAGATCGTGTTTCAGCGCTGGAAGCGGTCGCCTTACCGCCAGTACCTGGACGATGACACCTTTGATCCGAAGGAGATTGTCTATATCAAGATCGTCGCCAAGGAGGACAAGGCAGAGCGCATCTGGCGCGGCATCAAGGATACCCTGCCGGGCAAAGGCCTGCGCGCCGTGCTGCGTCCGCAAGCGGGACTGGAGCGCGGAAGCGGCCTGTATTTCTATGCCGAAGAGGCCAATGTGCAGCAGGCCGAGAACTGGCTGATGATGCGCATGCGGGAAAAAGAGCCCCAGCTGAGAGCGAAAGAAGTGTTCTCATCAAAAGGATACCGCTCGGAGCATGACGCCGTTCATCTGATGCGCACGCTGAGCAGCCAGTATGAGCCCGTGGCCTTTCCCGCCCGCCGCGGCTGAACCGCCTCACTCCGGCAGCAGCGCGCCGGCCTCCTGATCCACGACAAGGGTGAAATGCCTGTGCAGCTGGAGAATGGAGGCCGGAACCAGGGGCGTCACCGGGCCGAAGAAGGCGCGGCGAAGAATCTCCGCTTTCTGCGCGCCGGAGACAACCATCACGATGCGCTTCGCCTGCATGATATCGCAGATGCCCATTGTGTAGGCGTAGCGGGGAACGTCCTCCTCCCGGCCGAAAAAGCGCTTGTTCGCCTGAATCGTTTCCGTGGAAAGCGCGACCCGGTGCGTGCCCTTCTCGAAGAACTCGCCGGGCTCGTTGAAGCCGATGTGGCCGTTCGGCCCGAGCCCCAGCAGCTGCAGATCGATTCCGCCCAGGGAGCGGATGAGCGCGTCATAACGCGCGCACTCCGCTTCGCCGTCCTCTGCCGTCCCGTCCGGGATATGCGTGTTCTGAGGCTGAATGTTGACGTGGCCGAACAGACGCTCCCGCATGAAATGCGCGTAGCTCTGCGGATGGCTGGGGGAAAGCCCCACATACTCGTCCAGGTTGAAGGACCGCACCTGGCTGAAGTCAAGATCTCCCTTTCGATGCCAGTCGATCAGCTGTCTGTAGGCGCCGATGGGGCTGGAGCCGGTGGCCAAGCCCAGCACGCAATCCGGCTTCATGATGATCTGCGCGGAGATGATGTTGGCGGCCTGGCGGCTCATGTGGCTGTAATCCCTGGCTCGGATGATTCTCATCGCGGATTCTCCTTCTGTGTTCTGCAGGGAAAGGTCGCACGCATGCCTTCCTCCCGTGACGCGGCAGACGCCGGTCAGGGCTTTCCTGTGATTCCCGAATTCTGTGGTTTTCCGCACCCCGATGGCGCGCGCTCATGCGGGCTCCGCACCCCGCGCCGGGGGCGGCCGTTACGGACCGAAAAGCTTCCATCGCGCGCCTCCCGCTTCGTGCGGACCTGCGCAATTTACTGATATCTTTATTTTACCCGACAGATGCGTCCTTTGCAATGGGCGGAGGCCGAAATAGCCGCTTTGGGAGTGCAAAACGGCGCGGAAAATCACATGGGGCGAGGTTTACAAGAGCCGAAGAATCGTTTATAATAGCCGCATCAAATGGCAGGCAGACATCGGACAGGCGGGGTGATGTGCGTGCGGTGGCAGGAGACCAATCTGACCCAACCGGAGGCTGCGCAGGGAGAGCTGGAGACGCTGATCGGGAGCTGCGCGGCGGAGATGCGCATCCCCGCGAAGACCGTTTTCCACACGCCCGGGGACAGGCTGGACTGCGTTTATTACATCGCAGAGGGGCGCACGCGCCACTATATGATCGGCACGGACGGGGTGGAGAAGACCCTCTATACCCTCACCGCTGGCTGGTTCTTCGGGGAGACCCCGAGCTACCTGGGGGAGCCCACCGGCCTGTATTCCATGGCCGAGACGGACACCACCATGCTCTGCATCCCTGTGAGCGTCTACGACCGCCTGCTCTCGGAGAACAAGATTTTTCGCGAGGCGATCCTCACAAGCTATTCCAAAAAGATGCTGATCCTCCGCCACGAGATCGAGAATCTTTGCTTCAACTCCTGCAAGGACCGGCTGAAGCGCATCTATTACGCGGCGGCGGACACCTCCCGCCTCGTGGACGGCGGCTGGTACGATCTGCGCCTGGGCTACACCCAGTATGAGCTGAGCACAGTGGTCGGCGCGGCGCGGGTGACGGTGAGCAAGCTGGTCAGCGAGCTGTGTGGGGAGGGCTTTATCCGCGTGCTGAACCGCCGCACGCAGATCAGCGCGGCGGCCGTGGAGGCGATGCGGCGGCAGACGCGGGAGTGAGCGCCGGCGCGCCGCGCTCTTTTCGGGAGAAATGTAGCACAGGCTACACTGTTGCCTGGCTGACACTATATATCATCAGGTTGAAATTCGGCCAGAATCAACATATAATGAGATCAGGAACCTCAAAAAGCTGCGTTGCTACTCCACACGCCTGTGAAAGGAGCGGCCCATGGAACAGAGAATCTATAACGAGTACCTGAAGATCCTGAAGGAAGAACTGATACCGGCCCTCGGCTGCACCGAGCCCATCGCCATCGCCTACGCCTCCGCCGTCGCCCGGAAAACCCTGGGCTGTCTGCCGGAGTGGATTGTCGTTCACTCCAGCGGCAACATCATCAAGAACGTGAAGGCTGTGATCGTGCCGACCACGGGCGATATGAAGGGCATCGAGACCAGCGCCATTCTCGGAGCGGTCGGCGGCGACCCGGACAAAAAGCTGGAGGTGCTGACCGGCGTCACGCAGGAGGACCTGGATCTGACCCGCAGCCTTGTGCGCAGGAAGATCTGCCGCGTGGAGCTGATCGAGGGCGGGGCAAACCTGCAGATCATCGTGGAGATGGGCGCGGGCGGGGACACCGCGCTGGTGGAGATTGCCTTCTCCCACACGAACATCGTGCGCATCGAGCGCAACGGCGAAACCCTGTTCACCAAGGAGGCAGTGCCAGAGAAGGCCGCGTCGACGGACCGCTCCCTGCTCAATCTCAGGGATATCTGCGACTTTGTGGACGAGCTGCAGCTGGACGATGTCGCGGAGCTGCTCAACAAGCAGGTGTCCCTCAACATGGACATCGCGATGGAGGGCCTCTCCGGCGACTACGGGGCCAACGTGGGCTCCACCATCCTGGAAAGCTTCGGCACCGGCGTGCAGGCCCGCGCCAGGGCGCTGCCCGCGGCCGGCAGCGACGCGCGCATGAACGGCTGCGTACTGCCCGTGATGATCAATTCGGGCAGCGGCAACCAGGGCATGACCGTGAGCCTGCCGGTGGAGGTCTATGCGCGGGAGCTGGGCGTGAACGAGGACCGGCGTCTGCGCGCGCTCGCCCTGAGCAACCTCATCGCGATTTACCAGAAGAACGAGCTGGGCAAGCTGAGCGCCTACTGCGGGGCCGTGTCCGCGGCGACGGGAGCGGGCGCCGCCATTGCCTACCTGCACGGGGCAAGCCGCGAGGTGATCGATGAGGCCATCGTCAACACGCTCGCCAATATCTCCGGCATGGTCTGCGACGGGGCGAAGGCGTCCTGCGCGGCCAAGATCGCGTCCTCGGTGGACGCCGCCATCCTGGCCTACGAGATGGCCGCCCACAACCGCACCTTCCACAGCGGCGAGGGTCTGGTGAAGAGCAACACTGAGGAGACCATCCGCAGCTTCGGCCGCATGGGCCGCGAGGGCATGCGCTCCACCGACGTGGAGATCCTGAAGATCATGCTCGAGGAATAATCCGGGAAAGCCGGGGCGGCGTACTGTTCCATTGCGTTTCCGGGGGAGTGTTCCCCAGGACATATATCCATCAATCCACACAACACGGAGGAGGAATTCACCATGATGAATCTGCAAGGCTCCTGGGTCGCCATGCCCACACCCTTCACCGAGGACAACCACATCGACATCGAGGGCTTCAAGCTCCTGATTGCCCGCCAGATCAAGTATGGCACCAACCAGCTGTTCATCCTGGGCTCTGCGGGTGAGGTCACCCTGCTGACCCTGGAAGAGAAGCAGCTGATCGTCCGCTCGGTGATCGCCTACATGAAGGACCGCGCGGCCCGCGGCCTCAAGGTGGTGCCCGTGTTCTTCAGCGCCGCGTCCCTGACCACCGAGGCCAGCATCGCCTTCGCCCAGTTCTGCGAGGCCGAGGGCGCGGACGGCGTCGTGTTCACCGTGCCGCCGTACGTCCTCATCACGCAGCACGCCGCGAAGAACCACCTGGACGCCTGCATGTCCTCCATCAGCATTCCCTGCGGCATCTACAACAACCCCAGCCGCCTCGGCGTGCAGGTGCTGCCTGAGACCATCCAGTTCCTGGCCGAGAAGCACCCGAACTTCGTCGTGGACAAGGAAGCCATGCCCAGCGTGGAGCAGCTCGTGCAGGTGCAGCGCCTCTGCGGCGGCAAGGTGAAGATCATGTGCTGCGACTTCCCAAAGTATTCCATCGTGATCCCGACCCTGGCCGTCGGCGGCACCGGCACGGCCAATATCGGCGGCAACATCATCCCTGAGGAAGCCGCCCTGTATTCCCGCCCCTGGACCAGCATGAAGATCATCGAGGAGTGCCGCGAGCGCTACTTCAAGTGGTTCCCGCTGCTGCAGGAACTGTACACCTTCTCCAACCCCGTGGTCATCAAGGCCGCTCTGAATCTGCTCGGCCTGCCCGGCGGCCACCTGCGCAAGCCCTATGAGGACTACATGGGCACCCGCCTCGACCATCTGAAGGAAACCATGACCGAGATGGGCGTCATCGAGAAGTATCATATCGACCACGATCATATCGAAGTCTGATTCTGAATCCGGGAAGGAAAGCGCTGAACGGCTGCGGGAGCGTGCCTCCGGAGGCGATCGCAAGCCCCCTGGCTCCTCCTGCAGCCCGTGCAGCCATCCCGCAGGCCTTTGCGGCTTCCTGCCGGGCGGCGCTTCCGCCGCGGCTGCGCGTTTCCTGCTTCCCGCCCAAGCGAAAGGAGATTTCCATGCCCGGAAAGGTCATCGTCATCGGCGGCACGGCGGCCGGCCTCAGCGCCGCCTCCAAAGCCAAACGGGTGGATCCGTCCCTGGAGATCACCGTCTTTGAAAAATCCGGTTACATCAGCTACGGCGCCTGCGGCCTGCCCTACTTTGTCGGCGGCATGATCGAAGCGCCGGATGATCTGGTCAGCCTCACGGTCGGCCAGATGCGCGACAAGCGCGGCATTCCCACCTACATCCACCGGGAGGCCACCCGCATCGACCGCGAAAAGAAGGAAGTCACGGTCCGCGACCTGGACAGCGGCGAAACAGCCGTCTATCCCTACGACAAGCTCGTCATCGCCACCGGCGCGCGGCCTGTCCGCCCGAACCTGCCCGGCGTGGACGCCGAGGGCGTGCACACGCTGCGCACCGTGGAGGACGGCATCTCCCTGAAGGCGGCGGTCGGCAGGGGCGGACGCGCGGCCATCATCGGCGGCGGCTTCATCGGTATCGAGGTCGCCGAGGAGATGACCCTGGCGGGCGTCGAGGTGCACCTCTATGAGATGATGCCGCGTCTGCTGCCCTTCCTGGAGGAGAGCTTCTCCCAGCGCGTGCTGGAGACCCTGACCGCCCACGGCGTGCACGTGCACCTCGGCGCGGCGGTGGAGGAGATCTGCACGAAGGACGGCCGCGTCTGCGGCGTGCGCGCGAAGGGGGAGGACCTGCAGGCGGCGGACCTGGTGCTGCTGTCCATCGGCGTGCGGCCCGCGAGCGAGCTCGCGAAGGAAGCCGGGCTGGAGCTCGACCTGCGCGGGGCGATCCGCGTGGACGACGAGATGCGCACCTCCGACCCGGACATCTACGCCTGCGGCGACTGCGCCATGGCCCGCCATATCCTGACCGGCAAACCCGCCTACATTCCGCTGGGCACCACCGCCAACAAACAGGGGCGCATCGCGGGCGGCAACCTCGCCGGCCTGCACGACCGCTTTCCCGGCGTGCTCGGCTCCATGGTGACCAAGGCCTTCGACCTGACCATCGCCGCCACGGGCCTCTCGCTCGAGCAGGCGCTCGCGGAGGGCTTCGACGCGGTTTCCTCGGTGATCACCAAGGGCGACCGCGCCTCATATTACCCCGGCAGCCGCGACAACACCATCTGCCTGATACTCTGCAGAAAGACCGGCCGCCTCCTCGGCGCGCAGGCCATCGGCAGCGAGTCAGTGGCCGGGCGGATCAACACGCTGGCAGCCGCCATCACGGCGGGCATGACGGTCAGCCAGGTCAACGACCTGGATCTGGTCTATTCGCCCTCCGTCGCCCCGGTCTACGACCCGATCCTGATCGCGGCCAGCCAGGCCATGAAGAAGGTAGAAAGGCAGGGCTGAGGCGATGGAAGGTCTGTACGAAGTCACCGTGGAGCGCGGCCAGGACATCCGCCAGACGATCACCGACTTCATCCTCGCGCACGGCTGGGAGGAGGTCTTCATCGTCGGGGCCATCGGCTCCGCGATCGATACCGCCTATAACGCCCCGGCAGACAACAGCATTCCGATGAACCTTGTGGTCACCGAATGCCCCGGCGCGTGCGAGATCGTCAGCTTCACGGGCGAAGTGATGAAGCGCGAGCGCATGGATCCGAACCTGGCCCGCGTCTACCCGGACAAAACCAGCCCGCTCTTTGTGCACATTCACGCCAGCTGCGCCCAGGCCGGCGGGCATGTGGTCGGCGGCGGACTGGTGCGCGGGCGCGCTTTCCGCTCGCTGCGCGTGTTCATGATTCCCTTGGGATCAATGCCAGATGGCCCCGGCATTTTATAGTTCACCGATCCAAACGACAGGAGGAAAAACAGATGAAAAAGATTCTTGCTTTCGCACTTGCGCTGTCTATGCTCCTCTCTCTCACCTCCGCGATGGCCACTGACGTGCCCGTGCCGTCCAGCCCCCTGCGCTATTCCGCGGCTGGCGGCTCCTCCGGCGGCAACTTCTATGTCGTCGCCGCAGGCCTCGCCTCCTATCTGAACCAGAAGCTGCCCGAATACTTCAACTGGACCGCTGAGGAAACCGGCGGCGGCACCGCCAACCTGGTCATGATCCAGAACGGCGAAGCCGAAGTCGGCGTCGCCATGACCTCCTCCATCGAGGAAGCCTTCAAGGGCGAGGCGGACTGGACCCATGGCCAGAAGATGGAGAACCTGCGCGGCCTGGTGCCCCTCTATCCCTCCTATCTGACCATCTATTCCCTCGCTTCCACCGGCGCGAAGACCCTGAACGACCTGAACGGCAAGGTGGTCGGCCTGGGCTCCAAGGGCGCAGCCATGGACAGCGTGTTCCGTGACGCCTTCCCCAAGATGAATATCACCCCCGGCAGCATCTTCAACGATGGCCACGGCGCCACCGCGACCGCTGTCGGCGCGTCCCAGGTGGACGTGGCCGTGCTGTTCTCCCTGCCCCCCTTCGCCGCCATCACCGAGCTGGAGGCCAGCAAGGAGCTGAGCTTCGTCGGTCTGAGCGAGGATGAGCAGAAGTTCCTGTGCGACAACTACTCCTTCTACAGCCCCGCCGTGATGCCCGCGGGTTCCTACAAGGCCGTGACCGAGGACCTGACCACCGTGTCCGAGTGGAACATGCTCGTGACCAGCTGCGAAGTGCCTGAGGAATACGTTTACCTGATCACCAAGACCCTGCTGGAGAACGACGGCGCGCTGGTCGAATACTACAAGGGCCTGAGCTACATGGTCGCCGAGAACGAGACCAACTTCAACTGCCCCCTGCACGCCGGCACCGTCCGCTATCTGAAGGAGATCGGCGTGGAGCTGCCCGCCGAACTGATCCCGGCCGAATACGCTGAGTAAGCATTCCCTTTCCGCGGCCTGAAGACAGGCGCGCGGAGCCGCCGTCCGGAATGGGGGCCATCCGTTCCGGACGGCGGTACGGCATCGCACTGCGCTGTATACGGGCCGCCGGCCCCGCTACGAAAGGGAGAAACGCAGATGGAAAAGAAGACGACGTATCAGAAGATCATACAAGGCATCATCATTGCCGTGTCCCTGTTTGCCGCTTTCCTGCATGTGGGCAAATTCACCGTCCTGACCGTGCCCAGCATCCTTTTCTATATCCTGCACGTCATGATCGGCTTTGTCCTCACCTTTATCTACTATCCCCTCGGAAGAAAACAGAAAGAGAAAACCCCGGCCCAGACGACGCTCTACCGCGTGATCGACTGGATCTTCATCGCGGCGACGGTGGCTGTCAGCCTCTACATCGCCATCAACTTTGAAAGCTACACGACCGACATGCAGAACAACCACCTGACGGACGAGCTGTTCGTGATGGGCTGCATCATGGCCGTGATAACCCTGGAGGTCGGACGCCGCGTGCTGGGCAATGTGCTGCCCGTCGTCGCGATCCTGACCGTCCTTTACGCGCTGTTCGGCAATCATATTCCGGGCCTCTTCGGCCACCGCGGCTACAAGCTGTCCCGCGTGATGCTGTCCATCTTCTCGGACCGCGGCATCTACGGCTCGCCCATCGCCACCTCCGCCAACAACGTGTTCCTGTTCCTGCTCTTCGCGGCTTATCTGAATGTCTCCCACGCGGACCAGATCTTCCAGGATATCGCCATTGCCCTGGCCGGACGGAAGCGCGGCGGCCCCGCCAAGATGGCGGTTGTCGCGTCCGCCTTCTTCGGCACGATCTCCGGCAGCTGCGTGGCGAACGTGGTTTCCACCGGCGCCTTCACCATTCCGCTGATGAAGCGCAACGGCTACCGCTCCCGCTTCGCCGGCGCGGTGGAAGCGGTCGCGTCCACCGGCGGCCAGATCATGCCGCCCATCATGGGCGCGGCGGCCTTCGTCATGGCGGATATCACGGGCATCTCCTACGCGACGATCTGCCTCTCGGCCCTGCTGCCCGCGGTGATGTACTACATCTGCCTGTTCAAGATGGTGGACCTCGAGTCTGTGAAGCACAACCTGCAGGGCCTGCCGCCCGAGATGATTCCCGACCTGAAGACCGCGGTCAAGCGCGGCGTGAAGCTGTTCGTGCCCGTGATCGTGCTGCTGGTGCTGATGATCGGCCTGAGCATGACGCCCATGCTCTCCGCCATCTGGTCCATCGCGGCTATCATCGTCTGCGCCTTCCTCGATCCGCATGACCGCATGACGCTCAAGAACCTGCTGCAGGGCATGGTCTCCGCCGGCCGCTCCATGGTGACGGTTGTGGCGGCCTGTGCCACGGCGGGCATCGTGGTCGGCATGTTCTCCATGACCGGCCTGGGCAACAAGTTCTCCGACTTCATCCTGCAGCTGGGCAGCAACTCGCTGATTCCGAGCCTGGTGCTCTCCATGCTGGTCTGCGCCGTGCTGGGCATGGGTCTGCCGACCACGGCGGCTTACATCGTCTGCGCGACGGCCATCGCCCCAGCCCTGACCAACCTCGGCCTGGCGCGCCTGCCCGCGCACCTCTTCCTGCTGTACTTCGCGTCCATCTCCGCCATCACGCCGCCGGTCGCCGTGGCTTCCTTCGCCGCCGCGGGCATCGCGGACGAGAACCCGATGAAGGTGGGCTTCACGGCGGTCAAGCTCGGCATCACGGGCTTCATTCTGCCCTTCGCTTTCGCCCTCAATAACGACTACATCACCCTGGAGCTGACCTTCCAGACGCTGATCACCTGGCTGAGCGGCATCGTCATCTGCTATTCCCTGGCCGTGATGCTGCAGGGCTACGTGGAGCAGAAGATCACGGTCTTCGAGCGGATTGCCTACCTCGCGATCATCGCCCTGACCATCGTGCCCAGCCCGCTGTATTCCATCATCGGCATCGTGCTGTTCATCGGCCTCTACGGCTTCCGCGTCTGGCAGGCCAAAAAGGGACCGAAGAGCGGAAAGGCTCTCCCCGCGTGAGAGGGGGAGAGCGCGTGAAGATCGCCATCATCGGCTGCGGCCTCATGGGCAGCGGCGTTGCCTCCCTGGTCGCGCCGGAGGCGGAACTGATTCTGATCGACCGCGACCTGTCCAGGGCCGAAGCACTCGCTTCCACCCGCGGCGGCACGGCATCCGCCGACCTGTCCGCCGCGGCTGACGCGGATGTCATCGCGGCCGTGCTGCCGGCGCCGGCGGTCGCCGAAACCTTCCTGGCCCTTGCGGGACTCCTCAGGCGCGGCGCCATCGCGCTGGACATGGCCACCAAGGGCGCCGTGCCCCCGGAGGCGAAGGCGGCGCGGCCCGATGTGACCTTCGCCGAGGCCAAGATCATCGGCTCCGGCATCGGCGTGTCCCTGGGACTCAAGGCCATGCTGGTGACCGACCTTCAGGAGGGGGAAGCGCTGCGCGCCGTGCGCGGGGCGTTCCCGGGCTTTGCTGACGTTGCGCACGGCGATCCGGGCCTTGTGCCGGCCATCAATGCCCGCGGCGCATACCACGGCATCCGGGCGGCGGTCGAGGCCGAGGAGGAGCTGCGGCGGATGGGGCTGCCGGAGACCTGGATCCAATGCGCCTCCGGCTGCCTGGTGCCCGGCAGCGTGATCGGGCTGAGCCAGAACCGCATGGGCGAATTCAACCGCCGCATCGCCGAACAGGTGCGGCAGGAGCTGCGCGGAAAGGAACGGCCCGAAGCGGAATAACGGGCCGGGCTCCTGCCCGGGCATCAGCAAACCGGTCCTTACCGACTGAGAGAACAACGGAATCAAAAAAGCGGAGACTGTCCGAAAGTATCGGGCGGTCTCTGCCTTTGTATGGCGGGACAGTGCCCGGGCAGACGCTTTCGCATCAGCCATTGTTTCTTCAACAGTGGCAAAGGGTTTGCGGAAAAAGCGTCGAATAGACTCCGTGAGGAGGCAGCCGGCGGGCGAATGAATGGGAAGCCGGCAGCCGGTTCACAGAACGGTGAAAAGACCTGAAAACGGCCGCCTGCAGACCGTACAGGCTTTCTCCTGCACGATAAAAAACGGAGAACCGCCCGGAATGGGAACGGTTCTCCGGCTGACATGATTCAGAAACAGAAGCAGCCCCGCCCAGGCGGCGGGCTGACCCCGCTGCATCCACGCGCGGGAAGGAAAGAGGGACAGAGCTTGTACCGTTACGTGGTATTTGATGTGGAGACCCCCAACCGGCAGAACAACCGGATGAGCGCGATCGGCATTTCGGTCATCGAGGACGGCGCGATCACGGAGGAATTCTTTTCCTATGTGAATCCGGAGACCTCCTTTGACCTCTTCAACACCCAGCTGACGGGCATTGACGCGGACATCGTCGCCGATGCGCCGACGTTCCCGGAGCTGTGGGGGAGGATCGAGCCGCTGATGTCCTCCGGCATCCTGACCGCGCACAACGCTGTCTTTGACCTGAGCGTGCTGAAGCACTGCCTGCAGGATTACGGCATCCAGTGGAAAAGCACGGCCAGATATTGCTGCACCGTGCAGATGGGCCGGCGTCTGCTGCCGGGGATTTCCCACAAACTCAATGTGCTCTGCGAGCATTACGGCATCGCCCTGGATCACCACCAGGCGGACAGCGACAGCCATGCCTGCGCGGAGATCCTGCTGAGGTACTTCGCCTCCGGCGCGCAGGAGCGGGATTTTATCCGGACCTACCGGCTGGTCTGACGCGGCCCGGTCAAAGCTCCATCCCCATCAGCATCACGCTGCGCTCCCGGCTGAAGCCGTGGCGCTCGTAGAAGTCCGGCAGAAAGCCGCCGGCGCTGGTAATCAGGTGCAGCCCGACGATGCCGCGCGCCTTCATGTCCCGCTTGCAGCGCTCCAGCAGCGCGCCGGCAATGCCGCGCCCCTGACAGGCGGGATCGACGGCAAGGTCGTTGATTTCAAAGGTGCGGCCGTAGTGGAAGAGCATGGAGCTGCCGAGGAGAAAAGCGACGACGCGGCCCTCCAGGACGTATTCCAGGCCGTAGCTCTGCGCGGATTCCAGAAGCTCGCGGACGTGAACCTCCGCGTCCTCCGCCTTCCACGGATCGTTCCACGGCTCGCCGGAAAAGGCGGCCGCGTAGATCTCGCCGCAGCGGGCGATGTGATCCGGCGCGAGGGGCTGGATCATCGGCGAGGCGGCGAGGAGACGCGCTTTCAGCAGCTCATAGCGCTGCTGTTTTTCTTTTTTGGCGAAGTGTGCCTCTCTCGTCTGCTCGGGGCAAGCGCTGTAATCCAGCGCCGTATTGCCGAACTGCTCGCTTGTCAGGTCGAAGACGCAGCCGTCCACCGCGTTGAAGCAATGGTAATTCCCATCGCCCAGCGGCACGCCGCAGACCTTTCCGCCATAGATGTCCTGCAGGAGGAAGGCTGTGATGGAGCACTGGCCGAGGGTCCGGTTGCCGGGCGTCCAGTCCTTCCGCATGCGCGGCGCGCAGGTTTCCGCGCACCAGATGCCGGAGAGCAGGTCGTAATAGTCGCGGGGCGTCAGACCCAGCCCGTCCCGGATATCGGCTGTCTGCCAGCCGTAGAAACGATAGCCCTTCATTTCTCAAAACCTCCGATTGCCGGAACGGTGCGGTGGCCGGCGCTGCGCCATTGCCCCGCCCCTCACCACACATAGGGGATGACCTTCCAGCGCACCCGCTTTTTGTATTCGGCGTAGCCCTCCAGCCCCTCTTCAAGCACGAGCTCCTCATTCCGGATGCGCTTGGCGATGATGGGGATGTAGGCCGTCGTGATCGCGAAGGAAATCACCGAGCCCAGCACGAGCGGCATCATCAGGAAGAGCAGCAGCGTGCTCATGTACATGGGATGGCGGACGATGCCGTACAGCCCGGTGTCGATGACCTTCTGGTTCTCCTGCACCTCCACGGTCCGGGAGAGATAGGCGTTCTCCCGCAGCACCTCCGCGTAGAGGGCATAGGCGAGCAGAAAGAGGACGGCGGCGGCCCGGGAAACCCATTCCGGCAGGACGATCCAGCCAAAGCGGAAATTGAGTCCCGCCGTGACGAAGGCGGCCAAAAACATCACGCCGCTGAGCGCGATCACGGTTTTCTGCTCCGGCTGCTCCTCCTTCATGTTCAGACGCTTCCGCAGCAGATCCGGCCGCTTCTTCATCATCACGAGTCCGGCGATGAACATGGGCACAAACAGGATCGCCATCAGCAGCCAGCCCTCCCGCCAGGCGAGCGTCCCCGCGGGGAGGAAGAGCAGCGCGCCCAGCAGCACAACCCCGCTCAGGAATCTGACCATCGCCGGGGCAAACAGGGAACGGCTCATGGCAGCTTTCCTTTCTCCCGCAGCGCTTCCTCCACCAGCTCCACGCACGCGCAGATCAGGGCGTCGCAGTGGGCCTTCTTCACTTCGCCCCGGGCGGCGCTGGCGGCCAGCAGGTCTTTGCAGTTGATCATGCCGCCGTGGGACGCCTGCACCTTGCGGATGAAGGCATTGGCAACGGCGGCCTCGTCCAGCCCGGAGAGGCCCAGGGCCATGAGCCCGCCGGTGACAGCCCCGCAGACGGAGCCCATCTGCATGCCGCCCCGGAAATAGGCGGCGGCCCGCATGGCGGCCTCCTCGTCGTAGCCCGCGTCTTGCGCGAACGCGGTCACCACCGCCTGGGCGCAGTTGTAGACAGGCCTCCCGTCCGGGCCGAAGCGGCTGCGGCGCTCCATGACCAGGTCTGTGTATGAATGCATGCGCATCCCTCCATCTCTCATTGGGTCTGAAGTCCGCTCAGCGTCGGCCAGCGCGCGGGGCAAAAGACGGTCACAGGGCATCGTGGCCGAAAACCTCCCACTCGGTGAGCGCCGGGAAGGCGGAGGGGTCGTCGCTCTTCCGCATCCGTTCCAGGCGCATCCAGCGGACGACGTGATCGCCCAGGCTGATGAACTGCCGGTCGCCGGTCTTCCGCAGGGGGAAGGTCTGCTCGGTTCCGTCCGAGAGCACCACAGTGCCAGATGTCCAGTAGGCGTCATGCGGGAAATCGGCGCGCAGGGTCAGGGCCATGCGGTTCACATAGACGTCGCGGCCAAAGTCGATCCTGCACCAGGCGTCCTCCCGGGCGCCGATGCCCCAGCTCTGGTAGGGCCATTCGCCGTGGAAGGTGTTGAACCGCATGCCGTCGATCACATTGCGGGCGCAGAAGCACGCCTCGCCGCGCGTCTCCACATTGGCGGTGCAGTGCGGGAAAAAGTCGGTTTCGCCGCGCAGGTCTGCCGGGTTGCAGGCCACGTTGCGGTATCTGCCGACGTCCTCCGCGCGGAGCAGGCGGGCGGTGATGACATGCCGTCCAGCCTCGAAAGCGCCGGGCGCGTAGGCCAGGCGGTGCTCCCCGGCGGGGACGGTCCAGGTCACGCACCCGTCCGGCGCGTAGATCTCGCCTGCGGGCAGCTGCTGGTCCATCTGCACCCACAGGTGGGCGCCGCCGGTGATGCGGAGGACGTCCCCGGGCTGGTAAGCCCTGTCCACGCAGAGCAGGGCCTCCTCGGCGTGCGTCGCGGAGGCCAGCGTTTTGCTCTCGTTGTTCCTCAATTCGATGGCAATCATATCTCTCACAGCCAGAGCATCGGATCGGTTCCGTTCAGCTTGGCCAGCGCCTCCGTCAGGAAATAGTCCCCGTAAGTAATGTTGGTGTGGCGTCCCGCGCCGTCGTCGTGGTAGCTGGCCGTGCAGCGGGTCAGCGCGCCGCAGCGCTCCGGCGACCAGTCGCAGCAGTGATCCAGCATGCCGTCGATCAGCCTGCGGGCGTTCGCCTCACAGGCCGCGTCCCCGGTGATCCTGTGTAGCTCCAGCAGGCCGCAGGCCGCGATGGCGCCGGCGATGTTGTCCAGGCGCTCCTCGTCCTTCGGCTGGCAGAAGTCGCAGTCGGTCAGCCCGTCGGGCCGGATGTGGGCGATGAAGTTCGCGGCGATTCTCTGCGCCGCGTCGAGATACCGGCCGTCCTTCGTGTTGAGATAGGCGAGGGTGAAGCCATAGAGCCCCCAGGCCTGGCCGCGGCTCCACTGGGAGCCCAGGGCATAGCCCTGGCCCGGATGCTCCTTCACGCGCCTGCCGGTCTCCGGGTCGAACTCGATGATATGGCTGACCGAGCCGTCCGGCCGGAGAAATTCACGCAGCGTGGTGTCGGCGTGGCGGACAGCCACATGGGCAAAGCGGGGATCGCCCGTCTGCCGGGAAGCCCAGAACAGCAGGGAGAGGTTCATCATGCAGTCGATGATGGCGAAGCCCTCCTGGCCGGGACCGTTCCACGCGCGGATAAAACCGGCGGGATTGAAGCGGCCCATCAGGAGGCTCGCGGCGTGCAGGGTGTCCGTCCGGGCCTGCTCATCGCCGGTGAGCTTGAAATCCGCGCCGCAGGAGAGCAGATACATGAAGCCCACGTCATGGTTGAGGTGATGGAAGACGCGGAACTCGTCCGTCAGGAGCTTCTCGACCCGGCGGGCTTCCTCTGCAAAGAACGCGTCCTTCTCCGCCGCGTAGAGCTGCCACATCAGCGCGGGCCAGAAGCCGCCCGTCCACCACCCGTTGCCGTCGTGGGGGGAGGCGATCCAATGCCCGTTTTCGCTCTTATAGGGAATGATGCCGGTCTCGGCAGCCGGCACGGCTGCGCGCCGGAACTTCTCGCGGATGGCGCGGAACGCCTCTTCATAGCGACCTGGCATATTGCAGCACCTCCTCAGGCGGGCGATCCGGACAGGAATCGCCGGTGTCGGTCCACACGGCGCAGAGCAGCACGGTTCTGCCCGGGTGGATGGATGCGAGCAGGGTGGGAAGCACGGCGCGCGGGAACATCAGGTTCGTGTTCGGCTCGGTGTCGATGACCTGCCCTTTGTCATAGCCTTCGAGCGCGAAGATGGCGCTCGTGCCGTAGACGCCGTGCGCGGCCGCCATGCCCGCATCAGCCAGGCGGCTGGTAACAATCCTGTCGCAGGGGCGCGCGCCGGGGCCGTCCTTCTTCACGGAGAAAGCGCCTTCGGCGGCTTCCAGCTCATATTCGCTGTCGATCACATGCCTGCGGATGTGCCACATGCCCAGCGGCGCGATGACCGATTCGATGCGCACGCCCTCCATGGGGGACCAGGCGAAGGTGACCTTTTCTTCAGTCAGGCGGAAGCTGTCGCAGCCGCTGCGCGCGTGCCACAGATCGCGGCCTGCGCGCTTGAGCGCCAGCATGGAGTCGAACGCGCCCTTGCTGAGCGTCGTGGCCTCCTTCGTCACCGAGAAAGCAAACTGAGTGGAATAGGCGAAGCGCTCGTACTTCTCGTCCTCGTGCATGTGCTCCCAGGCGTGATTCCCCGCGGTGTAGGCGACCACCTGACGGTTCTGCGCGTCGCGGGTCAGGAGCAGGCGCACCTGCTCGTCCAGGAACTTCCGGGGCGGCGTATAGTTCTTCTCCTCCGCCTGCCAGAAGGGATGATCCTCCGGCAGCGCGAGAACGAAGAAGGTCTTCATCGCCCAGTAGGGGGAGCCGGGCGCGTTGTACCCCTCCGCGGCGCAGAGGTTGGGATAGCCGTAGCCCACGGTCAGCGCGCCGCCCCGGTCAAAAATGGGCATGCGCAGCCAGAAGCGCAGGTTCTTCAGCAAGAGGCCCTTCATCTCGCCCCAGCCGAGGCCCGGCGCGGTCACGCCGGCGAAGGCCATCGAGGCCCAGAAGGCGCTCTGGGCGAAGCGGTAGGTCAGGCTGCGCCCATAGGGGAGGGCGCGGCCCGCTCCATCGAACCAGCAGGCGAAGCGCGGCGCGATCAGCCGCGCCCGTTCCACGAATCGGGCGCAGCGCTCGGCGTCCCTGGTTTGCATGGCCGCGACATAGACCAGGCTGTAGAAGTGGAAGGCCCAGAGGGTGTAATAGTCGCGCTTGGTGAGGTAATCGAAATACCAGCCGTCGCCGACGTAATGGCTCTCCATCATGTCCAGGTCTTCGGCCATGCGCGCCTGATCCACGGGCCGCCCGACCTTCAGGAAACCGGTGTTGACCAGGATGCGGAAGTAGCGCCAGTTGTTCTTCGGCATGTCGTGCAGGTTGATCTGGTTGAGCCAGTTGTACAGGTTGTCCTGCTGGACGGGGGTCAGCTCGTCCCAGAAGCGCTCAGGGACAAAGCACAGGCCGATGCCGATCACCGCCATCTCCACCATGCGCTGGTCGTAATCGCCCACCGTTCCCCAGTAGCCGGCGTGGGCCGGGTCTGTGCCGTGCAGGAGGCCCTCCTTCCAGAGCTTCCAGAAGGGCTCGGCCTCCGGGCATTTGCCGATCAGCATGGGCACCAGCGCCCACAGCACGCGGGAGAAGCCCTCCATGCCGGCCACGTCCTCGGAATAGTGGGCGGAGCCTTCGCCCACGATCATCCGGGATTTCTCGGGCGTGAGACAGTCAACCAGCGGGGTCATCAGCTGCACGGCTGCCCGCACCAGATCCTGCCGCGTGCACAGCGGATTGCGTTGTACTTCAAGCATGAGCGCTCTTCCTCCTCACGGTGAATTGCATGTCGTACACGGCGGCCGGCCCGGCGGTCAGCAGGACGCGCCAGAGGCTGCCGGGAAAGCTGCGGGCCATTCGCGGATCGGCTATGGGAATCTCTTCGACGCGGCAGGCAAGCCCGTCGGGGATCTCCATCCCGATGGGACCGGCGGAGAGCGACTGCGCGGACAGCTCCGGCCGATGGCGCAGCATGAACACCCAGGTGACGGGCTGGGGGCTGATGAGCTCGCACGTGTCGCGGATCTCGCAGCCCTGTTCCGTCAGCCGCAGCTGCCGCACCAGGCGCCTGACGCCGGCTTCCGGCGCATAGGCTTTTTCCAGTCCCAGGCGCAGGCCGTCGGGCAGGCAGGCCGTCCGCGAGGCCGCGAAGGCGCGGCCGGGCTGCTGCTCGCAGCCGCCGATCATGGGCAGATTGTGATAGGCCGAGCGCACGTTCCAGAGGGTATAGCGCTCGTCCGAAAAGGTCTTCGCGGTGTAGGTCATGTTGCCCGCGTCCACGATGACGGGCTCTCCGTCCGCGTAGAGCATGAAGGAACCGACGTCGTTGTGGTTGTGATTCTCGCCGTTGTGGCCTCCCTTGCAGCAGAGCGTCAGAGCGCCGCGGCGGACGACGCGCACCTGCAGGTCGGGGAGCCACACGTCGCCTTTTTCGGGCGGCGAGCCGCGGAGGGCGGGGCGGTGGAACAGCATGGACAGCAGCCTGCCGAAATGCGGCGTATCGCTCAGCTGGGCGTCCAGGGTTCCGCGGTGGCGGCAGCCGAGGTCCAGGAGCGCTTCGTCGCCCAGCTTTTCCCCGGCGAGCTGGAGCCTCTCCCCGGAGAGGAGGGGCTTTGCGTCGCAGTCGGCGAAGTTCAGGAACCAGCCGTTTCCGATCTCAGCGAGCAGGGGAAAGCGCAGGATGTTCCGGAGCTTCTCATTCTCCCAGAAGGTCATGCGGCCTTCCGTGATCCTCTCCAGCAGATCGAGACAGTCCAGCAGGGAACCGCCAGCCATGTTCCAGTAGCCCGCGCCTTCATCGCATCCGCCGTCCCCGGGCATCACTGCGAGCCAGCGGTCCAGCATGCGGCAGGCTCTGTCCAGCAGAGCCGCCAGTTCGCCCCTTTCCATGGAGGCCAGGCAGGCGCTCAGCATCACGTTGGAAAGAATCCACGGCGTCCAGTTGTTCAGATCCCGCCGCCGCACGCCCATCCACCAGAAGTCGTCCGTCTCCATGAAGGGGCGCAGGACGCGCGCGCTGATCTCGCGGCGGATGCGCCGGCACAGCAGCGGCGAAACCTGATCCAGCCGGCTGCCCAACAGGCGTGCGGTGAGGCTGAGGATCATGGCGGTCTGCGCGGAGAAGAGGTCGATGTAAGGGCGCTCCGGGTCGGGCAGGGGATACTCCGCGGCCTTGGGCGCGCCTGGAATTGGATTGACGTTGTGCGCGCTGATGACCCAGCTGGTCTCCTCGCAGATGCACCAGACGCCGTCGATCACGTCGTCCAGCGGCGCGTCAGGATCGAGGCAGCAGCCCAGCACGGCCGCGCACAGCTTACGGCGGCGCTGGAAGTAGGGCGCTTCGTCGGCCGCGCGGCTGCCGGAGCGCACGAAGGCAAGAAAGCCGGAGGCGGTGCGCATCGGGTAGGGCTGCCCGGCATAGGCGCGGACCAGGGCCAGGAGCTCTTCCCGGAGGCTTTCGGGCAGCTGCTCCCAGGCTTCCCGGTCCGCGGCGCTCGGAATGCCGGGGTCCGGGGCTCCGGTCAGCAGCGTCTCCATCGGATGCGCGTTGAGAAATTCGGCAAACATAGTGACTCCCGTACAGGCGTGCAAAGTGGAGAAAAGCCTTCACGGACCGGCGCTTCGCCTCAGCCCTTGAGGCCGCTGGTGGCGATGCCCTCGATGAAGTATTTCTGCAGGAACAGGAAGACGATGGAGACGGGCAGCAGGGAGCACAGCGACGCGGCCATGATCAGGTGGTAGTCGCTGGAATTCTCCTGGATGAAGCGGCGCAGGCCGACCTGGATGGTCTTGTTGAAGTCCCGGGTCAGATAGATCATGGGCCCCATGAAGTCGTTCCAGGTGCCGACAAAGGTGAAGATCACCAGGGTCGCGATGGCGGCCTTGGACAGCGGAAGCATGATGCGCGCCCAGATGCCGTATTCGCTCAGGCCGTCCAGCCGGGCCGCCTCGCAGAGCTCCGTGGGGATGCTGCGGTAGAACTGGCGCATCAGGAACACGCCGAAGGCGGAGAAGGCCTGCAGCACGACCATGGCCCACAGGGTGTCATAGAGACCCATGGAGCGCATCATGATGAACTGGGGCAGCATGTAGGCCTGCCACGGCACCGCGATGGTCGCGATGTAGCAGAGGAACAGGGTGTCCCGGCCGCGGAATTCCAGCTTTGCGAACGCATAGGCCGCGAAGGAGGAGGTCAGCGTCTGCAGGAAGGTGACCACAATGGCGATGAAGGCGGTGTTCTTGAAGTACGTGAGCAGCGGCACCTTCTGCCAGATGAGCGAATAGTTCTCCCAATGGAAGGTCTCCGGGATCCAGTGCATGGGATAAGCGAAAACCTCGCGGTCCAGCTTGAGGGACGAGGAGACCATCCACACGAAGGGGATCAGGGTGAAAGCGGCCAGCGCGATGAGCAGGATGAAAACCACCACGCGCAGGATCTTCTGCAGCACGGGGTTGTCCTGGCGGATACTGTTTTTTTGACGCACAGTCTGTTCCATATCGGATGCCTCCTTTCTCTCAGTCGTTGGAGAATTTCTTTTCCGAACGGAACTGGATGATGGTGACGAGAAGCACGATGATCAGCAGGATCATGGAGATGGCGCTGGCCTGGCCGTAGCGGACCTTCGTGAAGGCTTCGTCGTAGATGTAGGTGACCAGCATCTTGGTGCTCCGGCCGGGACCGCCTTCCGTCATGATGGCGACCACGTCATAGATCTTGAAGCAGGAGATGATCATCATGATGGAGACGAAGAAGGTGGTGGGCCGCAGCTGGGGGAGCGTCACGTGCAGGAACTGCTTCCACTTGTTCGCGCCGTCCACGGTGGCGGCCTCCATCAGCTCCTTGGGCACGCCCTGGAGAGCCGCCAGGTAGATGACCATGTAATAGCCCATGTTGCGCCAGACGCTCACCAGGATGATGGACCACATGGCCATGGTGGTGTCCGCCGTCCAGGACTTGTTGAAGTCGATGCCGAGCGCCATGATGAAATGGTTGATGGGGCCGTCCTTCATCAGCATGAAGGACCAGCACACGCAGATGGCGACCATCGAGGCCACGTAGGGGAAGAAGAAAACGGCGCGGAAGACCACGGCGCCCCTGATCTTGTTGAGCAGCAGGGCGAGCGCCAGAGCGCAGATGATCGTCAGCGGGACGGTGATCACAGTATAATAGACTGTGTTCTTCAAAGCAATGCCCAGGTCCACCCGGTTGAAGAAATAGGCGAGGCCGTTCTGCGACACTTTCTTCACGTTGAAGATGGTGGCGTAGTTCTCAAAGCCCACGAAGCGGAGCCGGGAGATGTCGCCGCCGTTCCACTCGAAGAGCGACAGGGCGATGGCGCAGACCACCGGTACCAGCGTGAAGATGGCGAAGCCCAGGAAGTTGGGCGCCAGGAAGGAATATGCGATCAGGGTCTTCTTCCGTTCCATGCGGCCCATGCGCGCCCGGGCCAGTTTCTGTTCTCCTTGTTTCATGGCGATACGAACCTTTCTGGTGAAAGTCTGAGGGAGGAGAAAGTCGATGCTGCGTCACGGATCCCGTCTTGCGATAAAAAGGGCAGGGAAGGCAAGAAGCCTTCCCTGCCTCGGGTTTACTTCGATGCGGAACCGATCTGTCCGGGATTATTCAAACAGCTCTGCCACGCGCTCGTTCATTTCAGCCACGCCCTCTTCGGGGGTGATTTCACGGGCCATGATCATGGAGTGCTCTTCGTTCACAATGGTCTTGATGTCGGCGACCTTCTCAGCCACGGGCCATTCCATGCCGACGAAGGAGGGGATCAGAGCGCCCTTGCTGGTCTCGTCGGTGGGGAAGCCTTCCACGCTGGACATAGCGGCCGCGACAGTTTCGGACACGTACGCGGGACGGGCGCCCACGGAAGCGGTGGCGGCAGCGCCTTCTTCGCCGCCCAGCCAGGAGATGTAATCCCAGGCCAGGTCCTTATTGGCGGAAGCCTGGTTGATCATGGCGCCGGTCAGGTTGCCGAAGGAGGAACCGGCCTTCACGCCGTCCGCGTGCGGCACAGCGGCGATGCCCCAGTTGAAGTTGCAGGTGCCGTCCTTGTGGTAGTTGATCAGGGTGGAGACGTACCAGTAGCCCATGGGCATCATGGCGATATTGCCGTTGGCGAAGGCGGCGCTGTAATGCAGACCGGAGGCCTTCAGCTCGGAGTACGCCATGCAGGCGCCGGCGTCTTCCAGCTTCTGATAGAGGTTGTAGTAGTAGAGCAGGTCGTCGTAGTTGCGGTCGGCCAGGGTGTTCTCACCGTCGGCCACGGTCCAGTTGACGACATCGGACAGCCAGGTGTGATAGTGGGTGCCGTAGACGCCGTCCTTGGTCATCTTGATGGCCAGGTCCGCGTACTGATCCCACGTCATGTCGTTGGTGGGATAGGGCTCGCCGGCGGCGTCGAACAGATCCTTGTTATAGTAGAGCACCCAGAAGTCGGAGCGGAAGGGCACGGCGTAGAGCTCGCCGTCCACCTTGTAGTTCTCCTCGGTGCCCACGAAGCCGGACATATCATAGCCAGTCTTCTCGACATAGGCGTTCAGGGGCTCAGCGAAGCCCTGGGCCTGCCACTTGATGATGTCGTCGATCTCCTTGACCATGAACACGTCGCTGGTGTCCTTGCCTTCCAGCATGGTGGTCGCCTTGATGGGGTAGTCCTGGGAAGCGACGTCCACGTATTCGATCTTCACGCCGGGATGGGAGGCTTCATAGGCTTCCTTTTGCGCGAGCAGATAGGGGGTGGTTGTGGCATCCCAGGTGACGACGGTCAGCACCTGATCCTCGGCCATGGCGGGCACGGCCAGCAGCGACAGCATCATGACCGCGGCCAGAACGACAGACAGCATCTTCTTCATTTTGAGTTTCCTCCTTTTCTATCTATACGGGCTTGCCGCCCGCCAGATGCGGTGAAAATAATCTGCTATTTTCGTTTACGATCCCTTGACTCATGTGTTATTATAGGCGATTCGCGCCCGTTGTCAATGGGTTTTTGAAAATAAATGCAAGAAATATTGTAAATAAGTGAAAATAACGTGTAAATGCGTGTAAAAAGACGCTTGCTATTTTGCGCCAACTCTGCTATGCTAATGGAAACCGTGAGAAAGGAGCGGGCAGCATGGCTGACAAACAGGCGACCATTGTGGACGTGGCTGAGCTGGCAGGCGTGAGCGTGGCCACGGTGAGCCGGGTGCTCAGCGGGGGCAGCGCGAGCCTGACCGCGCGCAGAAAAGTGGAGGAAGCTGTCCGCGCCCTCCAATACCGCCCACTGACCACACAGAGGAAGACGGAAAAGAGCGCTGAGCGTACCCTGGGGCTCGTGATCTCCGACCTGACCAACCCCTATTACGCCGCCCTGTGCGCGGGCGCGGAGGAAGCCGCCCGCCGCGGCGGATGGAACCTCGTGGTCTACCAGACGGCCCTGACGGGCTGGATGGAGCGCGACATCGCGGAGAAGGTCTGCTCGCTGCCCGTCAGCGGGGCGGTGCTGGTCGGCAGCGTCATCGAGGCCGGGACGCAGGAGGATATCCGCCAGCGGCTCTGCGCCATCGGGCAGAAGATGCCCATCGTGACCATCGGCCCGCGGGTGGAGGGCGTCAGCTGCGTGAACATCACCTCGGACCTGTCCCTCTCCGTGCGGAAATCCATCGCGCACCTTTACGCGCTGGGCCATCGCCGCATCTCCTTCATCGGGGGATCGGGCGGCATACGCTCCAGCAGCGCGAGGCGGCGTGCTTATTATGAAGAGATGGAGCGCCTTCAGCTGCCCGCGGACCGGGAGATCAGCACAGACGCGGGCTTCACGCCCCAGGCGGGCGAATTCTGCGTGAACCGCCTGCTGTCCGCCACAAAGCGGAGCGCCTGGCCGACCGCCATCATCGCGATCAACGACCTGGTCGCCCTCGGCGCGCTGCGCCAGCTGCAGCGGATGAACCTCCGCGTGCCGCAGGACATGGCGCTCATCGGCTGCGACAACCAGTTCTTCACGCCGTACCTGAACCCCTCGCTGACGACGGTCGATCTGCATCCGTTCGACCACGGGTTTTCCGCCATCGACGAGCTGATCGGCACGCTCAGGGGCGGCGGCGGCTCCTACTCCCAGATCC
>CAMNLM010000003.1 GCA_946543085.1 uncultured Clostridia bacterium | reverse complement strand
GAGCCCCGCGCTGATGAAAAACACCGAGCAGCAGCTGACCGAGCTGATCCTGCAGAACATCCACCACCCCGCCGTCTTCTGCTGGGGCATTCAGAACGAGATCGCCATGTTCCGGGACGCGCCCTTCATGCACGAAAACTGCCGGAAGCTGCACGCCCTGGTGAAATCGCTCGACCCGGACCGCTGCTCCGCTGCCGCGAATCTCTACCCGCTCAAGGCGCGAAGCAAGCTCAATGAGATCACCGACCTGGTCGGCTACAACCTCTATTTCGGCTGGTACTACGGGGAGATGGCGGATTACGGCCCCTACCTCGACCGCTTCCACGCGGCGCGCCCCGCGCTCCCGCTGGGCATCAGCGAATACGGCGTGGACGCGAACCTCGCCCTGCACAGCGAGGCCCCGAAGGTGAAGGACTACTCCGAGGAATACCAGGCGCTCTGGCACGAGACGGTCTACCCGCAGATCGAGGCGAGGCGCTGGCTCTGGGGCAGCTTTGTCTGGAATATGTTCGACTTCTGCAGCGCCCGCCGCAACGAGGGCGGCCAGCGCTTCCTCAACGCCAAGGGCCTGGTCACCCATGACCGCCGCGTGCGCAAGGACGCCTTCTATTACTACAAGGCGAAGTGGTCGGAGGAGCCGTTCGTGCATCTGTGCGCGAGCCGCTTCGTCCGCCGCGCGCGGGAGACGGTCGACGTGAAGTGCTACACGAACCAGCCCGTCGTGCGCCTCACGGTCAACGGCGCGTTTTTCGGGGAGGCGCGGGCTGAGAACGGCACGGTGCTCTTCCGCGGCGTGCCGCTGGCGATGGGCGGGAATCGGGTGGAGGCCGCCGCCGGCAGCTGCCGCGACGCGGTCTGCTGGCTCCGCACGGCGGAGGCCGACCCGGGCTACCGCCTGCCGGAGGAGAATGACGGCGGCGCGGTGCGCAACTGGTTCCTGACCGACGACGACAGCCGCCGCGAGGGCTATTTCTCCATCCAGAGCACGGCGCAGGAGCTGCTGGACAGCGCCGAAGCCCGCGCCGTGCTGGAGCGCTATGTCCCGGATCTCGTGCGCTTCATGACGGAGAAGAACGTGATCCCCCTCGGCCTCTCCCTCAAGAGCATTCTGAGCCGCGACGCGGATGAAACCCTGGACGTCCAGGCGCTGAACCGCGAACTCAACCAGATCCCGGACGAGGACTGACGCATACAACCCCTGCACATGCGAGCCGCGGAAAAGCCCTCCGCAGGAGCGCCTTTACAAGGGGTTCGGGATGCTTCCCATACCCGCTTGCGAGGCGGGACAACCCATCCCCGCGCACGGAGCCGCGGAAAAGCCCTCCGCAGGAGCGCCTTTACAAGGGGTCCGGGAATGCTTCCCGTTCCCGCTGGCGAGGCGGGCCAACCCATCCCCGCACATGAGAGCCGCGGAAAAGCCCTCCGCAGGAGCGCCTTTACAAGGGGTCCGGGGAAAACTTTCCGGAGGAAAGGTTTCCCCGGGCGACCAACTGATTTCCTCCCCTCCCCGCTTGCGGGGAGGGGTCGGGGGTGGGGTCATGCCCCGGCGGCATCTTCCCGAAAAAAAGCCATCAAACCGTTCCCTGCTCACTTTTTATATATGACAGCGAGGTGCTTCACCATGAAAAGAACCGAAATCCTCTCCCGCATCGGCATGGACGTGCCGCCGGCCTCCCGCCTCCGCGTCCTCCTCGACACCGACGCCAAAAACGAGGCCGACGACCAGTACGCCATCATGCACCACCTGCTGTCTCCCATGCTGGATGTCCGCGGCATCGTCGCCGCGCACTTCGAGCAGAAGGACGGCTTTCACGGCGCGTCCATGGAGAAGAGCTACCATGAGATCGAAAAGCTGCTCTCCCTCGCGGAGATCGACGACGTGCCCTTCTACCGCGGCTGCGCGTCCCCGCTGCGGGACGAGGCCGACGCCCCGGACCGCGAAGGCGTGCGCGCCCTGATCGGGGAGGCCAGGAAGCCCGGCAAGCTCTACGTCGCCGTGATGGGCGCGATGACCAATGTCGCCGCGGCCATCACGGCGGCGCCCGAGATCGCCGGCAACCTGGTGGTGCTGTGGAACGGCGGCGGCCCCTACCCCGAAGGGCGGCCCGAATTCAACGTAATGCAGGACCCCGCTGCGGCCCGGGCGGTGCTCGCTTCGGAGGCGGAGGTCTGGCAGACCGACCAGAGCGTCTATTGCTCGCTGGAGGTGACCCTGGCCGAGCTGAAGCAGCGGGTCTTTCCATGCGGGGCGCTCGGGCGTTATCTCTATGAGCAGCTGGAGGCGGAGAACCACCGGGAGTACAACCCCCATTTCCTCCTGCGCACGGGCGAGAACTGGACGCTCGGCGACAACACGACGGCGGCAGTGCTGCTGATGAACCGCCTGCGCGGCAACTGGCACATGGAGCACGCCCCGATTATCAGAGAGGATCTGACCTATCAGGCGAATCCGGAGGGAAAGATGATCCGCGTGTATGACTGGATTGACGTCAGGATGACGCTGGAGGATCTCTTCTCCAAGCTGGAGCTGGCGTACGGGGAATGAGCTGGGAAGGCCCCACCCCCCTGCCCCCTCCCCGCAAGCGGGGAGGGGAATTTTCAGGTTGACCTGGGGGACGCTTTCTGCCAAGAAAGCGTCCCCCAGGCCCCCTTTGAAAGAAGCTCTGCGGAGGACGGGCTGACTGCTTGGCTCTCCCACTGGGAGAGATGTCAACGAAGGGGACTGAGAAGGGACACCCTTCTGCAAAGGCGCTCCCGCGGAGGGCCTGTCGGGACGAGCGCGGGACATCAGAAAAGAACGGGGCTTCTGTCCGCCCAATCGGGCGGAGAAGCTCCGTTCTTTTCTGTGTATTCGGCTTTACTTCACCGGCAGGGTGATCTCAGCTGTTCCGAGACCGGGGGCGGTCACGGTCAGGCGGGCTTTGCCGGGCGCATAGCCCGCGCGCAGAATGGCCAGCGCCCGGCCCTGGAAGCTGGTGAACCGGCCCTCGGCGTAGTTCTCGGCCGTGATCGGATTGCCGCTGCAGAAGCCCAGCAGCTCGGCCGCGCCGGCGGCCTCGGCCGTCAGCAGGACGTCCGCGTCCGGCACCACGCGGCCCTCCGCGTCGACCAGTTCCGCGCGGACATAGGCCAGGGATTCGCCGTCAGCCTTCAGGGCCGCCGTCTCCGCGGTCAGGCGGATGGACTGGGGCTGGCCGGCCGTGCAGAGCGCCGCGCGGGAGACTTCCTTCCCGTCCGTGCGGCTCACGGCCTCGACCCTGCCGGGCTGATAGACGCCGCGGAAGAGGAAGGTCTGCGGCATGCCGTGCACCTGCGCCTCACCGGCCTTCCGGCGGCCCAGGCTCTCGCCGTTCACGAACAGCTCCACTTCCTCCGCGGCGCTGAACACGGCGATGTCCACGGGCCTGCCCTCCTGGCCGGCCCAGTTCCAGCGCGGCCAGACGGTCGGGAAGCCCCACCGGGAGAGAAACTCCTGCTTGCCGCAGACGGCGGGATCGTAGGAGAAAACGGCCGTCTCCCGGCTGCCCCACACGATGCTGCGGTAGGCGCCCTGCGGACGGAGGACGCCGGTGATGTCGAAGTCCGCGTCGTTGGCCGTGCGCCAGGGGAAGGGCGAGCCCCAGCCCCACGCGTTGCCGGGATCCTCGCCGGGCTCCACGAACTTGGCCTTGCCGATGCCGGCCTCGCCGATGTAGTCCCAGGCCGTCCAGGTGAAGTCGCCGATGATCCAGGGCGTGCGCTCGATCATGGGCCAGTGGTGGCCGATCTCCTTCGGGAAGTTCTCGCTGCCCAGCATCACGCGCTCGGGGAACATCTCATGGTCCTGCGCGTACTTGTCCTCGAGGTAGTTGTAGCCCACCACGTCCAGGCCGTTGGTGAAGGCCTCGGTGCATGTCTCCCAGAGCAGGTCCCGGCTGCCGCCGATGTCCGCGTTCTGCAGCCCCTGGGACGGGTTCTCCGTCTCCGCCATCTTGGCGAACTGCGCGCGCTGAAGGGCGTCGTCCAGTCCGTTCCAGAAGGAGCAGATGCCGTTGGAGATGGGGCGGCTGGGATCGAGCGCGCGGATGGTCTCCGCCAGCTTCGTCGCCAGGACGTAGCCGTCGCCCAGGCCGGCGCGCTCGGTGATCTCGTTGCCGGTGGACCAGAGGATCACGCTGGGATGGCAGCGGTCGCGCCGGACGAAGGCGGAGAGGTCCTTCTCCCAGTCCGCCGCGAAATACTGGTTGTAGTCGCCGGGCTGCTTGCCCATGGCCCAGGCGTCGAACGCCTCGTCGAAGACGTACATGCCCAGCCGGTCGCAGGCCTCGATCAGCGCGGCGGAGGGCGGGTTGTGGGTCGTGCGGATCGCGTTGAAGCCCACTTCCTTGAGCTTTTTCACCTTCCGCGCCTCGGCGTCGTAGACCGTCACCGCGCCGATGGGGCCGTTGTCGTGGTGCAGGCAGCCGCCCCTGAGCTTCACGGGCCTGCCGTTGACGCGCAGGCCGTGCTTCACGTCGGCTTCCACGGTGCGGATGCCGAAGAGCACGCTCTCGCTGTCCTCCGTGGGCGTACCGGCGTCCACCCTGTGCGTTTTGTAGGTGCCGGCGTCCTTCACCGTGGCCTGCAGGCGGTAGAGGCTGGGGCTTTCGGCGCTCCACAGCCTTGGCGCGTCCACGGTCAGCGTCATGTACGCCGTGCCGCGGGCCAGGGGCTGCACCTGCGCCAGGGCTTTGCTGGCCTTCACCGTCTCGCCGGTCGCGTCGTCGATCAGGGCGAAGGTGACCTCCGCGAGGCGGTTCTCGGCGTAATCGTTCTGAATCTCCGCCGCCACGCGCAGATAGGCGGTCTCGGGCGCGCCGTCCGCGGCGTATTCGATCTTCGCGGTGGAGCCGGAGAGACCGCCGAAGGCGACGTGCAGCTTCGGCATATGCGCAAGCTCCACACCCCGGAACAGGCCCGCGCCGGAGTACCAGCGGCTGTTGGGCTGCATGCTGGGGTTGAGCGTGATGCTGATGCGGTTCGTCTCGCCCGGATAGACCAGGCGGGTGATGTCCGCCTCGAAGGGCGCGTAGCCGTAGTGCTGCAGGGCGGCCAGGGCGCCGTTGACCTCGACGGTCGCGTTCATCATCGCGCCGTCCAGCCGCAGAACGATGCGCTCGCCGGCCCAGCCGGCAGGGATGTCGATCTGCTTCACGTACCAGGCCACGCCCGCGGTGTAATAGCCGCTCGCCCCGCCGGCGGGCACATCTGCGGAGACCTCGGACGCGATCATATAGTCATGGGGCAGGTTGACCACGCAGTTCCCGAAGTCGCCCTGCGCCCGCTTGCCCAGGTCCATCACGCCATACCCGAAATGCCAGCCCTGATTGATTTTCATGCTCCGCATGTGCTTCATCCTCCACGATTCTTTTCTGGTCCGAAGAGCAGGCGCGCCGGGAGTCCGGCGCGGGACGGACGGGGCGCGCCGCGCTTCGCCTGTCTGCCTGCCTGCCCTCCTATTGTAGCAGAAATCGCGATGGTTTCAAGGCGTTTTCCGCGATTGATTTTCCCGGTGGAAGGGGTGAAAACAGGGGCGGCTTTTTCCGCCCCGGCCTGCGCCCGCTCCGCCGATTGAGCCGCTCCGGCATTGAAAAGATCGGCCCGCCATGGTATAGTTTTTTCATGCAGGGAAAAGCGGGGAAGGGCGGCGCGCTCTGTCTCCGCGCCCCGAATCCGACGGGCCGCGGGCCCTTTGAATGAGGTGAACATCATGGACGAGCAGACGCTCCGGGAAACCAGACAGCAGATCATGGAGGCGTTCATCGAGCGCTTCAACCGCGAAAAACAGCACAAGCTCCTCAACTACCGCCATCTGAACGCCTATGCCCGCAAGGGGCAGACGCTCTTCACCGGTTCCTCCCTGATGGAACAGTTCCCCATCACCGAGTTCTGCATGAACGAGGGCCTGCCCATCGCCTACAACCGGGGCATCGGCGGCTACACCACCGACGACTTCCTCGCCGCCATCGGCGACGTGCTGCTCGACCTGCGGCCCGCGAAGCTCTTCATCAACATCGGCACGAACGACATCCGCCCGATGCCCGAGGGGGAGGACTGGTTTGCCCATCTCTCGGCCAATTACAAGAGAATCTGCGAAATCATCCGGGACCAGCTGCCGGAGACGATCGTCTATATGATGGCCTATTACCCCGTGAACGGGGACGTGCCCGCGGCGAAAGAAAATCCCGTCATGCAGGTGCGCACGAACGGGAACATTGACCGGGCGAACCGGATGGCCGAGGCGCTCGCGGCGGAGTTCGGCTTCCGCTGGATCGACGCGAACGACGGCCTCAGGGACGAGGCGGGGAGGCTCCGGGCCGAGCACACCGGGGACGGCATCCATTTTGACGCCGCGGCGTACCGGACGGTGTTTGAGCGGATCAGGCCGTATCTCTGAGCCGGGCGCGGGAAGCGCTCACTTCATCCGCACCGGGAAGGTGAAATAAGTTTCGGGGAAGGGCTCGCCCTCCAGCGTGAAATGCCACCACTCGGAGGAGATGCCCCGGAAGCCGCGCCGCGCCATCGCCTCGCGCAGGCGCATGCGGTTCGCGTACTGCGAGTCCGTGACGCCGCGGAAATCCGGGTGGCTCAGCTCGCCGAAGAAGTCGAACGGTCCGCCCATGTCCACCTCGCGGCCCGACGCCATGTCGAAGAAGGTCAGGTCCACCGTGCTGCCGCGGCTGTGGCCGGAGCGCTCCGCGATGTAGCCCTCGGGAATCAGCCTGCGCTTGTCGATGCCGGGATAGAAATACGCCTGCATCCGCGTGTCCGCCGCGTCCGCGGCCCATCGCATAAAATGGTCCACCGCCATCTGCGGGCGGTAGGCGTCGAAAATCTTCAGCCGGAAGCCCGCCCGCTCCGCTTCCCCGCTGACCAGCCGCAGGGCCTCCGCGGCCTCGCGGGTCAGGAGGGCGGCCGGCTGCTCGTAGCCGTCGACGCGGTCGCCGATGAAATTGTAGGTCGAGTGGTAGCGGATCTCCAGCAGCACAGCGGGCACAGCCTCGCTGATCGCCACAAACCCGGAATCGTCGGAAGAAAAGCGCATGGCGGTAACCTCCCGGGCCTGCGCGGCCCTTCATCTTGCGTAATCAGTGAGAGACGGCGCGGCACTCCGCAGGCGCGGAACCCCTGCGGCCATCGGCAAAGCAAGCTAAAGCGCGGAACCATCCGTCATTTTTCCGGGACAGCGCATATCACCGTCGCGCGGTTCTCCGCGTCCAGCACGCCCACGTCAAAGCCGGTGGACTGCTTCATCTTCTCCAGCACGCGCCAGGCGTCGTCCCCCTTGAGAAACACCGGCGAAAAGTCGTTGTACCGCTCGTCCGTCGTGATGGCGATGGGGTAGAAGCGCAGCGTGATCTCGCTGAGCTTTCCCGCCTCGAAGGCCAGCTCGGCCCGCAGAACCAGCGCGTCGGTGTCCTTCACGTGGCGCGCGCCGCCGAAGGCGCAGTTGCCCAGGCTGTAGACCACGGGCACGCCGTCGACCAGGTCGAAGCCCTGCACCACGTGCGGATGGTGCCCCACGATGAGATCGGTGCCCGCCTCCACGGCCCGCTCCGCAATCTGCTTCTGCAGCCCGGAGATGGTCTGCGTGTACTCCTCGCCCGCGTGCATCACGGTGATCACCGCCGCGCAGCCCGCGTCGCGCAGGGCCTGCATCTGGCGGGTGTAGGCGCTGAGCTGGCTGGTATAGAGCGAATAGTTCACGCCGATGAAGCCGATCCGCAGGCCGCTTTCGCTCTCCCAGAGCGCGGCGGCATCCGTGCCGAACCAGGCCACGCCCGCGGCCTTCAGCGCGGCCTTGGTGTCCGCGTAGCCCGCGGCGCCGTAGTCGTGGCTGTGGTTGTTGGCGAGGGTCACGCACTCGATCTCCGCGCGCGTCAGCACCTGCGTCATGGACGTCGGCCCGCTGAAGTTGTAGGTCTTTTGGACCTTCTTGAGCTTGCGGTCGGTCAGCACGCCCTCGAGGTTGGCGACGGTCAGGTCGTCCGTTTTCGTGAGGGCTTTCAGCGCCTGCATGGGGTAGTCGTAGCCGTTTTCCTCTACGCGTTTGATGAAGCCCGTGGCCGTTGTGCGGTTCTTGCTCTCCCCGCCGAGGGTGCAGTCCCCGAGGAAGGTCATGGTCACCGTGCCGGTGAAGGAGGCGGCCGGCTCCGGCGGAGGCGGGAGCTCCGCCGCGCCGGCGAGGGTGGTCCAGACGCCGCTGGCGGAGGCCGTGGAAGAGGCGGAAAACGCGGAAGACACGGTGAGCAGCGCGGCGAGCAGGAGAAGGGCGGCTCTTCGCGCTGTGAGGCCGTTTGTATGTCGATGGATGAATGCCATGGTTTGCTCCGTATGAAATGTGTTATTGAAAATGCCGCCGGGGCGCGGCGGTGTGCCCCGCGGCCTGGACGATAGGGAAATGCGATCGGTTATTCCGAGCCGGGAGCGTTTTCCTTCTCCCAGGAGGCCTCGATCTCGCCCGCGATCTGCTCCAGGCGCTTCAGCCGGTGGTGAACCGCCGAGCGGCCGACCGGGGGCTCCATCAGCTGGCCGAGCTCCTCGAGGGTGACCTCGGGGTGCTCCAGGCGCAGGCGAGCCGTCTCCTGCAGCACAGGGGAGAGGGTGAATAGGCCCCGGTGGATGCTCACCAGCTTGATCGCGTCGATCTGCCGGTGGGCGGAGGTGATCTGCTTCTCGGAGTTGCCCTCGTCGCAGTTGGAGGCGCGGTTGGCGTCGCCGCGCATCTGCTTGGTGATGCGCAGGTTTTCCAGCTCCATCACCGCGCGGGAAGCGCCCATCATCGCCAGGGCGTCCGCGAGGTCCTGGGCGCGGTGGATATAGGCCACCCAGTGGCCGCGCCGCTCAAAGACCTTGCCCTCGATGCCGCCGTGGGCGAGCACGCGCTGCACGCTCTGGGCCAGGCCGGCGTCGGTCGCCGCGCACTCGAGGCGGTAGCTCTTCTCCGGCTCGTTGATGGAGCCGCAGCCGAGGAACGCGCCGCGCAGGTAGGCCCGGCGGCAGCAGTCCTTGTTCAGCGCGGGGCGGGGGGAGGTGTGCTTCAGGCGCACCTGGCCGTCCGGCTCGCGCTCGGCCATGCGCAGGGCGACGAGCAGGGTTTCGGCGTCCTCGCCGTCCACGGTCAGCACGCAGGTGCGCCGCCCGCCCAGACGGGCGTGCTCCACGAAGTGCAACTGGGGACGGAGGCCGATGCCCTCCTTGAGCAGGCGGAACACGCGGCGCGCGAGGGCCGCGTTCTCCATGCGCCAGGTGACGCTGAGACGGCCCGCGCCGAGGAAGCCGAGCGTGCCCGTCGCCTGCGTCAGCGCGGCGGTCTCCGCGAGGACGCAGCAGCGCCTGTCCAGCGGTCTGGGAATCAGCTCCTCCTTCACGCGGCTCGAAAAGGACATGTCGGCTCACCTCCTCCGGCGATGGGTTCAGGGCGCGGTTTTCTTCCGCGCGCTTCTGTTCGGCTATTTTACCATGAAACGCGGGGATCGGCAAAGCCGCGGAGGCGCGGCGGGCTCTCCCGGCGCAGTTTTTACAGTGTTTGCGGAGCCAGGCGGCCGGATGACCGCGCACCCCTCTTCATCCCCGCGGCCTGTGCGGGGCGCAGCATCCCCGCGAAAGCAAGCGTTCATAAAAGACATCGGGAGGTGTCCAAATGAAATTCACGAACAGCGCCATCCGCCGGATCGCCATGCGCGGCGCGGCGTCATCGCAAATTTCATGCAAAGGCAGCCTGCTTTCATGAAAAGAAACGGTCCAAGCCGGCCCGGCTCCTGACTCCGGACAGGCGAAAAGCCGCGCGTCCTTCCGCCCCGGGCGCAGGAAACCCGCTGCCGGGGACGGAAGCCGCGCGGCTTTTTCGCTGCGTCTTCGCGCGTCACCTGTAATCGCACAGCAGCCAGCGGAAGCCCCAGGCGGGGAGGGACACGCTGCCGGTGAGACCGGTCTCGCCGCTGATCAGGTCGGCAAAGGGATCGTTGCCGGGCACGAGGGCCAGGCGCGGCTCGTCGGAGAAGTTGAACAGGCCGACCAGCTGCTCGCGGCCCGCGTAGCGGCCGAAGCCCAGCACCTGATCGCTGCCGGTCTCGGTCAGCCAGAGGTCCGCCCCGCTCTCAAAGGCGGGATGCTCGGCGCGCAGGGTCTCGAGGCGGCGCAGCGCCTGGAAGATGCGGCCCTGCGGGGTGCCCGCGTCGAAGCGGTTCCCCGCTTTGTCCCAGGGGAAGCTGCCGCGGTGGATGTAGCGGCTGTCCTCCGCGCGGAGGGGGTCGCTGTGGTAGCCGTTGTCGTTGAGCTGGGCGATCTCGTCGCCGGAATAGAGCACCGGCACGCCGGAGAGCGCCAGGATCAGCGCGTGCAGGGTGATGTCGCGGCGCAGGGCGACGTCCAGCGCCTCCGCGTCGTTCTCCGCGAGCGCCTTCTCCACGCCGCAGAGGGAGGCCGTCGTGCCGCAGAGGCGCGCGTCGCCCAGGCGCGGGTCGTTGTTGTAGAGCTCGCCGCGGCTCCAGCTGCCCGGGAAGCTCCCGGTGAAGAAATCGTTCAGGTACTTCTTGTGCGCGACCTCCTCCTGGCCGAACTGGGCGAGGAAGGAATAGTCGAGTCCCCAGCCGATGTCGTCGTGGCAGCGCAGGTAGTTGAGGAAGGTGTACTGGCCCGGCAGCGCGAAGATCTGCCGCAGCTGGTGGCGCAGCAGCCGCACGTCGCGGGTGGCCACGGTGTGCCAGAGGGTCGCCATGGTCGTCACGTTGTAGAGCATGTGGCACTCGGGCTTCTCCACCGTGCCGAAATAGGGCACCACCTTGCTCGGCTCCATCACCACCTCGCCCAGGAGCAGGGCGGAGGGGCAGACGATCTCGCAGGCCATGCGCGTCATGCGCACCAGGGTGTGCACCTGGGGCAGGTTGCGGCAGGGGGTGTAGAGCTCCTTCCAGATATAGGGCGTCGCGTCCAGGCGCAGCACGTCCACGCCGTGGTTGCACAGGAAGAGCAGGTTGTCGGTCATGTCGTTGAAGACCGTCGGGTTGGCGTAGTTCAGGTCCCACTGGTAGGGGTAGAAGGAGGTCATGACCACCTTCTGCGCCTCCGGGCACCAGGAAAAGCTGCCCGGCGCGGTGACCGGGAAGACCTGGGGCACTGTGCGCTCAAACTCGTTCGGGATGTCCCAGTTGTCAAAAAAGAAGTAGCGGCTCTGGCACTCGGGGTCGCCGGCTTTGGCTTTGCGCGCCCATTTGTGATCCTCGCTGGTGTGGTTCATCACGAAGTCCAGGCAGACGGCCATGCCGCGCTCGTGGCAGGCCTCGGCCAGCGCGGCCAGGTCCTCGGTCGTGCCGAACTTCGGATCCACCCTGCGGAAGTCGCTCACCGCGTAGCCGCCGTCCGAGCGGCCCTCGGGGCTCTCCATCAGGGGCATCAGGTGCAGGTAGCGCACGCCCGCCTCCTCGAGGTAGGGGAGCTTCTCCTGCACGTCGCGCAGCGTCGGGCCGAAGGAATTGACGTACATCTGCATGCCGACCAGGCTGTGATCCTTGTACCAGTCCGGGTTGGCCTCGCGCGCCTCGTCCAGCGCGCGGAGGGAATCGGGGCGTTCCGTCCAGCAGCGCCAGAGCATGGACACAAAATAATCCCAGGCCTGCTGGTCGCCGTGGTAGAGCTCCATGTAGAGCCAGCGGAGCTCGTCCTCGTGGCGGGTGAAGCGGCGGGTGAAGGTGGAATCCCAAACGGTGCGATCCATTGTGTTCGATCCTCCACGGTTCCTCCCTTTCCTTCAAAAAAGCGGGAAGGGAGATCGTTGGCGGCCGCCCGGGAAGGCTTTTCCATCAGAGCTTTCCCGGGCGGCCTGTCAGGTGCTTCGCGTGAGCTTCCCGCTCCCCGGCCGGGGGGTCGGAGAGCCTTTTGTCAGAAGAGAGGGCGGGGGGACAAAGGGCAGGCTGTGCTGCCGAAGCGCCTCAGTTGCAGGTCACCGTGCCGTCCCCGGCGTTCATCGTGACGACCGCGCCGCTGGAGAGAATATCCATCGCGTGGGCTGCGCCGATGATGACCGGAATGTCCAGGCTCATGCCCGCGATCACGCCCTGGCCGTCCGGGTCGGCGTCCTCCAGGATGAGGCCCGCGGCCTTGCGCACCAGGGGCAGCAGGGGCTTTGACGTCTGCCTGCAGACGAGGATGGAGCCCGTGCGGAAGAGCTCCTCGGTCTCATGGATGTCCTCCGCCACAAACACGGGCGCCGTCACCGAGCCGCCGCACACGCCTGTGCCGCGCAGCAGCATGTGGCCGACGACCTGCACCTTCATCATGTTGGTGGTGCCGGAGATGCCCAGCGGCACACCCGCGGTGATCACGGCCAGCTCGCCGTCCCGCAGCAGGCGCTCGCGGACGGCCGCGGCCACCGCGTGCTCGAAGAGGGCCTCCGTGTCGCGCTCCTCCTCGATCATCAGCGGCACGACGCCCCAGCTCAGGTTCATCTGCCGCCAGACCTGCGGATCGATGGCGCAGGCGATGATCGGGCAGTCCGGGCGGTAGCGGCTGATCATGCGCGCCGTGCCGCCGGACTTGGTCACCGTGATGATGGCCGCGGCCTTGAGGTCGTGGGCGCTGGTGACGGTCGCGTGGGAGATGGCCGCGGTGATGTCGCAGCGCGTGTCGTAGTTCGCCTGGGCGAATTCGTTCTTGTAGTCGATGTCCGCCTCGGTCTTGAGGGCGATGCGCACCATGGTCTCCACGGCTTCCACCGGGTAGAGGCCCGCGGCGGTCTCGCCGGAGAGCATGATGGCGCTCGTGCCGTCATAGATCGCGTTGGCGACGTCGGTCGCCTCGGCGCGGGTCGGGCGCGGGTTCTTCATCATCGAATCCAGCATCTGGGTGGCGGTGATGACCGGGCGGCCGGATAGCACGCACTCGTGGATGATGTGCTTCTGCAGGCCGGGCACCTCCTCGAAGGGAATCTCAACGCCCATGTCGCCGCGGGCGACCATGATGCCGTCCGAGACGCGCATGATGTCCTCGAGGTTCTCCACGCCTTCCTTGTTCTCGATCTTTGCGATGATGCGGATGGAGGTGTTGCCGGCCTCCTGCAGCACGCGGCGGATGGCCATCACGTCCTCGCCGGAGCGCGTGAAGGACGCGGCGATGAAGTCAAAGCCGTTCTCCGCGGCGAAGATCAGGTCGCTGCGGTCCTTCTCGGAGACGAAGGGCATGGAGAGGTGAGCGCCGGGGATGTTGATGCCCTTGTGGTTGCTGACCGCGCCGCCGTTGAGCACCTTGCAGGTGATCTCGGTCTCGGTCACGTGCTGCACCTCGAGGCCGACCAGGCCGTCGTCGATCAGCACGGTGGAGCCGGGGCGCACGTCCTTGGGCATGTCCTGATAGGTCACGCAGCAGTGATCCTTGTCGCCCATGCAGGGAACGGTCGTCAGCGTGAAGAGCTGGCCGGCCTCCAGGGTCACCCGGCCGCCCTCGAAGTCGCCTGTGCGGATCTCGGGGCCCTTGGTGTCCAGCATGGTCGCCACGGGCAGGCCCAGCTCCTCGCGGAGACGGCAGACCTCCCGATACCAGGCCAGGTGACTCTCGTGGGTGCCATGGCTGAAGTTGAAGCGGGCGACATCCATGCCCGCGAGCATCAGCGGCTTCACCAGTCCCAGTTCAAACAGCCTCGGACCCATGGTGCATACGATTTTTGTCTTTCTGCGGGGTGCCGTCATGGCAAACCCTCCCTTGTATTATTCTTAAAGAGATTGTACATCATCTGAAAGGTTTTCGCAAGGCAAAATGCGGATGGAACCGGAAGGGCTTCCCACGCCCGTCCGCCCTGAGTTTGTCCGGATCCATTTACTTTTTGGCCGTATCGCTGTACACTGAGGACAGCAAGAGACACAGAGGCCCCGCCCGCCGACGGGCGGACAGAGGCATCGCTTCATAAGGAGGTACGCCCATGAAAACCGTCAAGCTCCTGGCCGCCCTGATCGCGCTGGCCCTGCTCCTGGCGCCCGCGGCCGTGGCGGAGGCGGAAGAGCCCGCCTTCGAGATCACCCTGCCCGCGTCCTACGAAACGTCCGGACAGCGCTACCCGGCGCTCTATGTGCTGCCGGAGGACGGCTTTGCGCCGGACGCCAGCGGGCTTGCGGAGCAGCTGGCCGCCGCGATGGCCGCGGGGGAGGGCGCGGAGATGATCATCGTCCGGCCCGCGCTGACGGAGGGGACGGATCCCCTCGCGGCCCTCGCCGCCGTGGTCGGGGCCGTCGACGGCGCTTACCGCACGGTGCCTGAGCCCGCCTTCCGCGCCGCTGTCGGCACGGGAACGGGCGGCTATCTCGCCTATGCCGCGCTCCTGGGCGCGGACAGTCCCTTCGGGGCCGCCGCGAGCATCCGGGGCGACTTCGCGAGCGCGGCCAACCCCTGGCTGGCCGCCTGCGGCAGCGTCCGGGACAGGCTGGAAGCCCTGCACAGGGCCGACGCGAAGGCCCCCGAGGCCTTCTATACCTACATGGACGCGCCGGTCGAGGACGAGTGGACGGACATGCCCGGCTCCACGGACGACCTGGGCGCTCTCTTCATTCGCTGGGGCACGGGCAGGGCCTTCCATGAGTTCACCGTGCGGCCCGGCGTGTTCGACGAGGCTTTCCTCGCCGAGTCCGCCCGCCGCGCGCTGAACCGGCTGACCGCCCGCATGTTCTCCGGCGTCATCAGCGGCCGCCTCTCGCTGAGCAAGACCGCGCTGACCGCGGAGGACGAGGAGTTCCTCGCGATCTACGACATCGCGCTGAGCGAGAAGGCCGCGGCCTTCCTGGAGGGCGAGATCCCGGTGGAGATCCGCGTCTCCCTCGCGGAGGACGGCGCGGAGACGGCCGTCATGACCGCGAGCCTGACCACCACCGAGCTCGCGGGCGGCACGATGCAGATGCCGAATGCCGGCCGGGCCGCCTCCGCCACCGTCGGGCTCACGGCGAAGCTCTTCGGCGCGTCGTTCCGCCTCGACAGCGCTGAGCTGATCCGCGTGCAGCCCCCGGTGATCGAAAGGGACAGGCAGTCGCTCGACCTGATGGGCGACTGGCACTTTCATTACGCCGGCCCCAGGGCCGCGCTGGACGCGGCCGCGCTCACGCCGGAGACGTTCGGGAGCTGGCCCGTGGTGCAGCCCGGCCTCGGCAGCTGGGAGAAGGGCTTCGGCGACATCAGCGAGCAGAACGTCCGCGCGCCCGCGCCGGATACCTTCGGCTTCTTCATCGTCGGCAACGGCTACTACGCCCGCACCTTCACCGTGCCCGAGGGCTTTGACGCTCCGGAGCTGGAGCTCTCCGTCGGCTATGTGGACGACCGCTGCGAGGTCTTCGTCAACGGCGAGCGCGTCGGCGCGACCGGCCTGGACGCGGGCGGGAAACCGACCGGCGAGACCACCTGGGCCGTGTTCAGCCACTTCGCCGTCGACCCGGCCCTGCTGCGAATCGGCGGGGAGAACACGGTCGTCGTCCGCGCGTGGAACGACCTGCCCTATGGCGCGGGCGGCTGGTACGGCGGCCCCATCGGCCTCTACAGCCGGGCGGCCTTCGACGAAGCCTTCGGGGAGAAGGACAATCCCCGCTTCTATGAGGAGAGCTACCTCTCCGAGCGCAGGGCGGCGGCGCTGGGCGTCAGCGAGCCGCAGGAGGAAAAATACCTGATCTATCTGCCCGAGAGCTATCACACCTCCGACCGCTGCTATCCCACGGTCTACCTGCTGCACCAGTTCAACTCGGACCATACCTCCTACCGCACGGACGGCGTGGACAGGCTGCTGGACGAGGCCATCCGCGGGGGCCTGCTGGACGACGTGATCGTGGTGATGCCGAACTCCAGCGAGGAGAGCTGGTGGCGGGGCGAATGGGAGAGGCTGGTGACCGACGAGCTGATCCCGCTGATCGACAGCAAATACCGCACCATCGACGACCCGCGCTTCCGCCTGACCGCCGGCTGCTCGATGGGCGGCCAGGGCGCTTACGGCCTTGCGCTGCGCCATCCGGAGCGCTTCAGCGGCGCGGTGTCCTTCTTTGGCGCGTTCAGCTACGGCGGCGCGAGCAGCCCCAACGCGATCGCCGCCGCGGAGTCCGGCGATTACCTGCGCGGCTTCGCGCTGTACTTCATCTGCGGCAACCAGGACAACTACGGGTTCGGCGAGCCGGCCATCCGGCTCCACCAGCAGATGAAGGCCCTTGGCGTGCCGCACCGCTTCTTCATCGAGAACGGCGCGCACGACTCCGCCTTCTACCTGCCGCACTTCATCGAAGGCCTCGCCTATGTCCGCGCGCACATGTTCCACGCGGACGCCGCGGCGGAGGGCCTGCTGACCGGCGCGCTGGAGACGGAAAACCGCGCCTGCCGCGTGACCGTGACCGCCCGGCCGGAGGCCGCCGCCCTGCTGCCGGAGCTTCCCGCCTCCTCCTATACGCCCGACGCGGAGCCCGCGCTGGACGTGCCGGTTCTCTTTGAAATCACGCGGGACGGGGAGACGCTCTTCACCGCCGCCGTGCGCGGCATCCGCCTCACCGCCGGGAGCCTGACCGGGGAGGCCGTGCTGGAGGTGCCTGAAGACGTGGATCTCACGCGGCCCGCCACGGTCACCGCGAAGGCCGCCCTCTTCGACCGCACGGTGGAGCTGGCCTCGGCGGAGCTGAAGGCGGACTGATCCTCTGCGGGAAGCGCCTCACAGAACTGCGCTTCTTCACAAAGCCCTACAAAAACCCCAAAAAAACGGCTGCCCGGCGTTTTGATCCGGACAGCCGCTTTTCGTTTGGGCTGGCATCATGCGGATGGAAGCCCCTGGAATCACCCGGGACGCAATCAGTCCCAGCGCTTGTTTTCCCAGAGGAAGGGCATGAACAGGCCGAGCTGCTTCTCCCAGTCGGCCTCGCAGTGGCGGCCGCCGACCTGGCAGTAGAGCGCGGCCTCGCCGCCGCGGGCGATGATCTTGTTGGCGGTGGCGCGGTTGGCCTTGTAAAGCCAGCTGCTGCGGTCCTCCTCCCAGGGATTCGTCACGCCGCCGTAGCCCTCCTGCGTGCCCCAGGAGAAGTAGGCGCGGGTATCGGCGCTCATCGGGGTCGCGTTCATCTCGTGCCAGAGCATGCCGGAGACCGAGCCCAGCGCGGGCGAGAGGCAGGCAGCCTTGGAGATGTACGCGTTGCAGTGCACGAGGGCGTAGATCGCCATGAGCCCGCCCATGCTGGAGCCCGCAATGCCGGTGCACTCGCGGAAAGGAATGGTCGGGAAGGCGCTGTCGATATAGGGCTTCAGCTCGAAGAGGATGGCGCGCATGGTGGCCTCGCCGAGCGGCTCGATGCCCTTCAGCCAGCCGCGGGACGTGCCGTAGGGCAGGTATTCGGAGAGACGCAGGTTGCCCTCGTGCGCGCACTCGACGCCGACGATGATCATCGGCTTGTCCCACCGGGCGCAGTAGGCGTCCAGTCCCCAGCTCTTGCCGTAGGTCGCGTCCTCGTCGCGGAAGAGGTTGTGCCCGTCGAAGAAGTACATCACCGGGAAGGGGCCTTCGCCGGCATCGGGGATGCGGATGTGGAGGGGACGGTGCGCGTTCAGCGCGTGGAAGTAAAAGTCTTGTTTGATCAGCATGATGGCCTCGGTATTCAATCGGATGCTCGGTGCGCGAACCGCCTGTCTCAGTTCACCGTCTCGCCGGTGAGGGCTTTCCAGGCGGCGCGGATGGTGTTCTGGTTGCTCACGCCGTAGTTGGGGTCGTTCTTCTGGGCCTCGGCCATGTCGCGCAGGAAGTGGACGCACAAGTGGCCGTTGAAATTGTTGTCCTTCACAGAGCCGGTCAGGTGCGGCATGTCGTGGGTGGAGGCGAGGGTCCACACGCCGCTGGGCAGGCGGACGTAGACGGCCTTCTGCGACCAGGTGTTCACCCCGCCGAAGGCCCGCAGCATGTTCGCGGTGTCCTCCGCGGTGGCCGGCTCGGCGTCCGCGTGGCGGCCCAGGGAGAGGATGCGCAGCGTCCAGCTGATGCCGCTCCTCGGCTCATAGACCGTGATGCGCTGGCCCGAGCGCAGGGAAGGCTTCACGTCGTTATACCAGTGCAGCAGGCGGACCTGGCCGACGCTGACGGACGCGGAAGACGTGGAGGAAGAGGAAGAAGACGAGGCCGCGGCCGCGGAGCCGGTGGCCGTCGCCGCGCTGGAGGCAAAGAGCTTCGAGAGGGTTTTGCTGCCCGCGATGCCGTCCGCCGTGAGGGAGGACTGGCGCTGGAAGGCCAGCACGGCCGCGGTGGTGCCCGTGCCGTACTTGCCGTCGACCGAGCCGCTGTACCAGCCGAGCGCTTTCAGGCGCTGCTGGAGGCTGGAGACCGCGGAGCCCGAGTCGCCGGGCCGCAGGGTGCCCTTCGGCGCGGAGGATGAGGACGCGGACGAGGCGGACGACGCGGAGGAGGACGAAGAGGCCGTCACGGCCAGGGCGGCCCTGCTCGCGCCGGCGAGGGCGCGCTCGATCGCCTGGAGGGTCTTCTTGCCGGCCTTGCCGTCCGCGGTCAGCTTCTGGGCGCGCTGGAAGGCGGTGACCGCGCTCGCCGTGCCGACGCCGAAGGAGCCGTCCGCGCTCAGGCTGTATCCGAGGGTCTTCAGGGCGTTCTGCAGGTGCGTCACCCGCGCGCCCTTCTGGCCGAACTCGATGGTCGAGTAGTCGCCCGCGAAGTAATTCGCAAGGCCGGCGGTCGTCGTGGAGACGGCGGCTGACGCGGAAGCCGTGGACGCGGCGGATGCGGAAGACGAGGACGAAACCGTCTTGCCCTTCGCGGCGGCGTAGATCGCGGACTGCGTCTGCGCGCCGGCGATGCCGTCCACCTTGAGCCCGTGGGACTTTTGGAACTTGCGCACGGCGTTCTCCGTGTACGCGCCGAATTTGCCGTCCACCGTGCCGATCTTATAGCTAAGGGATTTTAAGGCGTTCTGCAGGTCGGTGACCGCGGCGCTCCTGTCGCCGTATTTCAGGCGGCTGTCGTCCGCCAGGGCCGCCGGCGCGGTGCAGGTCAGGAGAATGGCAAGAATCAGCAGCCAGGCCGTGAGCGCGCGCCGCCCGGTCTGCGAAGGCTTGAAGAAACACACAGGACACACCTCCTCTGTGCCGGGAATCGGGGATTCCCCCTGTCTCAAGTATACCCGCCCGCCGTTTCCCTGTAAAGAAAACGGCCCGAGTTGTTACGGATGTTCCGAAACTGTGACCCAGGTGTAAACAGGGCGGCTGGGCGTCCGATGATAAAACGATCCGAAGGCCCGTTTTCCGCCTGTCATCTTTGTAATTTTTGCGGACGCGAAAAGGCGGCCGCGATGGACCGGGCCGCCCCTGATGCGATATGGAGCTGCAGAGTGACGATGGCTGTTATGATCTGTGAAGCGGGCAGAGAGCCCGCCGGCTGTTCAGCCCCTGATCCGCGCGGCGGGAGCGGCGGAGGCGGATGCGGTTGCTTTCCAGCGCTTTACTTTCCCGCATTCCCCTGCGTCCCAGCGTCCGGCACCTTCAGCGTCAGACCCTCCGTCTCCTCCTCATAGAGGAGATCCAGCAGGTGGTGCGGGCGAACCGGCGTCACGCTGAACGACCGGACGCAGCCGGTGCAGTAGAGGACGACGTCCCGCGCCGGGAGGCTCGCCGCGCGCTCGTTTGCCATCCGCTTCCGCTCGGGAATGCTTGTCGCGCTGCCGCCGCAGCAGGGCGTCTCGTCGCGGGTCTTTTCCGGCTCCAGCAGGCGGAGGCCCATCCGCGCGCACAGCGCCCGGGCGGAATCCTGCATCTCGGCGGAATGGCGCTGCCTCGCGTGGCACGCGTCGTGGATCGCCATCGCCCGGCCGCCATAATCCGGCAGTGGGAAATCCGTCTCCAGCAGGGTCTTCCACAGCGACACGACGCGCACGTTCGGGAATGCCGAGAACTTGTGGGCGCAGCCGGGGCAGCAGACGATCAGCAGCGTCTCCTCCCCGAAGCGCTGCTCCTCCTTGCAGCAGGTCTCATAGACGCCGTCGATGAGGCCAGCCTGTGTGAGGTACGCGGCCATGCGGGCGATGAGATGAGGCTTGTAGGCCCGCAGCGCGCAGCCCGGGGCAAAGTAAGTCTTCATGGCGGCCTCCTGTCCGTTCCTGTATTACTATGGGTTGCTGAGAGCAGTATACCACAGAACGCGCCGCCGGACAATCGGGGAGGGAGCGGTGTTTTCCCCCGGTTTCTTCCGTTTTCGGCCTTTACCGGCCGCGGCAGATGTATTCTTTTTGTTTCTTCCAGTCGACGCGCTTGACAGCCTCTTTCCCCTGCGATAAGATTTTCCTGCAGAACGTGGACTTTCCCACGGGCAGTTGATGAAGGAGGAAACACTTATGAAGAAATGGATCGCGGCGGCACTGTGTGTGTGCCTGCTGACGGTATGCGGCGTGTCCGCGATGGCCGAGGGCAAGACCTATAACGTCGGTATTCTGCAGCTGGTGCAGCACGCTGCGCTGGACGCTGCCACCAAGGGCTTCCAGGAAACCCTGAAGACCAAGCTCGAGGCCAACGGTGACTCCGTGGTCTTTGATTATCAGAACGCTTCCGGCGACACCGCGAGCTGCTCGACCATCGCCATCGGCTTTGTGAACAACGAATATGATCTGATCATGGCCAACGCGACGCCCGCCCTGCAGGCCTGCGTCTCCGCGACCGATACCATCCCGATCCTCGGCACCTCCGTGACCGACTATGCCACCGCCCTGGCCGATCCCGAGATGGACGCCTCTGTCGGCACCGGCATCAACGCCAGCGGCGCCTCCGACGGCGTGAACGCCCAGCTCTACGTGGACATGGTGCTGGAGCTGGTGCCCGAGGTGAAGAACGTCTCCATCGTGTACTGCTCCGCGGAGGCCAACTCCGTGCTGCAGTCCGATCAGTTCATCGCCGCCATGGCGGCCACGGCTCCCGACGTGAAGTGCACGGTGTACACCTTCGCGGACTCCAACGACATCCAGGCCGTGGTGACCGCCGCCGCGGATGAGGCCGACGCCTTCTACATCCCCACCGACAACACCGCCGCCTCCAATATGACCATCATCGCCAACATCACCATGCCCCAGGGCGTGCCGGTGATCTGCGGCGAGGAGAACATGATGGCCGCCGGCGGCCTGGCCACCGTCTCCATCAGCTACTACGACATCGGCGCGCTGGCCGGCGCTCAGGCCTATGAGATCCTGGCCAACGGCGCGGACGTCGGCGCGATGCCCATCGCCTACTCCGCCAACCCGGTGAAGGAGTACAATCCCGACTATGCCGCGGCCATCGGATTTGAGATTCCCGAGGGGTACAACGCCTTCACGGCACCGTGACGTTTGCCCCTGACGGCAAAACCCCGGCAATGGCATCGTTCCCTTGCCGGGATTTTCCTTATTCTTGATCTAACGATCCTCTCGCCGGACTGGTTACAGCTTGGCTCCCCTATGAGGGGAGCTGTCATCGCGCCAGCGATGACTGAGGGGTTGGCCTTTGCGATCGGCAAGCGTTCCACGCCTGCGGGCGCGGGTCAGGGGCTTTGCGATCGCCCCTGACAACCCTTCGCCCGCCTTCCTGGTTAAGGAAGCATGGAAAAGGGATGCTATAGAACCCTACTGGAGGAACCGGAATGGAAGCCATTCTCACCTACTTCGGCGCGCTGAAGCCGGCCGCCCTGCTCCGCGCATGCCCCGGCGGCATCGCGCAGGGACTGATCTGGGGCATCATGGCCCTGGGCGTTTTCATGACCTTCCGTATGCTGAACATCGCCGATATGACCGTGGACGGCTCCTTCGCCACGGGCGGCGCGGTGTGCATCATGCTGGTGCTCAGCGGCTGGAATCCGCAGGCGGCGCTGCTCATGTCCTGCCTGGCGGGGGCGACGGCGGGCATGGTGACGGGCCTCCTCCACACGATGCTCGGCATACCCGACATCCTCGCCGGCATCCTGACGCAGATTTCGCTCTATTCCATCAACCTGAACATCATGGGCAAGGCGAACCAGTCCGTCAACGTGGCGAAGGTGAGCTTCTATTTCACGAACAACGTGCGCCTGCTCAGCCGCACCATCCTGATCTCCGCGCTGTGCTGCGCGGCCATGATCGCCATCATCCACTGGTATCTCGGCACCCAGCACGGCTCCGCCCTGCGGGCCACCGGCGCGAATGAGAAGATGGCCCGCGCCCAGGGCATCAACACCAACCGCATGAAGGTCATCGGCCTCGCCCTCGGCGACGGCCTGGTGGGCCTCTCCGGCGGCATCCTCAGTCAGTTCCAGGGCTACGCGGACGTCAACATGGGCCGTGGCGCGATCGTCATCGGCCTGGCCGCGGTCATCATCGGCGAGGTGCTGGGGCAGGCCTTCCTGCGCAAGCGCTTCAACCTGCTGCTGCAGCTCGTGTTCGTGGTGGTCGGCGCGATTGTGTACTATCTGGTCTACGTCTTCGTCATCTGGCTGAAGTTCCCCGCCGACGACATGAAGCTGCTCACCGCCGTGGTGGTGGCCGTGTTCCTGGCCGTGCCGTACCTGAAGGATCACAGCAAGAATTCCTTCCGGCACCTGGCGAAGAAGAATGCGAAGCTCCAGCGGGAGGAGGCTCCCCATGCTTGAGATCAAGAATATCTACAAGACCTTCAACCCCGGCACCATCAATGAGAAGCACGCGCTCAACGGCGTGAACCTCACGCTGAACGACGGCGACTTCGTGACCGTGATCGGCGGCAACGGCGCGGGCAAATCCACCATGCTGAACGCGGTGGCCGGCGTGTGGCCGGTGGACAGCGGCATGATCCTGATGGACGGCACGGACATCAGCGGCCTGAGCGAGCACCAGCGCGCCCCGCTGCTGGGCCGCGTGTTCCAGGACCCGATGACCGGCACCGCCGCCAACATGACCATCGAGGAGAACCTCGCTCTGGCCGAGCGGCGCGGCAAGCCGCGCGGACTGCGGCGCGGCGTGACCAAGGCCGGCCGCGAGCGCTACCATGAGCTGCTCAAGATGCTCGACCTCGGCCTGGAGGACCGGCTGACCGTGCGCGTGGGCCTGCTCTCCGGCGGCCAGCGCCAGGCGCTGACCCTGCTGATGGCGACCCTGGAGAAGCCGAAGCTGCTGCTCCTGGACGAGCACACCGCCGCTCTCGACCCGAAGACGGCCCACAAGGTGCTGCACCTGACCCGCCGCCTCGTGCGGGACAACGGCCTCACCGCCCTGATGGTGACGCACAACATGAAGGACGCCCTCCACTACGGCAACCGCACGATCATGATGAACGAGGGGAAGATCCTCGCCGACATCGACAGCCAGTCCAAAACCCAGCTCAAGGTCGACGACCTGCTGCGCCTCTTCGAGCGCAACAGCGGCGCTGCGCTGGACAACGACCGGATGCTGCTGGGATAAGGGCGGAGAACCGCCGGCTGATGCGATCAGGAAACAGGCCCTCCGCAGGAGCGCTTTCAGGGAGTTCGGATAAAGCCTCCGCAGGAGCGCCTTTCGAGGGGGTCCGGGGATTCTGAGCGCCCGGAAAACTCCACAGTGTGGAGTTTTCAGCGAAGAATGGGCGGTAGCCCCGGATACGCTTTCCTGTGGAAAGCGTCCCCCGGCTCAACCTGAAAACTCCCCTCCCCGCCTGCGGAGAGGGGTCGGGGGCGGGGCCCACACGAAAAAGCAGCCCGTTTGCACGGACTGCTTTTTCGTGTGCTCACTCTCTCATTCCTGCGGAGCCGCGGACAGATCCAGTCCGCCGAAATACTTCTCCGAGATAGCCTTCAGCGTCCCGTCGGCGCGCAGGGCCTCCAGCGCCTCGTTCACAGCGGCGAGCAGACTCTCCGCCTCGGGCACCTTGCGGATCGGGATGGCGACGGGATCGCCCTCGCTCTCTGCGACGACCTTCAGCGGAGCCTCGGGGTGCTCCTTCAGGTAGTCGTTGATGGTGACCTCGGAGTTGACGGTCGCGTCCACGCGGCCCTGCAGCACGAGCTGGAGGGTGTCCGCCAGGGTGTCCACGCCGGTCACGGTGGCGCCGTACGCCTCGGCGATGGCGGCGTAGGTGCTGGAAGCGGTGTTCGCGGTCTTTTTGCCCTTCAGATCCTCAAAGCTGTGGATCGTGTCGTTGTCCGAGCGTACGACCAGCACCTTGTGGGTGTAGACATAGGGCGTGCTGAAGTCATATTTCTTCGCGCGCTCCTCGGTATAGCCGACGCCGTTGCAGGCCAGGTCAAAGCGTCCGGAATCCACGCCGGCAAGGATGGAGTCCCAGCTGGTCTCCTCGAACTGCGCTTCCACGCCGAGATAGGCCGCGACGGCCCTGCCGATCTCGATGTCCAGGCCGACCAGCTCGTTGGCCTCGTTGTGATAGGTCCAGGGCGCCCAGTCGCCCTCGGTGGCGATGATCAGCGTGCCGCGCTCCCTGATGGCGCTGAGGAGATCGCCCTCCGCCAGGGCGCAGGAGGCGGCCAGGACAATGGCCACAGCCAGGGACAGGATACGAATCAGCTTGCTCATAAGTATGCTTCCTCCTTTTGGAATGTGTGAACAACCGTTCATTTTGATTCTATCAGCCAGGGACAAGGATGTCAAGGTGCGGAGGAAGGAATTTTCTGGGAACGCAGCTTCGTCTCCGATACCAGAAAAAACATCTGTAAAACCGGTGACTTTCTTCGCGATTTGTCCAATCTGGTATACGGCCTGACAAACAGGCGATTGCGTTTCTCCGGAAGTGCGGTATAATACCGACACGCGCTGAGGAAAGCGAGGCGCGAAAAGAAGTCTTCGGCGGCGTCGGATCGCCGGGAGCGAAGAGATGTGGAAAGGAGCTTATCACCATGAGCTATCAGGAAATGAGCGCAGCCAGGCTGCTTGAAGAAACCATTGAGGAATCTGAGGACAGGATCCAGACGGCGGAAACCGCCGCGGAGGACGTCGTCGTCTCCAACGATGAGGACGAGATGAAGCTCTACTGGGCCGTGACCCAGTCCGCGGACGCGGAAGAGCAGGCGTAAGCATCCTGCCCGGGCGGCAAAGGCAAACAGAACGAAGAACCGGCGTGGAGCCGTGAAGCGTCCACGCCGGTTTTTCTATACTTTTTTTTCAAGAAAGTCAGCCCTGGAAGTCCACCACGCCTTCCACGGCGTCCGCGGGGGTGATGCGCCTGTCACCGTTGTCCACATCGATCAGGAAGTACCTGTCGTTGCCCATGCCGAGCTCCTTCATGTAGCTCAGCTGGCGGTAGCCGTGGCGGCTGGAGATGCGCTCCAGCATGGCCTTGCCGTGTTCGGCCTTCAGCGCGTGCAGCAGGTCGACGGAGGCCTGGTCGGCGGCGAGGATGTCCACGGAGGCCAGGATGCCGATGTTCGGGGTGACGACGGGCTCGGCGTCCACGCCCTCGCAGTCGCAGGAGACGGAGATGTTGCGCAGCACGTTCACGAAGGTGATGTGCTTGCCGAAGTAATCCACGGTCGCCTTGGTGGACTCGGAGATCTTCTCCATCAGCTCCTCCTCGACCACGCCCCAGTCGTCGCCGTTCTTGGCGTGAATCATGCCCTTGCCGATGCGGCCGTCCGCGCAGCCGATGCCGAGGTTCTTGTTGGAGCCGCCGAAGCCGCCCATGGTGTGGCCCTTGAAGTGGGTCAGCGCCACCAGGGAGTCGTAGTTCGGCAGATGGCTGCCGACGCTCATCTCGGTGAACCACTTGCCGCCCTTCACGGGCAGCATCACGGTGCCCTCCTCGTCCGTGATGTCCACGGTGGTGAAGGAGGTCCAGCCGTTGACCTCCAGGGTCCGGCGGTGCTGCTCGGTGGTGTAGCGGTCGCCGTCATAGAAGGTGTTGGTCTCGACGATCGTCGCGTCGGGCAGCTCCCTCTCCATGAAGACCTTGACCCAGGCGCTGGGGATGATGTTCGGGCCGTGGGGCTCGCCGGTGTGCAGCTTGATGGCGACCTTGCCGCCGATCATCGCGTTCACGCGCTCATAAACCTTGCAGATGCCCTCGGGGCTCAGGTCGCGGGTGAAATAGACAATGGACTCGTTGCCCTCGCGCTCCTCATAGGGGACATAGACGCTGCCGGGCTTGGGGGGCTGTTTCAGAATCATGACGTGGTATCTCCCTTCTGGTCGATGCGCCCCTTCATGGGGGCGAATGTGGCAATGGGGTCTTCGTGATTATACGCGAAGCGCTTTTTTTCGTCAAGAATCGCGCGGCGGCGAAAAGGAACGCGGGCTGCGAAAAGGAACGCGGGGTGTTCCGGCTGCGCTTGCCCGTCCGGTTTCCGTCAAAAAAACGCGGCGCCGCCGTCTCCGGCGTCAGCCGCGTCCCTGTCTGTTTATTCCTTGACGGGAATCTCGAGGGTCTCCACCCGCTCGTAGCCGAGCGTCTTCAGGTCTTCGATGCCGCGCTGCCAGAGCGCGGTGTTTTCCAGCGCCTCCGGCTTGTGCGCGTCCATGCCGAGGATGGCCTTGTTGTGCCACTTCGCCGCGTAGGTCCAGAAGGCGGGGTTGGGATAGCCGGTGGTGTCCCCGTTCTGCAGGCTCAGGCCGAGCAGATTGTATTCCAGCGGCACGTTCGCCTCCAGCGCAGCCTGGCAGATCGTGTCTGCCGCCGCCTCGCAGGCGGCGTTGAAGCTGTCCGCCGGGCGGTGACGCATGAACAGGTCGGGGTGGCAGACGTAGCTGTAGCGGCCCGTGCGCAGGCCCAGTGCGCAGGCGTCGGCGTAGCGGCGCACATGGTCGTCGTCGAAGGCCCAGGGGGAGCCGACGTAGGGGTACTCCTCCTCCGAGTCCGCGTAGTGCTGGCCGAGGATGAAGTATTCGACGCCGGCGTCGCTCATGCGGTCGACCCAGTCGGCGTAGCGCGGGAACCACTCGGCCTCGACGCCGATGCGCAGCTCGATCTGCCCGCGGTATTTTTCGCGGAGCGCGCGGAAGGAGGCGATGTAGCCGGGCAGCTCTTCGGGGAGCATGCGGACGGGGCTCTCGTAGCCGCTGGCGAAGGGCCAGGGCGTGTGGTCGGCCATGCCGAGCGTGGTAAAGCCGCCCGCGAGGGCGGCCCGGACGTAGCTTTCATCCGCGCCGGCTGCGTGGCGGCAGCGGGTGGTGTGCGTATGGAAATTGCATTTGATCATGCCGGATTGCCTCACAGGTTTTGCTGGGCGCGCTGCAGCTCCAGCGCGCGGAGGCAGCAGGTCTTGCTGTCGTTGATGTGCTTCTGCATGAGGGCCTGGAAGGCGGGCAGGTCGCGGGCCTCGACCAGATCCACCAGGCGGTAGTGCTCCTGGTGGGCCTCCTGCAGGTGCTTCTCCTCGCGGATGGCCATGGCGGAGAAGCGGGTGATGTATTCGTCCTGGCTCTCCATCACGCGCAGGATGCGGTTTTGGGCGCACAGGCTGGTCAGCTGGCTGTGGAAGGCGCGGGTGAGGGGGCTGAGCTGCTCGATGTCGCCGGCAGCCATCAGCTCGTCCATGCCGTGGAGCTTTTCGCGCAGGGAGGCAATGTCCTCCGCGGTGGCATTGCGGATGATGGCCGGGAGCGTCAGCATTTCCAGCGCGTTGCGGATGGTATAAATCTCCTCCACGTCGGCAATGGTGAACGCGCGCACGACCACGCCGCGGCGCACGACGTACTCCACCAGGCCGTCGCGTTCCAGCTTCCGCAGCGCCTCGCGCAGCGGTGTGCGGCTGATGTGCAGACGGTCGGCGTAATCTGTTTCCACGATGCGCTCGCCGGCCGGGATATCCCCGGTCACGATCGCGTGCTTGAGCACCTCATAGGCGATTTCGCGGATGGGGCGGCTCTCCATCATCGGCTGAAAACTGATCTGATGTGTCACGGTCCAGGACACCCCCCAAAAGTACAATGCTGCATTTTGTCTGCATTTTGTATACAAAGATAGTACAAAAAGACCGGATTGTCAAGGGAATATATGGAAAACAGATGACCAGAATGGACAGAAAGAAAGGCTCTTCATGGAAAACAGTCCATTCTTTCATCCATCCCGGAGCGTCCCGGGAGAACGGGCCCGCAAGGCCGGGACGGGAGGGCGGAGAGAGGAAGCGCGCTGCCCGCGCCGCGCCGGAAAAGACCGGCGGGTTTCCCGCATGACAAGAACCGCCTGACTTGCGTCAGGCGGCCCTTGCTTGTATGGAGGATAGGGAGGTTGACATTCCTTTCGGAATGCCGGATAGGAGACGTGTCCAAACGGTTGGTGGCTCCGCTGAACACATGCACAGTCTATTCCCGGACTGTGAAAGCGGTATGTCGCGAATGTGAACGTTAGGTGATAGTTTGGCTTTGCCCCACGGGGCGGCTCCCGACTGTCACCGGTAGCTCTTCATGTTCTCCCGCTCCTGATGCACGTCCTGGATGAGGGTGCCGACGTACTGCTCGGCCTGACCCAGCACATCGTCCAGGTAGGCAAAGGTCTTCTGGCGCAGCTGGGCGAGCTGGGCCTCGTTCTTCTCGGTCAGCTCCTCCGCCGCGACCTTGGCGCGCAGGTAGACGTTCTCCTTCTCGGCGAGCGCGCGAGCCTGCTGCTCGCCCTCGGCGACGATCTGCTGCCCCTGGCGCTGGGCCTCGGCGACGATCTGCTGGGCCTGCTGCTGCGCCTGCGCGGTCAGCTGCTGGCGGAGCTGCTCGCCGTCCTTCTGGATCTTGGCGACCTGGGCTTCCGCCTGCTTGATCTGCTCCTGGAGCTTTTCCAGCTCGGCCTTGGCCTCGGCCTGGATGCGCTCGGCCTCCTGCTTCGCCTCGCTGACGGCGGCCTGGCCCTCGTCCTGCGCTGCCTTGAGGATGCTCTCTTCGTTCTTCACGATGCCTTCCGCGCTCTCCAGCGCCGTGGGCAGGCACTCCCGCAGGAGGGCGAGGTCATCCTGCATCTGTCTGCGGTTGAGCAGGCACATGTCCGCCCGCATCCAGGATTTGCCGGCGGTCTGGACGGCGTCCTCCAGACCGCGGATAATCGTCAGGCTCTGCTGAACGTTCTTGCTGCCTTCTGCCATGGTGAGTTCCTCCTCGTGCGCTGTCGGCGTGTTTGTCTCAGGGCTTGTCGGTGCGCGGCAAGCCGCGCGGTCTCTATTTCTGCGTGAAGCATTTCTTCAGGATATCCGGGATGAGTTCTTCCGGCACGAAGCCGGTGAGATTGCAGCCGTAGGAGGCCATCTCGCGGACGCTGGAGGAGGAGATGGCGGTGTGCTCGGGCCGCGTAATCAGGAACACGGTCTCAATCTCGGGGGCGAGGCGCTGGTTGATCTGCGCGAGCTCGCGCTCGGGCTCGAAGTCGGAGGCGGCGCGCAGACCGCGCACCATGGCGCAGGCGCGGCGCTCGCGGGCGAAGGCCGTGGTCAGGCCGGAAAAGCTCTCGGCCTCGACGTTCGGCAGGCCTGCGCAGGCGCGGCGGATCATCCCAACGCGCTCCTCCCAGGTGAAGCAGCCCGGCTTGGTCGGGTGGCGCAGCACGGCCACAATCACCCGGTCGTACATCGCGGCGGCGCGGCGGATGATGTCCATGTGCCCCTCGGTGATCGGGTCAAAGCTGCCGGGATAGACGCAGATTCTCGCGCCGGATTCGCTCATGGATGTGCCTCCGTATTCTGCGCGCTTGCGCCGTGTGGATCTTTTGGAATCTTTGTGTCCTCTGCGCCGGCTGCGCCCGCGGCTTCTTCTTCGCCTTCGGCGGCGGGGGCGGGGGCAGGGACGGGGGCAGGGACGAAAATGCTGATGCCCGCGTAGCCGTATTTACGCGTGTCGGTCAGGGCGAGCCCGGCGCAGACGCGGCTGGGCTTGCCGCCCTCGTGCTCCACGACGACGCGTGCGTCCTCCGCCAGCAGCGGCAGAAGGGCCTGCGTCACCTGCGTGAGGTCGCTCAGGGCGTAGGGCGGGTCGAGAAAGACGAGATCGAAGCGCGCGCCTTCGCGGCGCAGGGTTTCCACAGCCCGTTCCCAGGGGCTGAGCAGGATGCGGCACTGGGCGGCAAAGCCCAGGCTCTCCGCGTTCTTCTGCTCGCACAGGTGCGCCGCGCGGGCGTGATCGACCAGCACGGCCCGGGCCGCGCCGCGGCTGACGGCCTCAAAGGAGAGCGCGCCGCTGCCCGCGAAAAGGTCCAGCACCTGCGCCTGCCAGACGCGGTGCCCCAGGATATTGAAGAGGTTTTCCCGCACGCGGTCCAGCGTCGGGCGCGTGTCCGTGCCCTTGGGGGCCTGGAGCGTCCGCGAGCGGGCGGTTCCGGCGATGATGCGCATGGCTGCCTTTCCGCTGTCGTTGGATGTCGGATGATCCGATCAGTTCAGCTGCTTGGGGGTGGACGCCGCGCGGGCTTTGCGGGCCTTGGCTTCCTTGCGGGCGCGGCGCCTGTTGCCCGCGGCGATGCTCGTGTGGACGCGGGAGCGCTCGTTGACGCCGCGCGTGTAGCCCCAGCCGTAGCAGAGGCCGGGGATCAGGACGAGCAGCGGGCTCAGGCGCTCCATGATCAGGAGCGCGCCGCTGTTCTCCGAGCCGATCAGGTTGACCCAGGGCAGCAGCTCCATGCGGATCAGCACGCGCAGGATGTCCGTCACGCCGATGGACTGGCCGACGACATAGGCCGAGAGCGCGGAGGAGAACTCGGGGTCTACCGCCATGGAGCTCATCCACGCGGGCAGGGCGCCGGCGGTGGTGATCTGCCTGGAGGTCGTCAGCGCAAGCACAGCGGCGATGAGGAACAGCGGCAGACTGCCGAGCAGGCCGATGACGAAGCCCTTCAGCGGGTGAAAGCACATGGAGCGGTCGCGCGGGGTGACCGTGTCGCCGCGTTCCTGGCGGCGGTACATGATCTCGCCCTGGTTGACCGCGACAGCGCCGTTAGAGCGCCCGCTCGCGCTGAACAGCTCCCAGGTGACGATCAGCATGACGGCGTTGAGCGCGATGCGCACGACGGTGATGTCGATCATCAGCACGGTGGCCGCCACCAGGTAGACGATGGCCGCCAGCACCAGCATCAGCAGGATCATGGCTGCGCTGCGCAGCGAGTTGCAGTCATAGGGCGAACCGGTGAGAAAGGGTTTTCTGACAGGCGCAGCCTGCGGTTTCTTCTGGGGCATAAGCGCCTCCGAATTCTGTGATTTATTCTGTCCACTCGCGGTGGACGCGGCCGGTCGCGGCGAGCAGAATCTCATAGGAGATGGTGCCGCTCCAGCGGGCGATGTCCTCGGCGGTGATCGTCTCCGCGCCGTCCGTGCCGAGCAGCACGGCGGTGTCGCCGGGAGCGATGTCCTCAAACCCCGTCACGTCGGCCATCATCTGATCCATGCAGATGCGCCCGATGACCGGCGCGCGGTGGCCGCGGATCAGGACCTCCGCCCTGCCGGTCGCCGCGCGGTGGTAGCCGTCGCCGTAGCCGCAGGCGACGGTCGCGACGCGGGTGGGGCGCTCGGCGCGGAACGTGCAGCCGTAGCTGACGGCGTCGCCGGGCTGGATTTCCTTGACATGGGTGACCTCCGCCTCCCAGCGCATGCAGGGCTTGAGGGGCAGATCGGTGGGCACGGGCGGATAGCCGTAGAGGCTGATGCCCATGCGCACAAGGTCGAACGCGGCCTCCGGCATGAGGCGGTGGATGGAGGCGGAATTCGCGCAGTGGCGGAGGATGCCCTCCGGCAGCAGGGCGCTCAGCGCCTCAAAGCGGCGCAGCTGTTCGCGGGTGAAATCCAGGCTTTCGCCGTCCGCGTCCGCGAAGTGCGTGAAGACGCCGGTCAGGCGGACGCGCGGCTGGCGGGCAAGCGCCTCGCGCAGGGCGACGACCTCCTCCGGCGTGCGCGCGCCGATGCGGCCCATGCCGGTGTCCAGCTTGACGTGGACGTCGAGGGGCTTGCCGGCGGCCTCCGCGGCTTTTCCCGCCTCGGCGGCCTGCTGCGGCGTGTAGAGGGCGAGCGTGATGGCATGGCGGGCGGCGGCCTCCATGGCCCGCGGGCCTGAGCCGCCGAGCACGAGGATCGGCGCGCCGATGCCCGCCTCGCGCAGCTCGACGCCTTCCTCGACGCAGGCGACGGCCAGCCAGGAAGCCCCGGCCTCCAGGGCGGCCCTGGCGGTCTGCGCCGCGCCGTGGCCGTAGGCGTCCGCCTTGACGACGGCAAGAAGCCCTGCCGTGGCGGGAACGCAGCTGCGCAGGAGGCGCGTGTTCTCGCGAATCTGATGAAGATCGATCACCCTGCGCTGTCTGCCGTAATCCTCCGTAGGTATCGCCTGCCTTTTGCTTGATTCATGCGTTTTGCTTTCCGCCCGGGGACGGGCGGCCGCTGCGCGGTCAGACGCTTTCTTCGTCCTCTTCCGCGCTCTCGGCGGCGGTCTCCCCGTCGGACTCGGGCACGGCCGATTTGTCGGCGGTGGGATCCGCGACGCCCTCGTCCAGGGTCAGGAACTTGATGCGGATGTAGCCGTGCCAGCCGTTGATATCCACCTCGACCCAGTTGGCCGCCGCGCCGACCATCGTCGCGCGCATGCCGGGATTGACCGCCGTGAGCGACTGGCCGGACTGGTCGGGACGGGCGCGCAGGCGGAGGTTGGTCGTGCGGGTGGTGGAGCCCTCGTAGCTGACGGTCGCGCCGCCGAGGGAAATCCTGTCGCCGATGAATTTCAGCGCCCCGGTCAGCACATAGCCGCCGTAGCCGTTGTAGAAGATGCCGGTGTACTTCTCGCCGTAGTCGAAGACAAAGACGACCTTGCCGGCGGGGCATTTGGTGAGAACCTTCGACTTGGGCTTTTCGGTCAGGCGCATGGTCGCGCGGCCCTTGGAGGGCGCGTGGATGACCGCGATGCGCTTCTCGCCGGTCGCGTTGGTCTCCCATTCGAGCTGGGTGTTATTGACGGCCATCGTCACGCCGTTCATCCGGATGACGGACATGGCGGAGCCGGGGGTCACCAGCTCCACGGGCGAACGGTTTCCGCTGCTGTCGACATAATTGAGACTGAGGGCTTTGCCCTTCTGGGCGGCCGAGGCCGTCTGGAGAGGGAAAACTCCCAGGCAGAGCAGCAGGGAACAGCACAGGGCGATTGCGCGAAGCGATAAACGGCGCAGGGCCGGATGCCTGTCTTTGAACAATGTGCTCATCTCCCTCTATCAGTTTTCCATCAGCGCTATTTTATTGTAATAAAAGTAAAAAGTCAACAACATGATGGAAAATCAGGGCGAAAAGATGCGGGGGGAAACCCGTGGGGGCGGGCCGCGTTTTTTTCCGATTGAACAAATCCCGCGTTTCGTGTATCATGCTGCCAGGCCCGCAGGCGCTGAAGCCCTGCCGCCGGGAGGTAGCTGCCCTATGCCATCCATGGAGATTGTCTTCACCCAGATCCTCGTGATCCTGCTCTATGTCCTCATCGGCTATGCCGCGGGCAAGCTGGGTGTGATCAACCCGGACCAGCGGAAATACCTGACGCGCATCTGCACCGACCTGATCCTGCCCTTCACGATCCTCTCCGCCTCCAGCCAGACGGTCTCGGGCAGCGAGATGGGCAGTCTGCTGCTGATGTACGCGCTGATCACCGTGATGTTCGCGGCGACCACGGCCCTGTCGCTGTGGGTGCAGTCGCTCCGGAAAACGCCGCGGCCGATGAAGGTCACAACCGCGTCGCTGCTGACCTATCCGAACCTCACCTTCTTGGGCCTGCCGCTCTGCCGCGCCCTGTTCGGCGACATGGCGATCCTCTACAACGCCGTGGGGCTGATCGCCTTCAACGCGCTGTTCTTCACCTGGCAGATCAGCATGTTTACCGGCGAGCGGTTCCGCGTGAAGAATCTGCTGACCCCGCCCACCGTCACCACGGCGGTGCTGATGGTGATGCTGGCGCTGGGCTGGCACCTGCCGGCCCCCGTGCAGACGGTCGCCGCCAGCACCGGCGCGATGATCACCCCGCTGACGCTCATCATCATCGGCGTGATGATGTCGGAGAACAGGCTGACCGCGATCCTCCGGGAGAAGCGCGCCTACCTCGTGACGCTGCTGCGGAATCTGGTCATCCCGCTGCTGTGCATGCTGGCGCTGAAGCTGGTGCCCCTTGCCGCGGCGGACAAGCTGTGCCTGCTGGTCTACCTCGCCTGCCCCTGCGCGACGCTGACCTCGATCTACGCCATCCAGGACAACATGGAGCCCGAATTCGCCGCGCGGAGCGTGCTGATGTCGACGCTCTTCTTCGCGGGCACGCTGCCGCTGATGATTCTCGCGGGAAGCGCGCTGTTCGGGGCGTGAAGCGCGGCCTGAACGGATAACGGATAACGGATTACGGATTACGGATTACGCGGCGGGCGCTCTGCCGGAGCGGGTTTTCCGCGCGCGGATCTTCCAGAATCAGAGAGGTCAAATAACAAAACCCCCTGCGGACCATCACCCGTGGATGATGCCCCGCAGGGGGTTATTTGCGCTCAGGAGGTGCCGGGCTTACCGCAGCTCCGCCACAAACTCGGCGATGCGGTTCAGGCCCTTCTGGATGTTCTCCATGGAGATGGCGTAGCTCAGGCGCACATAGCCCTCGGCCTCGAAGGCCACGCCGGGCACGACCGCGACCAGCTTGTCGCGCAGGAGGACGTCGGCGAAGGTCATGGAGTTCGTGATCCACGCGTCGCCGTGGCGGCGGCCCATGATGCCCTTGATGTTCATCAGCACGTAGAAGGCGCCGCGGGGCTTGACGCAGCTGAGGCCGGGGATGTTGTTGATGAGGCGCACCAGCATGTCGCGGCGGCGCTCAAACTCCTCGACCATGCGGCAGATGCAGCTCTGGTCGGTATTCAGGGCGACGGTGGCCGCGTACTGGGCGATGGCGTTCGGGTTGGAGGTGGACTGGCTCTGGAAGCTGCCCATGGCCTGGATGATGTCCCGGGGGCCGGCGGTATAGCCGATGCGCCAGCCGGTCATCGCGAAGGCCTTGCTCATGCCGTTGCACACGAAGGTCTGCGCCTTGATCTCCGGGCCCAGCTGGGCGATGGAGAGGTGCTTCTCGCGGTCGTAGAGCAGCTTTTCGTAGATCTCGTCGCTGATGACGAAGAGGCCCTTCTGCACGCACAGCTCCGCGAGGTCCTGCAGCTGCTTGCGGCGCCAGACGCAGCCGCAGGGATTGCTGGGGCTGGTGACGATGACGGCCTTGGTGCGGCGCGTGACGCGCTCCTGGAAGGCCTCGATGGAGGGTACGAAGGCCTCCTCCTCCGTCGCGGGCACAAACACCGGCACGCCGCCGGCCATGCGCACCATCTCCGGGTAGGAGACCCAGCAGGGCGTGGGGATCAGCACCTCGTCGCCGATATCCAGGATGGCCTGGCAGATATTGAAGAGGCTGTGCTTGCCGCCGTTGGAGACGATGATGTCCGCCGGGTCGTAGCTGAGGCCGTTGTCTCGCTGGAACTTGTCGCAGATGGCGCGGCGCAGCTCGATGGTGCCGGGGGTCGGCGTGTAGCGCGTCATGCCCATGTCGATGGCCTGCTTCGCGGCATCGCAGATGTGCTGGGGCGTCGGGAAATCGGGCTCGCCTGCGCCAAAGCCCACCACGTCCTGACCTTCCGCCTTGAGGGCCTTGGCCTTGGCGTCGATGGAGAGGGTGAGGGACGGGCTGATCTGCCGGCAGCGATGGGATACCGTGAGTGCCATAAAGAGTCATCTCCTGCATGGGATTGCGCGTGACATGCACGCCGCAATCCATTATACCCTATTTCGCCGACAAATCAAGGCCAAAATGAATGATGCGGGAAGTTTTCTTGCATGTTTTCTGTTCTTTTTCGGTTCTTCCGGCTTTTGAATGCATAAAGAGGGAAAATCCGGTGCAAAAATCACCCGTGATGGCAATCTCTGGCGAAAGAACAACCGAAATACATCCGCCGGTATGGATTCTATGGTACAATCCAGATGGGCAGACAGCCTGTAGCACTACGAAAGCGAGGCTTTGAGCGTGAGCAGAGTGTATAATTTCAGCGCGGGTCCGGCGGTTCTGCCGGAGGAAGTGCTGCGCACGGCGGCGGAGGAGATGCTGGACTATCACGGCAGCGGCATGTCCGTGATGGAGATGAGCCACCGCTCCAAGGTTTTTGAGGATATTCTGCAGACGGCCAAGCAGGATCTGCGGGAGCTGGTCGGCATTCCGGAGAATTATAAGATCCTCTTCCTGCAGGGCGGCGGCAACACGCAGTTCGCCATGGTGCCGATGAACCTGATGCGCAAGGGCCAGGCGGACTACATCCTCACCGGCCAGTGGGCGAAGAAGGCCGCCAAGGAAGCCGAGATGTACGGCAAGGTGAATATCATCGGGTCCTCGGCGGACAAGACCTTCACCTACATCCCCGACGTGAAGCAGCTGCAGATCAGCCCCGACGCGGACTATGTCTATATCTGCCAGAACAACACGATCTACGGCACGGTCTACCATGAGCTGCCGGAGACCGGCGACATCCCGCTGGTGGCGGACGTCAGCTCCATGCTGCTCTCCGAGCCCGTGGACATCACGAAGTACGGCATCTGGTGGGGCGGCGCGCAGAAGAACGTCGGCCCGGCGGGCGTGGCCATCGTGGTCATCCGCGAGGACCTGATCCGCGAGGACGTGCTGCCCGGCACCCCGACCATGCTGCGCTACAAGACGCACGCGGACGCCGATTCCCTCTACAACACGCCGCCCTGCTGGGGCATCTACGTGTGCGGCCTGGTGTTCAAGTGGCTGAAGGCCATGGGCGGCCTGGAGGAGATGCAGCGCCGCAACCAGCGCAAGGCCAAGCTGCTCTATGACTTCCTGGACAGCTCCGCCGTGTTCAAGGGCACGGTGCGCAGGGAGGACCGCTCCCTGATGAACGTCCCGTTCGTCACGGGCGACGAGGCGCTGGACAAGAAGTTCATCGCCGAGGCCACGGCGGCCGGTTTCGTGAACCTGAAGGGCCACCGCACGGTCGGCGGCATGCGCGCCTCCATCTACAACGCCATGCCCGAGCAGGGCGTGAAGGACCTGGTGGACTTCATGGCGGAGTTTGAGAAAAAGCTGTAAGAAGGAGCGGCCCGGCCTTCCGCAAAGGCTTCTCCCCGGCAGGGAGGGGCGGGAAGGGCAGCCATCCGGAACGAGGTGTTTTGATCTATGAAGAACAGAGCCATCTACTGCCTCAACAACATCAGCCCCGTGGGCACGGCCCACTTCCGCGAGGGCTACACCCTCGTGGACAGCATCGAGCCCGCCGCCGGCGTCCTCGTCCGCTCCGCCGAGATGAAGGACATGGCCTTCCCCGAGGGGCTTCGCGCGATCGCCCGCGCGGGCGCTGGCGTCAACAACATCCCGCTGGACCGCTGCGCCGAGGCGGGCATCGTCGTCTTCAACACCCCCGGCGCGAACGCGAACTCCGTGAAGGAGCTCGTGCTGGCGGGTCTGCTGATGGCCTCCCGCGGCATCGTCGCCGGCAACCGCTGGGTGCTGGACAACGCCGGCACCGAGGGCATCGGCAAGGCCGCCGAGAAGGCGAAGAAGGCGTTCGCCGGCCACGAGGTGAAGGGCAAGGTGCTGGGCGTCATCGGCCTGGGCGCGATCGGCGTCCTGGTGGCCAACGCCGCTGTCGACCTCGGCATGGAGGTCTGGGGCTACGATCCCTACCTGTCCGTGCGCTCGGCTTGGAATCTCTCCAGCGCGGTGCGCTACGCCCCGACTGCCGAGGCTGTTTACGCCAAGGCGGATTACGTGACCCTGCACGTCCCGGCGACCTCCGCCACCAAGGGCATGATCGGCGAGAGCGCCGTCGCCCAGATGAAGGACGGCGTGCGCGTGCTGAACTTCGCCCGAGACTCCCTCGTGAACGACGCGGTGATGGCCGAAGCCCTCGCGAGCGGCAAGGTCTCCGTCTACGTGACGGACTTCCCGAACGAGGCTGTCGTGAAGATGGACAAGGCCATCGTCCTGCCGCACATCGGCGCGTCCACCGAGGAGGCCGAGGACAACTGCGCCGTGATGGCCGTGCAGGAGCTGCAGGACTATCTGGACAACGGCAACATCACGCACTCGGTCAATTTCCCCGACCTGGACGCGGGCGTATGCCAGACCGCGGCGCGCGTCGCGATTCTGCACCGCAACGTGCCGAACATGCTGAGCCAGATCACCGCGTTCTTCGGCAGCCACGGGCTGAACATCGAGAACCTGGCGAACAAGAGCCGCGACGCCTACGCCTATACGCTGCTGGACCTCGCCCAGCCGATGCCCCGGGACACGGTGGAGCGGCTGCGGGAGATTGACGGCGTGCTGCGCGTGCGGCGGGTGCAGGGGTAAGGCCCCCCAAAAAAACAAACCTCAGATCTGCTTTTTCGCGGGAGCGGTGCGGAATGCGCCGCTCTCGTTTTTTGCGTTTTGCGCTTCCGGAACCCCCGCATTCGCCCCTTCCCGCATGCCCGGAGGGGAATTGTCGATGAGAGGAAGGAGAACTCCGCTGAGAACGTCCTCCATGCCTTCTTTGAAAGGGACGCGCCGGGGGCCGGAAGGCCGCCTTGCGGTACAGAAAAACGGCAGGCAAAAACCGCCGGTCTCACAGCGAAGGCCGGCGGTTCAAGCGTCTGTTCCGCGCCGCTCACAGGAAGAGCTTCCTGGCGGTGTCCGCGATGATCTCGGCCGTTTTCTCCACGCCGAAGTGGGAGGCGTTCAGCTGCATGTCGCCGAGGTCGAAGGCCGTTTTCAGGTCGGGCATGTACTTGCGGTGGTAGTAGCTGCGAGCGTGGTCCATCTCGCGGATCTGCCTGCGGGCCGTCTTCTCGTCCATGCCGAGGTAGGTCATGCAGTTCTTCACGCGGTCCTCCAGGGAGGAGTAGAGATAGACGCTCAGCTTGCGCGGATGATCCCGCAGGACGTAGTCCCCGCAGCGCCCGACGATGATGCACGAGGTGCGTGAGGCCGCGTCGCGGATCACGTTGCTCTCGATGTCGAAGATCTCGTCGTTGATGCTGTAGGAGGCCAGGCTCATGGTCGCCTCGCGGTGGCGCACCGGGAAGAGGGAAGGGCGCTCGCGCTCCTCCATGTCGCTGATGGCGTGGAGGCTCTGCCCCATGCGCTTGGCGGCCTCCTCCACGATGTCGCGGTCCCAGAAGTCGATCTCCAGCATGCGTGCGAGGGCCTGCGCGACGGGGCGGCCCAGCGCGCCGTACTGCCGGGAGAGGGTGATGACAAAGTTTTCCATCGGCATACCTCCTGGTGGGGATTCCGCGCCTGCGGGCGCGGGCAGGGGGCTTTGCGGTCGGTCCGGGGCTGCCGCCCGTTCTCCGCTGAAAACTCCATAACATGGAGTTTTCCGGGCGCTCCGAACCCCCTCCACCCTTCGCTCGCACACACTTGATCTGGGTTTTACGGGTGCATCAGGTTGTCTGCGGCCGCACGGGCGCGCGCTTCATGCGCTTCTGCATGGCACGGACGGCGCACGAGAGGGCAAAGTTGATGACGAAATAGATCAGCGCGGCGAGGCCGAAGAGCACAAACACGTCGCTGACGTGGATGGTGCCTGTGCCGTTGTACCGCCCGGCGGCGCTCATGATCGTCTTCGTGCGCGCCATCAGCTCAATCACGGCCACGTTCGCGAGGTAGGACGAGTCCTTGATGGTGGTGATCACCTGGCTCAGCAGGGTCGGGATCACGTTACGGTAGGCCTGGGGGAGCACGATGTAGACCATGATCTGCACCATGTTGAAGCCCTGGGCGTGTCCCGCCTCGAACTGGCCCTCGGCCACGGAGTTCAGGCCGCCGCGAATGATCTCCGCGATGACGGAGGAGGTGAAGAGCGTCAGCGCGACCGCCGCCTTGAAGAGCAGCTTGACGTCCGCGGCGCTGTTCAGGCCGAACATCTTCCGGTTGAGGAAGGACGGCACCGGGCAGAACACCAGGCAGATGAAGATCCACAGCAGCAGAGGCGTGTTTCTGAATAATTCGATATAGATGATGGAAATCCTGCGAAAGACGCGGGCAACCGGGTGCCGCGTGCCGTAATTGCGCAGGAGGGCCAGCACCGAGCCCAGCAGGATGCCGAGCAGCACGGCGATCAGGGAGATGATGAGGGTAAAGACCACGCCGCGCAGCAGGTACTGCAGCACGGCCGGCTGGCGGATCATGGCGAGACTGGCCTGGAGATCACTCATGGCTTCTGCCCCCTTCTTATCACCCTGCGCGGGATGGGCCCGCTGGATACGGCGGCCACGGCGCGGCGGTCGCGCACCTTGAGGCGCTCCTCCCAGCGCCCCGCGAGGCGGGAGAGCGGGAAGCACACGCAGAAGAACATCACCCCGCAGACGATGTAGGCCGGGCCGTAAGCGCCGCCGGTGGAAGCGCCGGTGACGAAGCTGTAGGTCTGGGAGATGAGGTCCGCGCCGCCGATGATGTAGAGGCAGGAGGTGTTCTTGATGAGGTTGACCACCTGGTTGACCATGGGCGGCAGGATCACCTTGACGGACTGGGGGAGGATGATGTAGCCCATCTGCTGGATGTAGCTGAAGCCCTGGGACTGCGCGGCCTCGAACTGGCCTTTCGGGATGGCCTCGATGCCCGCGCGGATGACCTCCGCCATGTAGGCGCCGTGGTAGATGCCCAGCGCGAGGATGCCCGCCGCGGCAATGCCGATGGACCGCTTGGCGTAGACCAGCGCGTAGTACATGAAGCACAGCTGCAGCACGATGGGCGTGTTCTGGATGATCTCGACATAGACCCGCGCGATGACGCGCAGGAGCCTGATCTTCCCGGTGGAGAACAGGCCGAACAAGAGTCCCAGCGAGAAGGCCAGCAGGATCGCCAGCACCGCCGTGGAGACCGTTGTCCAAAGGCCCAGGAGGAAGGTGTCGCGGAAGGCCCAGACGCGCGCCCAGGCTTCCGGTGAAAAGGCACTCAGCATGTTGGCATCACCCCAAAGATGGTGTCCCCACCCCCAACCCCTCCCCGCACCATACGTTTCCAAATAGCGAAGGGGGCGAAGGAGTGCAGGGGGCGATCGCAAAGCCCCCTGCCCGCGCCCGCAGGCGCGGAATCTCGACGCAGGAAAATCACGAAAGAAGCCGGAACCATTCCGGTTCTTTATTGATGAAAACGGGGGAGGCAGAAGCCTGCCTCCCCTCCAGGCGCTTCGCGCCAATCACTTCAGATTGTTGGCAACCTGCAGGGCGTCGATGGTGCCGTCCGCCAGCCAGGCGCTGATGTAGCCTTCCACCCACGCGGAGAGGTCGGAACCCTTCTTGGTGCACACGCCGTAATCCTGCGGGGCGAACTTCGCGTCCACGTAGCTGCGGCTGTCGTTCTTGTAGAAGGCCAGGGTGGACATATCCATCGCGAAGGCGTCCACTTCTCCGCCGGACAGGGCGGTGGAGATGGAGGGATAGTCGGGATACTGGCGGAAGCTCACGCCGTTGGTCCAGGTCGCGGCGTCGAACAGGGAGCGGTCATAGTCGGGAGCGGTGATGACGCCCTCGGCAATCATGGCCTCGGTGACGGCGCGGGCGGTGGTGGAGCCGGAGGAGACGCCCACGGTCTTGCCGGCCAGGTCCGCCAGGGTCGCGATGCCGGAGCCGCTCTCCACCAGCAGGCTCACATAGTCCGTGTAATAGGCGGAAGAGAAGTCCCACTGCTCCTTGCGCTCCTCGGTGATGGTGAAGGTGGCCAGCACCATGTCCAGGTCGCCGGAGTCGATCAGCTGGCCGCGGGTGGCGGCGGTGACGGGGGTAAACTCAATGTCCACGCCGAGGATCTCGGCCAGCTTGCGGGCGATATCGACCTCAAGGCCGCTGTATTCGCCGGTCAGGGTATCCTGCAGGCCGAAGCCGATGACGTCGACCTTGCTGCCGACGCGGAGCACGCCGCGGTCCTTGATGGCCTGAACGCCGGCGGGCAGGTCATCGGCCAGCGCCACGGCGGAGAGGAGTAGGCAAAGGGCCAGCATGAGGCTAACAACGATCTTCTTCATAGTGGGATCCTCCTTTAATGATAGATTTCTGAATATGTCAACCCGAAGGGGTTGAAGACAAGCATTCTTGTTAGGGTATGATACCGCTCAATCTCATGGATGTGGTGAAGGTTTGCAAAGAGCAGAAACGCCTGATCAACGCCATGTCTGCAAGGGTTCCGCGCCTGCGGGCGCGGCCAAAGGGCTTTGCGATCGATCCGGGGCTGCCGCCCGCTCTTCGCTGAAAACAGTCCACTGGACTGTTTTCCGGGCGCTCAGAGCCCTTTGGAAACCTTCGCAGCCCGCACCGTCCTAATTCCGCAAAATCTTCCCCAGGAACTGCTGCACCCGCTCATTCTCCGGATGGGTGAAGAAATGCTCCGGCGTCCCTTCCTCGATGATCTGTCCGCCATCCATGAAGACCACGCGGTCGGCCACCTGGCGGGCGAAGCCCATCTCGTGCGTGACGACCACCATCGTGATCTTTTCATCGGCGAGGCGGATCATCACGTCCAGCACCTCCTGGATGGTCTCCGGGTCGAGAGCGGAGGTTGGCTCGTCGAAGAGGATGATCTTCGTCTCGGCGCACAGGGCGCGGGCGATCGCGATGCGCTGCTGCTGGCCGCCGGAAAGGGTGGTCGGGTAGACGTGCGCCTTGTCGCGCAGGCCCACGACGTCGAGGTAGTGGTAGGCCAGCTCCTCCGCCTGGGCCTTCGACTTGCCGTGCAGCTTGGTCGGAGCCAGGGTGAGGTTGCGCAGAACGCTCATGTGCGGGTAGAGGTTGAAGGACTGGAACACCATCGAGAGGTTTTCGCGCACAACCCTTGTCTTGTTCCGCGCGGTCAGCTCGGTGCCGTTGATGAATACCTTGCCGGAGGTCGGCTCCTCGAGGAAGTTCATGCAGCGCACGGTGGTGGACTTGCCCGAACCCGAGGGGCCGATGATGACGAGCTTCTCGCCCTCCGCCACGGTCAGGTTCACATCCTTGAGCACATGCAGCTCGCCGAAGAATTTGTTGACATGTTCCAGGCGGATCATCGTTTCACCCCTCTCCGAACGCCTGCGGTTCTTTTTGCCGGCAGCCTTTGGAAACTGCTGTGACTGGATTGTAAACGACGCGCACGGCGCTGTCAATAGGTCACCCCCAAAAAACAAATAATAAACAATTCAAAAATGCAGAATCGAACTTGCAAATCGACAAAAATGCATGAAAATTGCAGGAAAGAAAATTACTCCTGCATATCGGACGGGGAAGACAGGCCCCGTCGCGCACAGGCGGTGGAAAAACGCGGCCAGCCGGGAGAAGAACGCGCCGGAAAGAGGCCGGCTCCCGCGCGGGGAAAAAACGCGCGGCGAAAGAGGCGGACTACATCGGCCGTCCGCGCTGCGCCCGCTTTTTCGCTGTTGTGCAATCTGTGCCCGCTTTTCTCCGAAAAAGCGCGTTGTCAACCCCGCCCGGATCGGCTATAATGTTCAGGCCGCGCTGCGGCGGCATTCCATTATCCAGCAAGGAGCGCTGTCCATGAGCCTTACGCATCGCCCGATCATCTTTTTCGACTGGGACGGCACCATCGCCGATTCCATGACGCTCTGCTTCGCCGAGGTGCGCGCGGCCATTGAGCAGATGGGTCTGCCCATGCCGTCCGACGAGCTGATCGCGGCGTGCAACGGGCCGACGCAGGAGGAGTCCGTGGAGGTGCTGGACATCCCCCGCGACCGCGCGGAGGAGTACCTGACGGCCCGCCGCGAGGCGGAGATACGCCTGATTCCGTCCACCATCAAACTCTTTCCGGGCATGCGGGAGACGCTGGACCGCCTGCGGGAGGCGGCGGACCTGATGATCGTCTCCAACGGCTACCAGGGGTATGTGGAATTCTCAGCTGAGCACACCGGGCTGCACGGGTATTTTGCCCGCATTGAGGCGGCCAAACACGGGCGCACCAAGGCGGAAGCCATCGCGGAGCTGATCGCGGAGTATCAGCCCACCCGGGCCGCCATGGCCGGGGATCGCCTGGGGGACATCGAGTCCGGCCTGGCGAACGGCCTGCCGACCGTCGCCGCGTGCTACGGCTACGGGTTCCCGGAGGAGTGGGAGCGCGCCACCGTACAGGCCCGCACCGTGGAGGAGCTCGGCGACACCCTGCTCCGGATGATCCGGGGCTGAGCCCGGTCACAGAGAAAATCACAGAGAAAAGAACAAAGCCGGAAAGCGAAGGGGCTGATCCCCGATCCGCTTTCCGGCTTTTTGCTGTGAGGTTGTGGGGCGGGTGTTTCATGCTCCCCTCTCGGGGAAGCGCTTATACTCTGGCGTTGACCGCTTCACTGCCTGTCCAGGCTTCGCTGCAGGGCGGGCTGCAGCACCGTCGGGATCTGCGCGTCCAGGCCGAGGTCCCTGTAGGCGTCCCGGATGCCGTAGTAGTAGGTGTCAGTCGGCGGGGACTGGCGGATACTCTTCATGATGTAGATCAGCCCCTCGACCTCGGAGCCGTCCGACAGGGTCACCGGCCACACTTCCTTCGTATAGTAACCGTCCCGTACGCCCTCGTAAAGATCCAGACTCGCTTCATCCGCTCCGCTGATCTCCCACACCGCGACCGGCACCCGGTCCCGGCTGTTCCCGGTCTTCTCCACCGTCGCGTGAAGGTAGAATTCCAGCCGGGCGCCCGTGAGGTATCCCATCCCGATGAGCTTTGCGTCCGGGCAGCGGTCAGCCATCTGACGCCGCATCATGTTGGAACCGTAAGCGATGTATTTCATAGCGTATCCTCCACTTGCTGTGTTGGTTTTTCAGGCGCTGTCTCCGCGTCCCGCGCGGGTTTTCGCTTGCCCTGCCCACGCCTTTTGTGTATGGGGGCGGTGAAAATAAGGAAAAGACGGCGCGGGCTCATCCCCTGGCGTCATAATCCAGGTAGGCGCCCTTCATCGGCGACGCCGCCAGCTCCGAGAACAGCCGCAGCACGCCTCTTTCGTACCTGGGCGGCTTGGGCTTCCAGCGCTTCCTCCGCTCAGCGAGCACGGCGTCGATCTCCCCGGGCGTCCTTCTTTCGCCCGCCACGCCGACGATGTTCAGCCTGCGCTCCATCACGTTCAGCTCGATCAGGTCGCCCTCCTCCACCAGCGCGATCGGGCCGCCCGCCTGCGCCTCGGGGCTGCAGTGGCCGATCACGGGGCCGGTGGACGCGCCGGAGAAGCGGCCGTCGGTGATCAGGGCGATGGTGCGGCCCAGTTCCCTGTCGGAGGAGATGGCCTCGGAGGTGTAGAACATCTCCGGCATGCCGGAGCCCTTTGGGCCCTCATAGCGGATGAAGACCGCGTCCCCGGGCTGCACCCGGTGATGCAGCACCGCGTCGATGCAGGCCTCTTCGCTGTCGAAGGGCCGCGCGCGCAGCACGGCGGAAAACATCTCCTTCGGGCAGGCTGTGTGCTTGATGACGGCGCCCTCCGGCGCAAGGTTGCCCCTGAGCACCGCGATGGAGCCGTCCGTGCCGATCGCCCTGTCGAAGGGGCGGATGATGTCCTCGCGCTTCAGGTGAAGGCCGCGTTGCGCGTTCGCCTCGTCCAGGCGGCGCTGGCAGCGCTCGTAGTAGCCGCTGCGCTTCAGCTCGTCCAGGTTCTCACCCAGGGTCTTGCCGGTGACGGTCCTGGCGTCCAGGTGCAGCATACCGCGGATCTCCTCCATGATGGCGGGCACGCCGCCGGCGTAGCAGAAGAACTCGGCTGGCCACTTGCCGGCGGGGCGGATGTCCAGCAGGTAGTGCGCACCGCGGTGCAGGCGGTCGAAGGTGTCGCCGTCGATCGTGAGGCCCAGCTCGTGGGCGATGGCAGGCAGGTGCAGCAGGGCGTTCGTGGAGCCGGAGATGGCTGCGTGCACCATGATGGCGTTCTCCAGGCTGTCCATGGTGACGATGTCCGAGGGGCGCATGCCCTCGCTCCGGGCGAGGCGGACCGCCAGCGCGCCCGCGCGCTTCGCGTACTCGATGAGGTCCGGGCTGGCCGCGGGCAGCAGGGCGCTGCCGGGCAGCGCGAGGCCCAGGGCTTCCGCCATGATCTGCATGGTCGAGGCTGTGCCGATGAAGGAACACGCGCCGCAGCTGGGGCAGGCGTTCTCCTTGGCCCAGTCCAGCTTCTCCCGGCCGATCTCCCCGCGCTCAAACTCCGCCGCGTACATGCCGAGCTGCTCCAGGGTCAACAGGTCGGGGCCGGCCGCCATGGTGCCGCCGGGAACTACCACAGCCGGGATGTTCACGCGCGCCAGGCCCATCAGGTTGCCGGGCATGCCCTTGTCGCAGGAGGCGATGAAGACGCCCGCGTCGAAGGGCGTGGCGTTCGCCTGGATCTCGATCATATTGGCGATGGCCTCGCGGCTCGCCAGCGAAAAGTTGATGCCGTCCGTGCCCTGGCTCTCGCCGTCGCACATGTCGGTGCAGAAATACCGCGCGCCAAAGCCGCCCGCCTCCGCGATGCCCTCGCGTGCGGCGCGGACAAGCCTGTCCAGGTCGCCGGAGCCCGGGTGGCTGTCGCCAAAGGGGCTCTCGATGAAGATCTGCGGCTTGCCCAGGTCCTCCGGCTTCCAGCCTGTGCCCAGGCGAAGCGGATCGATTTCCGGCGCAAGCTGCCGCATCTTCTGACTGTTCAGCATATTGTTGCCTCCATATCGACGGTCTGGTTTGATTTGCAGCCGCTGTGCTGCAGAGATTCGATAGCGCAGGGGAGATATCCTGCGCGGGCGGGGAAGGTTTTCAGGGAACGAGGTGTCCGGACCCCGACGGACGGCCCTCGCTCCTGCGCTTTGCCGGCTCAAGGACGTTACGGACAGCATTTCTTCTGCGCGGGGTCAATACCGGAAGCGCTGTTCTGACGACCATTGTACTCAACAAAATGAGACCTGTCAAAAAAACTGTGCATCTGTGATTGATGAGCGCAAAAAAGCACCGATGCTGCCATCGGTGCTGTGCGCAGAGTCAGGGATTCGAACCCTGGTACGGTTTCAGCCGTAACACGATTTCCAGTCGTGCGCCTTCGTCCACTCAGCCAACTCTGCACAAGTGGGTTCAAAAGTACCTTGGTTATTGTAGCAAAGGTTTTCCCATTTGTCAAGGTTGACTTTTTGGCGCTTTTCCGCGGCAAAAGAACCAAAAAGAGGGGGGCGGCGGACACCCTGCGCCCACTGATCCGGCGCAATCGCCCGCATCCCCTTGCGAAAGCAGGCCGTTTGTGCTATCGTGCGTCTTGCAGCGAGCGAAGAAGAAGGAGGCGGACAGGATGGCGGACACCCTGATCGCGGACGCGATGGCCTACGCGAAGGCCTATTTCGAGGGAGAGAGCAGCGGCCACGACTGGTGGCACACCTGGCGCGTGTACACCCTCGCGACGCGCCTGGCCGGGGAGATCGGGGCGGACCTGCGCGTCTGCCAGCTCGCCGCCCTTCTGCACGACGTGGACGACGTGAAGCTCTCGCCGGAGACCGCCGCGAACCTGACCCACGCCCGGGACTTCCTCGCGGCGCACGGCTGCGCGGAGGAGGAGACGGAGCGCGTCCTGCGCGTCATCCGGCAGATCTCCTTCAAGGGCACGGACAGCGTCCGGCCGGACACCCCCGAGGGCCAGTGCGTGCAGGACGCCGATCGCCTGGACGCCATCGGGGCCATTGGCATCGCCCGCACCTTTGCCTTCGGCGGACACGCGGGCAGGCCGATCTATGACCCCGAGACCGCGCCGCGCCTCGGCATGGACGAAAAGGCCTACCGCGCGGCCTCCGGCTGCACCCTGCACCACTTTGACGAGAAGCTGCTCCTCCTGCGGGACATGATGAACACGCCCGCCGCGCGGCGCATGGCCGAGCACAGGCACGCGGTGATGGAGGCTTATCTGGAGGAGTTCCACCGCGAGTGGAACGGAGAATGCTGACCTGAAGGAGGAAAACCCCATGCAGCCCCGCACCAAGGATATGACGTCCGGCAGCCCGACGCGGCTGATCCTGATGTTTTCCCTGCCGATGATCCTCTCCAACCTGCTCCAGCAGGTCTATTCGCTGGTCGACTCCGTGGTCGTGGGGCGGATCGAGGGCGTCACCGCCCTGACCGCCGTGACCGCGTCCGGCTGGCTGGACTGGGCGGTGATCTCCATCGCCATCGGCCTGAGCCAGGGCTTCGCAATTCAGATCGCCCAGTCCTTCGGCGCGGGCGACCACCGGACGACCCGCCGCGCCTGCGGCCAGAGCATCCTGCTGAGCGCCGCGACCTTCCTGCTGATGGAGACCGTGTCCCAGCTCTCGCTCTATCCCATCCTGCGCCTGCTGCGAACGCCGGAGGATTTCATCGACCTGACCGCGCTCTACCTGCGCATCATCTTCGCGGGCATGCCGCTGGTCATCGGCAGCAACCTGCTCTCCGGCTTCCTGCGCTCGGTGGGCAACAGCCGCACGCCGCTGGTGGCCATGGTGCTCGCCACCTTCACGAATATCGTCCTGGATATCCTGTTTGTCGCGAAGTTCCACTGGGGCGTGGCCGGCGTGGCCATCGCCACCTCGCTGGCCCAGGGCGTGTCCTTCCTCGTGTGCCTCTGGGCGGTCATCCGCCTGCCGATGCTTCACCCGCAGCGCGACGACCTGCGGCCGGACTTCCCGATGATGCGCCAGCTGATGCGCCTGGGCGGGCCGATCGCCTTCCAGTTCATCGTCATCTCCATCGGCGGGCTGATCCTCACTCGCGTGGTCAATGGCTTCGGCTTCATCTTCGTCGCGGGCTACAACGCGGCGGCGAGGCTGCAGGGCCCGCTGGAGATGGTCGGCGGCTCCATCAGCGCGTCCCTGGGCACCTTCGCCGGCCAAAACTTCGGCGCGGGCAAGCTGGACCGTGTGCGCAAGGGCGTCCGCTCCTGCGCCTTCATCACGGTGGCCATCGCTCTCCTGCTCGCAGCGGTGATCATCCCCCTGCGGCGGGAGATCCTCTCCCTCTTCGTGCAGGATGATCCCGCCGTCGTGGAGCAGGTGCTGGATTACGGCAGCAACTTCCTCACGGTGATGGCGAGCGGCATCTGCGCGCTCTACGTGCTCTTCACCTACCGCTCGGCCCTGCAGGGGCTGGGCGACACCTTCATCCCGATGATGAGCGGTTTTGTGGAGCTGGCGATGCGCCTCGGCTGCGCCCTTCTCCTGCCGCCGCTCATCGGCGAATGGGGCGTCTACCTCGCGGAAATCTTCGCCTGGCTCGGCGCCGCCGTCCTCCTCGCGATCGGCTACTTCAGGCGCATCCGCGCGCTGTCCAGGCGCATGGCGGCCTGACCGCCGGGTCAAAGCCCGGCTTCAGAGCGGCCGCAGACGCGGAATTCCCCTGCCGCCCAGACAAACAAAGGAAGACGTACACCTCACAAGGAGCTGCCCCATGAACGATCAATCCTGGATGTCCCTCGCTCTGGACGAAGCCCGCCTTGCCCTCTCAGAGGGCGAAGTCCCCGTCGGAGCCGTCCTCGTCAGGGACGGTGTCTGCGTTTCCCGCGGCCATAACCGCCGCGAGCAGCTCCACGACCCCACCGCCCACGCCGAGCTGCTCTGCCTGCGCAGGGGCGCGGAGGCGCTCGGCGACTGGCGGCTCAGCGGCTGCACCCTCTACGTGACGCTGGAGCCCTGCCCGATGTGTGCGGGCGCGCTGCTGATGAGCCGCGTGAGTCGCTGCGTCTTCGGCGCGGCGGACGCGGGCAAGGGCTGCTGCGGCTCCGTCTACGACCTCCCCGCCGACCCCGCCCTCGGCGGCGGCACCGCCTGGACGGCCGGCGTGATGGAAGCCGAGTGCAAGGCTGTGCTGGACGCGTTCTTCCAGGGGAGGAGAGGCAACCAGTCCTCCGCGCTTTCCGGCCGGTGAGCGGGAAAAAAGCACCCCGCGCGGAGCAGGCCGCAGGCCATGCATGCCAAAGCAAAGCGGCAGGCTGTTTTGATTCGGCCTGCCTTTTTCTGTGGGAAAGAGAGAAACCGCCCCAAAGTGTCTTTCGGGGATTCCAAAGAAGCCCTCCGCAGGAGCGCCTTTCAAGGGCGATCCTGACGTGCCCTCCGCAGGAGCGCCTTTCGAGGACGATCCCGAAAAGCCCTCCGCAGGAGCGTCTTTCAAGGGGGTCCGGGGATTCTGAGCGCCCGGAAAACGCCACAGTGTGGAGTTTTCAGCGAAGAATGGGCGGTAGCCCCGGATACGCTTTCCGGAGGAAAGCGTCCCCCGGCTCACTCTGAAAACTCCCCTCCCCGCCGCAGCGGGGAGGGGCCGGGGGTGGGGCCTTCCCCCGCTCCCGCAATTGAATTGCCCGCCGATATCTGCTACAATACCCTCACAGCAATCCCATTTCCCCAGGAGGCACAAACCATGCCCACCGTCCAATGGATTTCCTTCTCCCTGGCGGCGCTCTGCCTGCTCCTCTCCCTGGCGCTTCTCCTCCTCCTCCGCCGCGACGCGGCCGCCAGCCGCGAGGCCGCCCGGCGTCAGGAAGCCCTGCTCAACCAGATTGCCGACGAGCTGCTCGCCCACCAGGAGGCGCAGACCGCCCTGCTCCGCGACGCCTTGCAGGCCGGCGAGGAGCGCGAACGCGCGGCGACAGAGGGCCTGCGCCAGCAGCTGCTGATGCAGAGTCAGGGCCAGGAGGAGCGGCTGAACCAGCTGCAGGCCGCCGTCCGCGAGACGCTCACCCAGATGGACAGCCGCGTGGAGCAGCTCCGCCAGGGCGTGAACGGCCAGCTGACCGAGCTCCGCCGCGACCAGGACAGCCAGCTCCGCGAGATGCGCCGCACCGTGGAGGACAAGCTGACAGAGTCCATCGACAAACGGCTCTCCGCGAGCTGGGCGCAAGTCAACCAGCGCCTGGAGCAGGTGACGCGCGGTCTCGGCGAGATGCAGACCCTCGCCGCCGGCGTGGGCGACCTGAAGAAGGTGCTGACCAACGTCAAGACCCGCGGCACCTGGGGCGAGGTGCAGCTCGGCGCGCTGCTGGAGCAGATTCTCGCGCCGGGCCAGTGGGAGGCCAACGTGACGGTTGTGCCCGGCAGCGGCGAGGTGGTGGAGTTCGCCATCCGCCTGCCCGGCTCGGGCAGCGCGCCGGTGTGGCTGCCGATCGACAGCAAGTTCCCGCAGGAGGACTACGTGCGCCTGCAGGACGCCCAGGAGCGCGGGGACAAGGCCGCGGTGGACGAGGCGCGCAAGGCCCTGCGCGCGCGCATTCGCCTGGAGGCCCGCCGCATCGCGGGCAAGTACGTCGCCCCGCCACACTCGACCGACTTCGCCGTCATGTTCCTGCCGGTGGAAGGCCTTTACGCCGAGGTGCTGCGCGACACCGACACCGTGGAGAGCGTTCAGCGCGAGCAGCGCGTGGTGATCGCCGGGCCGTCGACGCTGGCCGCCCTGCTCAACGCCCTGCAGATGGGCTTTCGCACGCTCGCCATCCAGCAGCGCTCCGGCGAGGTTTGGCAGCTGCTGGCCGCCGTGAAGAACGACTTCGGCCGGTTCGGGGAGATCCTCGAGAAGACCCGCATCCGTCTGCAGCAGGCCAGCGAATCCATCGACACCGCCTTCACCCGCACGCGCTCCATCCAGCGCAGGCTGGAGGCCGTGGAGCAGGATGCCCTGCCGGAGGAGAGCGCGGCGGAGGATGCCGAAGAGTGAGGCTATGCTCACACGGAGCGCCTTTCACAGAGCGCCGGGGGCGGAATTTTCCCGTCACGCAAAAACGCGAAACCCGCATCGAAAGGGTTTCGCGTTTTGCGTCTGCCTGATATTAACCGATGTCGTCGCTGTCCTCCAGCGAGATGTTCAGGCTCCCATGCGGCACAAAGCCCCGGGCGGTCTTGCCGTCGACCGCGTACTGCACGTAATCCCACACGCCCTTGTTGTTATAGAACGTGGAGAGATAGAGCACGCTCGCCCCGGCGGGGATCGTCGCCAGCGGCGCGGAGCCTGCGGACGGGTCGTCGGTGAAGCCGCAGGTCACGCTCGCGGTCGTCCACTGGTTGTCCCAGCTGAGCTGGGACAGGGACGGCACACCGCCCTTGATGTTCTTGCCCAGCACATAGCCCGTGCGCACCACATAGCCCGCGCTGTCCGCGTAGTACATGATGAGCAGGCAGCCGCTGTCCCAGCCGAGGGCGTAGACCTGGCCGTTGGTGGAGACCATGGCCTTGCCGCGGTTGGCGCGGTAGCTGCCGCTGCCCGGCGCGGCGTAGACCGCAAGCTTCTGGCCGCCCTTGAGCGAGATGTACCGGAAGCCGTTCAGCGGGTCTACCACGTTGTAGGAGAAGGCGGAGATGTCGATGATCTTCCAGATGTTCTTGCCCTTGGGATTCGTGGTCTTCTGGGCGCGCATCTGGGCGCGGACATCCTTCACCAGCGACTCGTTGTTCCACTCCACCTTGTTCAGCTGGGTGTAGCAGGCGTCGTGGTTGTTCGGGTTGGCGTTGGGCGTGTACCAGGGCATCAGGCTGAAGTAGTTGTCATACTTCTGGCCGGGGATGAAGTTGTACCCGTGCCGCGCGAAAATCTCATTGAGGATATAGCCCAGCGTCTCATAGTCGTAGCCCCACAGCTCGGCCGCGGTCAGCTGACGCCGGTCGCTGTCCGGGATGATGTAGACCCGGTCGCCGGCCGCCTCCGCGGCGGGGACGGCGCTGAGCGCCACGGTCAGCGCGAGCAGCGCGCCGAGAAACAGGGCGGTGATCTTTTGCGGCAGCGTACGCATACGTTCATTCCTCCATACCGTTGTGATGAATGCTCCAGGGACTGCATCCCTCCGCTACAGCGCCTTGCAGGGGTCTGGGTAACCAACAGCCCTCCGCAGGAGCACCTTTACAGGGGTCTGGGTAACCAATAGCCCGCCGCACAAGCGTCTATACAGGGGTCTGGGTAACCAATAGCCCTCCGCCAGAGCACCTTTACAGGGGTCAGGGGTAACCAATAGCCCTCCGCAGGAGCGCCTTTACAAGGGGTCCGGGGAAAACAATGGCCCTCTGCAGGAATGCCTTTACCGGTGCCCGGTGGAAACGATGGCCCTCCGCAGGAGCGCCTTTACAGGGGCCCGGGAGAAACAATAGCCCTCCGCCGGAGCGCTTTTACAGGGGCTCGGGGGAACCAAAAGCCCTCCGCAGGAGCGCCTTTACAGGGGGTCCGGGGGAAACTTTCCGGAGGAATGGTTCCCCCGGGTCATCTAACTATATACGCCCCTCCCCGCTTGCGGGGAGGGGCCGGGTGAGGGGGACCCCTCACCCCGCCAGATGCAGGACGTGGATCAGCAGGATCCACACCAGCCCATAATACGTCACCACGGCGACCAGGTCACTCATGGTCGTAATCAGCGGCCCCGACGCCACGGCGGGGTCGATCTTGAGCTTCTTCATGATCATCGGAACCAGCGTGCCGGTCAGCGACGTGATCGTCATGGCGATCATCAGCGCGATGCCGAGACACAGACTGATGGAGAAGCTGTAGGCAAAGGGCCTTCCCTTCAGGATCATGATGTACAGCCCGACGATGGTGCACGACGCGAGGCCGAGAATCATGCCGTTGGTCATGCCCACGCGCATTTCCTTGAAGACGAACTTCCGCTTCTGGGCGGAGGTCAGGTTTTCATCCGTCAGCACGCGGATGGTCACGGCCAGGGACTGGGTGCCCGCGTTGCCGCTCATGTCGAGAATCATGGACTGGAAGGCCACGGCCAGCGGCAGGGCCGCCATGACCGGTTCAAACACGCCGACCACAGAGGAGACCAGCAGGCCCAGGAACATCAGCGTGATCAGCCAGGGCAGACGCTTCTTGATGGACTGCCTGAGCGGCTCGTTCAGATCTTCCTCGTCGGTCAAGCCGGCCAGCTTTGCGTAGTCCTCGCCCATCTCCTCGTCCACGACCTCGACCAGATCCTGGGAGGTGATGACGCCCAGCAGCTTCTTGTCGCTGGAGAGCACGGGGATGGAGTCCTCGCTGTAGTCCTTCAGTTCCTCGATGCAGGTGTCCACGGTCTCGTGGTCGTACACATAGGGGTAGGAGGTCGTGACCAGGGTTTCCAGGTCGGTGAATTCCCGCGCGATGATCAGATCCTGCAGGGTGATCGCGCCGTAGAAAATGTCGCCTTCCTCCACCACGTAGATCGTGGAGAGGTTGTCGTTGTCCGCCGCCTGGTCCACCAGGCTGCGCATGGCCGCCTTCACGGAGATGCCGCGGCGGATGGCGATGTAGTTCGTGGTCATCTTGCTGCCGATCTCGTCCTCGGGATAGGACTGAATCAGCTCGATGTCCGTCCTGGACTCCTCGTCCATCCGCTCGATGATGGCTTGCTGGTGCTCTTCGTCCAGGTCTTCCAGAATGTCCACGGCGTCGTCCGCGTCCATCTCCTGCACGATGTGCGCGGCGGTCTCGGGCGTCAGCTCTTCGATGAATTCGCTCGCGTCGTCCAGGTAGGCGAAGATCTCGGAGACCTCCTCCGCGCCCAGCAGGCGGTAGATCGCTTTGCGCTCCTCGGGGGTCAGCTTCGCCAGGACGTCGGCGATGTCGTTGTAGTGGTAATCGGCGAGGCGGTCGCGCTTTTCCGCGCTCGACAGATCGCTGCGGATGATGCCGACCAGCTCGGCCTCGTAGTCGGGATGCTCGAAGACCTCTTCCTTGTCTTCGTGCTCTTCCTTCTCCTCTATTTCTTCCCTGGCTTCCTTCTCCTCTTTCTCCTCAGCCGCCTCCGCCGCGAGCGCGTGCTCGACCGCCTCCTCGGCGTCGATGGACGACGCTTCCTTCGGCTCGGCTGCTTCTTCGGGGGCGGGAGCGGCGGCCTGTCCGGCCTGCTCCTTCTCTTCTTCCAATACTTCCTTCATGTCACCCATAGGTTCCCTCTCCTTTCCATGCGTTTTGCGCTCTCTCTGCGCGCTCCCTCCCGGCTGACGCATGGCCGCACGGCACGCCGCGCCGCCCATGCGGACGGAAGGATTTTCGCAACGCAAAGAACACCTGTCGGGTCTGTTTTTCGATCAGGCGGCAGAAAGGCAAAGGCCGAACGTCAGCGTCCGAACCCTGTGAGCAGGGTGGAAAGCCCGGGCCCGGCGGCTTCGCCTATACTGTCATGACCGTCCACCTTGTCTCACCTCATTTCTGTTGTAGGAACTGCTTTCATTATAACGATTGAGGCCGTTTTGTCAATCTTGGATTTTTGCGGCGCAGGGGCCGACCGGGCAGCGCGTTCCCCGCGCCGTCCCGCGCCATCCCGGCGGATGTTTTCCCTCCGCGCACCTTTCCAGTCCTTCAAATCTATGCTATAATGGCCTAACGGCGTTTTTGCCGCCGGTTTTTCAACCTGCCTGGGAGGAAGGAGAAAGCGCGTATATATGGAAGCATTGATTTCCAAATGGCATAGAGAACTGGAGCTGTTCAGCGCGATCAAGCCTCTGCTGATCCTGGAGGGGAACGTGCTGGATCAGTACCGCTACCCGGTCTCGGGATCCATCCCCGAGGACAGCCTGGTGCCGCTGTCCCGGTACCTGATGGGCTATTTCGCGGACAACGGCTGGAGCGAGATCGTCTTCTATTCCAACCTGATGGGCTTTATGAATCCCTACGACCCGTCCATGCTGCAGCGCTACGCCGCGGCGGTCGGCGCGAAGCTGGAGAAGGGCGTCATCCCCGCGGAATTCAAGGGCAACAAGGCGGAGACCGCGCCGAACCTCATCCGCAAAGCCATGAGCCAGGACAGGACCGCCACGGTCACCGTGCTGGAGCTCGCCAGCCATTACATCACGACCCCCGACCGCATGGACCAGGCGGACGTGAACAGCTACAACCTCCTGCTGCAGGCGGCGCTCTCCGCCGCCACGGTGCGCACGCCCATGGGACGGCGACAGAACCTGCTGATCCTCCTGGTGAACAAGGTGAACGACCTTCCGGCCTGGTTCTACCTGAACAATCCGGTCAGCCAGACCATCACCCTGGAGGCCCCCGACCGCGAGGAGCGCAAGCGCCTGATCGCGGGCCGTGCCTTCCCGACCTTCTTCGACAGCGCGGTCTACCGCACGGACATGCCCTATTACCGCGAGCATCCGGACGAGCTGGCGAAGCTCCAGGAGAAGTTCGTCGCCCTCACCGAGGGCATGACCTTCACCGAGCTGGACGCCCTGCGGCGGCTGAGCAAGCGCGAGTGCATGCCGATCCGCGACCTGAGCAAGGTCATCGACCTCTACAAATACGGCATCAGCGAGAACCCCTGGCAGACGCTCTCCATGGAGAGCCTGCGCACGGCCAAGCAGGACTTCGAGAAGCGCATCAAGGGCCAGGACGCCGCCCTGGAGCGCACGCTGGACGTGGTCAAGCGCGCGGTGACGGGCATGAACGGCCTGTCCTCCTCCAACACGGCCAAGCCCAAGGGCGTGCTCTTCTACGCGGGCCCGACCGGCGTAGGCAAGACCGAGACTGCCAAGGCCCTGGCCGAGAAGCTCTTCGGCGACGAGAGCGCCTGCGTCCGCTTCGACATGAGCGAATACGGCCAGAGCCACTCTGACCAGAAGCTGATGGGCGCGCCTCCCGGATACGTCGGGTACGAGGCGGGCGGCCAGCTGACCAACGCGGTGAAGAAAAACCCCTTCTGCATCCTGCTCTTCGACGAGATCGAGAAGGCCCACGCCACGATCCTGGACAAGTTCCTGCAGATCCTCGAGGACGGCCGCATGACCGACGGCCAGGGCAACACGGTCTATTTCAGCGAGACCATCATCATCTTCACCAGCAACCTGGGCATCTACGTCGAGGACGCGATGGGCAACCGCCACGCCAACGTCACCATGGACATGGACTACCAGCAGGTGCAGGAGCGCGTGCGCCAGGGCATCGAGGACTACTTCAAGCTGGAGCTCGGCCGTCCCGAGATCCTCAACCGCATCGGCGAGAACATCGTCGTGTTCGACTACATCCGCCGCGACGCCGGCGAGCACATCCTCCGCGCGCAGGTGGACAAGATCATCCGCCGCCTGGAGGAGCAGAAGCGCATCCGCCTCGTCATCGGTGAGGAGGCCTACAGCGAGCTGCGCGAGGCCGCGCTGGCCGACCTGAGCAACGGCGGCCGCGGCATCGGCAACCAGGTCGAGAGTCTGCTGATCAACCCGCTCTCACGCTGGCTGTTCGACAACGAGGTGCTGGAGCGCGCCGAGGTGACCGTGGAGCGCTTTGAGACCACATCCAACCCGCCCTGCCTGCAGTGCCGGGCCGTGCGCGACGAAAAGGAGGGCTGAGCCATGGCGGAGAAGGATAAGGAAACCAATCCCCTGGACAACCTGTACGAGATCGTGGGCGACCTGTGGGGCACGCTGAAGGCCGACAAGGCGAACCAGGCGAAGCCCGCTTCCCCCGCGAAGCCCGCCTATAAAACCTCCGGCACGGTCGACCTGCCCCTGAAGGGCCGGGCCGCGGCGGAGGCGGAGGCGGAACCAGAGGCAGAGGCGGAAAAAACCGCTGAGGAAGCGCCGGCGGAGAACGGCAGGCCGCCCTTCGAGGCCTTCTGGAAGATGGCGGACGAGACCGTGGACTGGACGGACGCCCTCGCCTCGCCGATGCCGACCGACGGCACGGTGACCGAGGAGCAGTGGCGCATCTATCACGAGAAGGCCGAGCAAGTGCTGAACGGCGACATCCGCGCCTACACGGACGTGATGAGGGCCGCCCGTCCGCTGGACGACCTGAAGCCCTATACCGCCGCCTTCAAGGTGCGGGCGGTGGACGCGGACACGCTGAGCGTGACGTTCGAGGCCCTGCCCGGGCAGCTGCACGGCACGGTCGCCGAAGCCCGGCACTATCTCGCGGGGCTGGCCCTGCGCTGCGCCCGCGACCTCACGGCCCTGCTGCCCGTGCTGCGCGTGGAGATCACCGGCACCCTCGCGGGCGAGGAGCTGCTGCGCGTGACGCTCACCCGCAGGGAGATGCACCAGGTGCGCTTCGCCTTCATCGACCCGGAGACCTACATCCGCGACTGCGGCGGCGTCTTCGGCAGGATCGAGCCCTGGGCGCTGGACGAAGAGATCTGAACGGGATCGCTTCAGGGAAACTGAGAAACCAACCCAGCCCTCCGCGGGGGCGCATCTGCAAAGAGTCCTCCCGATGGACCAGCCGCAAAAAGAAAGAAGGAACTCACCTTGGCACAACGTGTGGCAACTGGCACCGTCCTGGTTCTCTTCGGTCTGGTGCTGATCTATTTCGGCGGGGCCCTGATGGCCGTCACCGGCATCGTCTGCATCGGCGTCGCCCTGTACGAGGAATACAAGGCGCTGCGCGGCGCGGGCCACCAGATCACAAGCTGGCCCACGTGGACGGCCCTGGTGATCAGCGTCCCCCTCGCGCTGCTCTGCGGGCAGAAGGTTATCATCCCCGTGCTGATGGGCGCGTGCCTCATCACGGTGAGCTGCGTCATGTTCCGCGAACAGCCCAAGCTTTATGACGCCCTGGCGAGCGTGCTGCCGCTGTTCGCCGTGCTGCTGCCCGGCCTGTGCATCATCGCGCTGAGCCTGGTGCAGCCGCTTTCCGTGCAGCGGACGCTGCTGGGCCTGCTCATCGCCGTGCCGATCCTCGGGGACACCCTCGCGTTCTTCGTCGGCAGCAAGGTCGGCGGCCCGAAGTTCTGCCCGCCCGTCAGCCCCAACAAGACGATCTCCGGCTCCATCGCCGGCCTGGCGGGCTCGCTGCTCGCCGCGGTGATTGTCCGCGCGATCGCCGGGGCCATCTGCGCCGCGACCACGCAGCCGATTCTCCCGAGCTGGGGGGTGTGCGTCTTCCTGGGCATTTTCGGCGGCGCGGCCTCCCAGATGGGCGACCTGTTCGCCTCCCTGGTCAAGCGCCACTGCGGCATCAAGGATTATTCCAACCTCTTCCCCGGCCACGGCGGCATGCTGGACCGCCTGGACAGCATCCTCTTCATGAGCGTCGTGCTCTACTGCGCGACGATACTCTTCTGAGACAGGGCAGCCAACCCCCTCCGTCAGCCCTCCGCAGGAGCGTCTTTCAAGGGGGTGCCTGACGGGTGAGCCAGGGGAAGCCTGCCGGCTTCGCCTTACCCGCCCGATTCTCCCAAACCACACGGCGCAGAAGCCCTCCGCAGGAGCGTCTTTCAAGGGGGTCCCTGACGGGCGAGCCAAGGACAGCCTGCCGGCATCACCTTGCCCGCCTGATTCCTCCAAAGCGCACGGCGCAGAAGCCCTCCGCAGGAGCGTCTTTCAAGGGGCTCCTGACGGGTGAGCCAGGGGAAGCCTGCCGGCATCACCTTGCCCGCCCGATTCTCCCAAAACACAAGGCGCAGAAGCCCTCCGCAGGAGCGTCTTTCAAGGGGCTCCTGACGGGTGAGCCA
>CAMNLM010000002.1 GCA_946543085.1 uncultured Clostridia bacterium | reverse complement strand
GCGGCGCCTTCGGCGTGAAGCGCACGTACACGCCCGCCGGCGCCGGCGCCGGCACCGGCGAAAAGCCTCTCCGCGGAGGGGCAGGCACCGGAAGCCTGGGAACAGGCGAAGGCGGGCATCCTCAGCCGGGGCCTGGAAATCGGCCTGCGCGCCGAAGACCTCGCCTACATCCTGCAGATCCCCGTGGAGCAGGTGCGGAAGGCTGCCGGAAAGCGGTGAAATCCGCTCCCGCTTCAAAGAAGGAAACTCCCCCGCCGGGGAGTTTTTTCGTCGCCCGGCATCCGCGCGGAGCTGGACTCCCGGAACCTGCTCGGTTTTCCGCGCCGAGATCGGGTATTCCCAACGCGCGCGTTTTGCGCTATAATTTCAACTGCAAACAATTGCGGCGATACCCGCGGACAAGCTCAGATTTTCAGCCCTGGAGGACGCTATGAATATTTTTGATATCATCGGCCCCGTGATGATCGGCCCGTCCAGCTCCCACACCGCGGGCGCTGTGCGCCTCGGCCGCGTGGCGAACAAGCTGATCGATCAGCGGCCGCTGAAGCGGGTGGAGATCACCCTCTCCGGCTCCTTCGCGCAGACCTACAGGGGCCACGGCACCGACCGCGCGCTGATGGCCGGGATCATGGGCTATCACAGCTATTCCCCCGAGATCCGCGACGCCCTGCAGATCGCCAGGAACCGAGGCATCGACTACAGCTTCATCAAGGAAGACATCAAGGGCGCGCATCCGAACACGGCCCGCATCCATTACTACCTGGAGGACGGCACCGAGGGCACCATGCAGGGCGCGAGCATCGGCGGCGGCAACATCCAGGTGCACCAGGTGAACGGGATGAACGTCGATTTCAACGGCGAGAACAACACGATCCTCGTGATGCACCGGGACAAGCCGGGCGTCATCGCGGCGGTGACGCAGCTGATGCACTTTGAGTACGCGGACCTGAACATCTCCAGGTTTCACCTCTCCCGCCAGTCCAAGGGCGGGGACGCGCTGATGACCATCGAGATCGACGGCATGCCCCCGGAGGGCCTGACGGACCGGATCCGCAGGATCGAGCATGTAACCAACGCGATCCTGATCCGCAAGATCTGACAGGAAGAACAGAAAAACGGGAGGAAAAGACCGATGCTGAGCTATGAATCCATCTCCGGCCTCGTGCGGGCCGCGGAGGAGCAGGGCAGGAGGATCAGCGAGATTGTGCTGGCGGATCAGGCGGAGGCGCTGGAGACCACGGAGCTCGAGCTCTTCGAGAAGATGGAGCTCGACTTCCGGGTGATGGTCGATTCCGTGAAGGCCGGGCAGAAGGAGGATCAGCGCTCCATGTCCGGCCTGACGGGCGGCGAGGGCTTCAGGATGAAGCAATACGCCGAGCAGAACGGCGGCCTGTGCGGGACGCTGATGTCGCGGGCCATCTCCCGCGCGCTGGCCGTGGCAGGCTGCAACGCGTCCATGGGGCGGATTGTCGCCGCGCCGACCGCCGGCAGCTGCGGCATCCTGCCGGGCTGCCTCGTCTCCCTCTGGGAGGATCAGGGCTATCCCGAGAAGGACGTGATTCTGTCCATGTTCACCGCCGGGGCGTTCGGCATGGTGATCGCCGAGCGGGCCAGCATCGCGGGGGCGCAGGGCGGCTGCCAGGCGGAATGCGGGAGCGCCGCCGCGATGGCCGCCGCGGCCCTGGTGGAGCTCCGCGGCGGCACGCCGCAGCAGTGCGCCGATGCCTGCGCCATCGCCATCGCCAGCCAGATGGGCCTCGTATGCGATCCCGTCGCGGGGCTGGTGGAGATTCCCTGCATCAAGCGCAACGTCTCCGGCCTGATGATCGCCTTTTCCAGCGCGGATCTGGCGCTCGCGGGCATCGAGGCGCGCATCCCCGCGGACGAGTGCCTCGACGCCATGCGCAAGGTCGGCGACGCCATGTCCGATACGCTGAAGGAGACCGCCCGCGGCGGCCTCGCCGCCACCCCGACGGGGATCAGGCTGCAGAAGCAGGTGTTCGGGAAAGAGTGAAGAGAAGAGGGAAAAGCATCACGCCGCTTGCAGTGGCCGACCCGCAAAAGGACGGGATCAAAGGATGAAAGACAGAATCATGGCCGCCTGCGGGAACGACTGCTCGGCATGCCCAAGGTATACGGCGTTTCCGTTTGTGAAGACGGAAGAGGAATTGCGCCACACGGCAGAGCTCTGGATGAGGATCGGATATCGCGACCATGTCGTCATGAACCAGGAAATCGCCTGCGCGGGGTGCAAACCGGAGAATTGGTGCAGGTACCATGTCGCAAAGTGCTGTGAAGACCGTGGCATCAGGACATGCGCCGAATGCCCGGAATTCCCTTGTGAGAACATGAAAGCGTGCTTTGCGGTCACAAGGTCTTTTCAGCCGAAATGCCGTGAAGTCTGTACAGACGGGGAATATCAGCAGCTGCTGAAGGCGTTTTTTGAAAAAGAAGAGAACCTGTCCGCAGCAGGCTCCGAAACGGCCGGAAAAACCGAATGAAGAGAGAACCGGGCATTGCGGGATGCGGACCGGCCTGCCGCCCTTGCTTTGAGAATGTTTCCCGCAAAGGGCGCATCGCGTTTTCGGGCGTCCTGACAAAAACCGTTTCTGTACCGGCTTCTGATGCGGGAACCTGATCCTGACGCGAGGCAGTTCCAAAGAGGCACAGGACGGATTCCTTCATGCCGGGTTCAAGGCTTTGCTGCGGGACGACAACGGAACAATCACTGAGACACCTGGGATAGCGGAAGAACCGCTGAGGTTAAAAGCATGAGCGTGCTGGCAGAAACAGACAGACTGATCCTCACTGAAATGACGATGGACATGGCGATGGATGTCCAGAAGAATTCCCTGGATGAAGACGTGAGAAGATTTGTGCCGGATGAAGTCTTTGAGACGCTGGAAGACGCGCAGGAAACGCTGGCATTTCTGATATCCCGGTACGGCGCTGCGAATGGCCCATTGGTCTATGCGCTCATCACGAAAGACGGGGAAAAGAATATCGGCTATGTTCAGCTGGTTCCGATCGGGGACGGCAAGTGGGAAATCGGATATCATATCGCCAAAGCGTACACGGGGAAGGGCTACGCGACCGAGGCGGTGACGGCTTTTCTTCCTGTGATCACAGCGCGGGTCGGCGTGGCCGAAGTGTACGGCATCCGTCTCCTGGCGAATGCCGCGTCTGGACGAGTCCTGGAGAAAAGCGGATTTCAGACGATCTTTACCGGAAAGGCCGTCTATCACGGCGGGGTCTGTGAAGTCAGCAGGAGCGTCTGGAAAGCGTAAACGGAACGGGGGGGAAAAAAACAAAGTGACCTTGGAGACAGAACGACTCATTCTCCGCCCGTGGGAAGAAGCGGACGCGGAAGCATGCTATCCATACGCAAAAGACCCGCGTGTCGGCCCGGCTGCCGGATGGCCGGTCCATACCAGCGTGGAGAACAGCCGTCAGGTCATCCGGGAGGTACTGATGGCGCCGGAGACCTATGCCATCGTGCTGAAGGAAACCGGGCTGCCCATCGGAAGCATCGGCTTGCACCGCAATGATCTCGCCGAAAAGGAGGACGAGGCGGAGCTGGGCTACTGGCTGGGCGTTCCGTACTGGGGACGCGGCCTTGTGCCGGAGGCGGCGCGGGAGCTGCTGCGGCATGCCTTCGAGGACCTGAGACTTGCGCGGGTCTGGTGCGGCTATTACGACGGCAACGAGAAATCCAGGCGGGTGCAGGAGAAGCTCGGCTTCAGATACCAGTGGACGACGGAGGACGCGCCCGTTCCGCAGATGGGCGAGACGCGCAAAGGATATGTCAGCCTGCTGACCAGGGAGGATTGGTCGGGGATGATTGTTCCGTATACGCCTTCCCTGGACGACCTGTGGTTCCGCCAGGCCATGATGGCCGATCCCGAGACCATGTCCTACAACCACGCATGGGGCGGCACGATTCCCTTCCCGGAAGAGAAATGGGAAGCCTGGTACGAATACTGGATCGTGAACCACGGGAACAGGCGCTGGTACAGATACCTGAAGAATCCGGCAGGACACTTTGTCGGAGAGATCGCCTATCATTATGATGACGACCGCGGGATTGTTGCCGCGGATGTCATTGTTCATGCTCCGTATCGGGGGCTGGGTTATGGCGGCAGAGGCCTGGAGCTGCTGTGCGGCGCGGCAAAAAAGAATGGCGTCGCTTTCCTGTACGATGACATGGCCATCGACAATCCGGCGATCGCGCTGTTCCGGAAGCATGGGTTCGTCGAAGAATACAGAACCGATGCAATCATCATGCTGAGGAAAGAATTGCAGGACATGAGGCGAGGCGGCGAGTGATGGAGTTCAGGGAATACGGTCCCGAAAAGGCAGAAACCATGATCCTGCTCCACGGCGGCGGACTGTCCTGGTGGAATTACAGGAGCGCGGCGGAGCAGCTTCAGCGGGATTACCGGGTCATCCTTCCGGTTCTGGACGGGCATGCGGGCAGCGGCAGGGCCTTCACAACCATCGAGGAGCAAGCGGCTGAGCTCATCTCCTGGATCGACCGCAAGCTGGGAGGCTCCGTCCTGCTGCTCGGAGGCCTGTCGCTCGGGGCGCAGATCGTTCTGGAGATGCTGTCGCAGAAAAATGATATCTGCCGGTATGCCATTGTGGAAAGCGCGTCTGTCATTCCGTCCAGACTGACGCACGCGCTGATCGCGCCGGCCTTTGGCAGCAGTTATGGCCTGATCCGGAACAGGGGCTTTGCAAGGCTTCAATTCCGGGCACTGCACATGAGGCCGGATTTGTTTGAGGCGTATTATCGGGATACCTGCCGGATCGCGAAATCGGATATGATCGCTTTTCTGAGAGCGAATACGGCTTACGCGCCCAAACCGGCGCTTCAAAGCTGCCAGGCTGAAGTCCGAATCGTGGTCGGAGGCAGGGAACAGAAAAGCATGATCCGATCCGCGAAGCTCCTTCACGAGACACTGCGAAACAGCAGCCTTGAGATCAAAGAAGGGCTGCGTCACGGGGAGTATTCCATCAACCATCCGGATCAGTATGCGGCAGAGCTGCGGGCGATGCTCAGAGAAAAGCCGGGAACCGTGGGAAACCGCGCCGGCGAAGCGGGGGACAGCAATGCGTAAAAACGGCTGTGTCAACGTGGGAAACACAGAGATGGACTATGCCGCCTTTGGCCATGGCAGCAGGAAGCTGATCGTTCTTCCGGGGCTTTCCGACGGACTGGCGACCGTGAAGGGAAAGGCATGGCTGCTGGCCTCGCCGTATAAGCGCTTTTTCAATGACTATACGGTGTATATGTTCAGCAGAAAGAATCAGATGCCGGAAGGCTATACGATCCGCGATATGGCAAGCGATCAGGTCGAAACCATGAAAAGCCTCGGAATGGAGCGTGCGTCTGTTCTGGGCGTTTCCCAGGGCGGCATGATCGCTCAGTATACAGCCATTGACCATCCGGAAATGGTGGAAAAGCTGATCCTTGCCGTTACGGCCCCTTATGCGAATCGCGTCGTGAAGGAGGCCGTCAGCGGCTGGATCCAAATGGCCGAACGCGGCGATCATGCCGCGCTGATGGCCGATACGGCCGAAAAGATGTATTCTGAAAAGTATCTGAAGAAATACAGAAGATACTTCCCTCTGCTCGCCAGGTTCACGAAGCCCGCAAGCTATGACCGCTTCTTCAGGAATGCCAATGCGATCCTGAGCTTTGACGCGCGGAGCGGGCTTTCAAAAATCACGTGCCCGACGCTGATCATCGCGGGAAGCGACGACCGCACGGTTGGAAACGACGCCGCCATTGAGCTGAACAGAGGGATCAGCGGCAGCGAGCTGTATGTGTACGACGGGCTTGGGCATGGCGCGTATGAAGAGGCCAAGGATTTCTATCACAGGGTTTTTGAATTCTGCAATCGGTAGACGGCGTTTGGCCTGGATATCCTGCTAATATCAAAAACAGCACCCCTTGCGTCACGCGCGCGCCGCAGGGGGTGCTGTTTTTGGGTCTTTTATTCTCACTTCGCCGGCAGATAATCCTGCTCCGCGTAGCCCAGCTCCTCGTCGTAGGGGTTCAGGCGGAAGGTGCTGTCGTCCTGGATCAGGCTCATGACGTACTTCGCGTCCGTGCCCTTCACAAGCACCGGCTGGAAGTTGCTCTGGGGAGAAGTGCCGGAGATCTGCGCCGGATAGAGGCGCAGCTGCTGGCCCTCATACTTTCCCTCGTCCGAGAAGGTGAAGGTCACCTGGGCGATGGCCGTGTAGAGCTCGCGTATCTCGCAGTTGCCGCCGAAGCAGAAGTTGCCCAGCGACCAGAGCACGTTGCGGTTGCCCACCACGTCGATGCCCTGGAGCACGTGCGGGTGGTGCATGACGACCAGGTCGCAGCCCTGCTGCAGGGCGAAGTTCGCGAAGTTGGCCTGGCTGTCGCCGTGACGCCGCGCGTACTCGGTGCCGCAGTGGAAGGTGAAGACGATGGAGTTGACCCCATCTTCCTTGAGGGCGGCGATCTTCTTGGCGAACCAGTCGCGGTTGTCCAGGTAGTCGCTCTGCCAGACGCCGAGGAAGGCGATGCGGATGCCGTCGAAGTCATGGACGTAGACGTAGCGGTTGCCGAAAAAGCCGATTCCGCTGGCCTTGAGTACCGCGCGGGTGGCCTTCAGCCCCTGGGAGCCGTAATCCGCCGTGTGGTTGTTGGCGAGATTCACCGCCTCGATGGAGGCGTCCCTGAGGATATTCACATAACTCGGACGGCCGCGGAAGCGGTAGGTCTTGCCGGTGTTCTCCTGGGAGGAGGAGTCGCTGAGCACGCCCTCGAGGTTGACCACGGTGAGGTCGTCCGCCTCGAAGATGTGCTTGACGTTGGCGAAGAACCAGTCGAAGCCCTGGATGCGCGCGTAGCCGTTGAAGGCGTAGTCCTTGTCGCGCAGGCGCTCCTCGCAGCCCAGCGTGCAGTCGCCGGTGAAGGTGATGGTGATCTGCCTTTCGCCGAGGGCCGGGGCCGCGAGGGTCAGGGCGAGGGAGACCAGGAGCAGGACGGATAACAGGCGTTTGATCATGGTGTTCCTCCGGAATGATCGGGTTCTTTTCTGGAGCGCAGCCGCAGCAGGCGCAGGATGCGCGTCTTTTTGCGCGCCTTCCACCAGACGAGGCAGCACAGGCCGTAGACCGCCGCGCCGACGCAGATCGCCGCGAGGAGGCTCGGCCAGGTCATGGGCGGCAGGAGGCGCAGCGTGAGCCGCACCGCGCAGGCCATCACGGCCCCGATGGCGCAGTAGGTGAGGACATAGCCCAGGAAGCGCCTGTACGGCAGCTCGCCGCGCAGGTGGAGATATTGTACCACGGGAACCGTCCCTTCCGCAAGCACCGTGCCGATCACCGCGCCCATCGCGCCCAGGCGCGGGATGAGGAGACTGTTGGCAATGAGGTTCACCGCCGCGCCGCTCATCACAGAGCGCACGACGATCCTGTCCCGCTCCTGGGGGAGGATCCACTGCGTGCGGACGACGTTCGCAAAGCCGATGAGGAGCAGCGTGGCGGCGAGGGGGATCATCAGCGCGCCGCTGCGCGTGAAAGCCTCGCCGTAGAACAGGGGCGCCAGCTCCGGCGCGATGCTCGCGACACCGAAGCCCAGGGCGCACACCATGCACATCACCAGCTGCATGCTCAGGTCGATGTGACCGCGCACCTCGCTCTCGCGGCCCTGCTTCCACATGTGGCTGACCTTGGGCATCATCACGGTGCCCACCGCGGAGATGAAGCCGGAGAGGCAGTAGATGATCTTCTCCGCGTTTTCATACAGGCCGTTCTCCGCCATGCCGGCCATCGCGCCGACCATCACCTTGTCCATCGTGCGGTAGACGCTGACGGCGAGCACTGAGAGGAAGAGCACCGCGCAGGGCTTCAGGTGGCGCAGGGCTTCCGCGCGGGAGACGGGCGTGAGGGCCACCGCGCCGCGCAGGGAGGCCGCGCTCAGCAGGCAGCCGACGAGGGTCGCGAGCGCCCACACCAGGCCGTAGATCCACAGGTCGGCGGGGGACTTGACGAAGAGAAACACGCAGGCGGCCGCCGAGAGCTTCACCGCCGTGTTGCGCAGGGCGATGGGGCGGAAGCGGTCGAGGCCCATCAGGCACCAGTCAAGGTTGACGAGGCAGGAGAGGGACGCCGGGGTCAGCGCCCAGGCGATGGCCTTCTCCTCATCCGCGACGAATGCGGCATAGCCGAGCCAGACCAGCAGCGTCAGCCCGGCGACCAGCCGCTGCATCCGCCACACGGAGGAGAAGACGCGGTTCAGCGCCGCGCGGTCGTCCCGCGCGCGGACGACGGCGCGCACGCCATAGTTCTCCAGGCCGAGCATGGCCACCAGGGTGAAGAAATAGCTGATGTTCCAGGCGTAGCTGTAGAGGCCGACGCCCGCCTGCCCGCACACCCGCGAGAGATAAGGCGCGGTGACCAGCGGCAGGAGCACCGAGAAGACCCGGTAGCCGACATTGTAAATGGTGTTTTTGCGTGTGCTCAAAGGAAACTCCTTTCACGCGGGAGTGAGATGGATCAGCGCTCCCCTTGACAGAACGCGGATTCCGTGTATAATGCGTAAACTGTAAGCCGAACGACGGTTTACGCATATCAAGAAGCGAGGTCCTGAATCATGTCCGATACAAAAGCCGTGTCCGCCCGCCGCATCCCGACGGTGCAGCTTGTGCTCTGCGCCCTCTTTGCCGCCCTGACCGCCGTCTGCGCGCAGATCACGATCCCGATCGGCCCGGTGCCGGTGTCCCTGTCCCTGCTGCCGGTGCTGCTCTGCGGCGCGCTGCTGGACGCGAAATACGCCGTGCTCTCCATGGCGGTCTACATGCTGCTCGGCCTGGCCGGCGCGCCGGTCTTCTCCAACATGACGGGCGGTGCCGCGAAGCTTTTCGGCGTCACGGGCGGCTACATCATCGGCTATCTGCCCTGCGTCGCGCTGACGGCCCTCCTGATCGGGAAGCGGGGCCGCGGCTGGGTCTGGCAGTGCCTCGCGATGGCGATCGGCGTCCTCGTGTGCTACGCCTTCGGCACGGTGTGGTTCATGCTGACGAAGCACACCGACCTGATGACCAGCCTGAACCTCTGCGTGCTGCCCTTCCTGCCATTCGACGCGGTGAAGATCGCCCTGGCGGCCTTCCTCTCCACGCGCCTCTACGGCCCGATGAAGAAAGCCGCGCATCTGTGAGCCCGGCTTTCCCGGAGACCGGAAGAGCCTGACCCGAGCGGCGAGTGGATAAGAGCGGAGGACGGCCGCATCATCACTGGTGGCCGCCTGCGACGGCTGCCCGACGGCTACCCGATGGCTGTCCAAAGAAGAAAACCCGGCTGAGGAGCCGGGTTCTTTTTGTTCACTCGACCTTGGTGAACGCGTCCTTGCCCAGGCCGCAGGTGGGGCAAACCCAATCCTCGGGCACGTCTTCCCAGGCGGTGCCGGGCGCGATGCCGTTGTCCGGATCACCCTCGGCGGGGTCGTACACATAGCCGCACGGGCATTCCCATTTGTCCATAGAGCAGCCTCCTTTTTCAGGTTTTCTGGATGAGAATAGAATAGCATAGATCGCGGGGGAAGTCAATTGTCCGCCCGGGTTTTGGGGACTTCTCAAAGGGTAGGAAAGATGGTAAAATAGCAGGGAAAGACGCGATGAAGCCGCAGCCGGAGGCGAAGGGGATGAACCAGGAGACGCTGTCCTTTGTGGTGTACATGATTCACCAGTGCGCCTGGGCGTGGAACATGACGCCCGCGGAGGTTTACGCCAGGCTGCAGCAGTGCGGCTGCATTCAGGATTACCTCGTCCGGCATTACGAGGTGCTGCATACGCAGAGCAGCGGCTATGTGGTGGAAGACATCAAAGAGTATCTGACGCGGAGAGGGGTGGCGGTATGATCGTCTATCACGGCTCGTCTATAGCCGTTCAGCACCCGGATGTCTGTCACTCTTACCGTGCGCTGGACTTTGGAAAAGGATTCTATGTCACCACCGTTTGGAAACAGGCCGAGCGCTGGGCGAAACGCAAGACAGACCTTACCGGCAGCGGACACGCTGTTGTTTCACAGTATCAGACGAGCGACGCACTGTCCGCTTTCCGGGCGAAGACCTTCCCGAAGGATTTAAACGAGCGGATCGATTTCGTCTGCGGCTGCCGTGATGGCAAAGACATCTATCCTGCGTACGATGTCATCATCGGCAAGGTGGCAAACGACAAGGTGTTCCGCGTGGTGGATATGTATCACTCCGGCATCTGGGACCGGGACAGAGCGCTTCGGGAGATTCGTACATATCCCGATTACGACCAGATTGCTTTCATCACGCAGGAAGCTGTGGATCAGCTGCTGTGTTTTCAGTCCGCGGAGGAGGTGTAAGCTGTGAACGAGAGCATGCTTGAGCGAACCTATCAGGAAAACCTGGAGGAACGGCTGATCACTGCGATTGCGCAGCAGCGAAACATCTCGCTGGAAAAAGCCATGGATATCTATTACCGCAGCCAACTGGCAGCCAAAATCCATGAGGGCAGAGAAGGCGTGCAGTATCTGGATCACAAGGTGCTCGCTCAGATTCTGTTTGAGACAGAGCCCGGATTGTTCAGCGCGGCGTGAGAACTGTTCAATCCACGCGGAGGCTGCGGCTTCCAAAGAATCGCAGACTTCATCTGTCTTCCTCCCCGCGGGGCTGAAGCGCGGCGGCAAACTTCTGCCATGGCGGTACATATGGCGGAAGAAATGTCGGTACAAATGACGGAAGAAATCGACGAACCAACTGCAGGAGCATCACCATGCGCACCATCGGACTGACAGGCGGCATCGCCTGCGGAAAGAGCAATGTTTCCTCTGAGCTGCGCCGCCTCGGCGCTTTTGTCATCGACGGGGATGTCATCTCCCGCGAACTGACCGCGCCGGGCGGAGCGGCCCTGCCGGCCATCCGGGAGGCGTTCGGCGGGAGCGTGTTTGCCGCGCCGGACGTCCTCGACCGCAAGGCGCTGGGCGCGCTGATCTTCAGCGACAACGCGGCGCGGGAGCGCCTGGACGCGGTGATGCAGCCGCTGATCCTGCGGGAGATTCTGCGCCGGATGGACGAGGCCCGCGCGAAGGGCGAGGCGCTGTGCGTGCTGGACATGCCCCTGCTCTACGAGAAGGGCCTCGACCGCCTGTGCGACGCGGTGTGGTGCGTGTCGCTGCCGGAGGAGACGCAGCTGGAGCGGCTGATGGCGCGGGACGGCATCGGCCGCGAGGCCGCGCTGGCCCGCGTGCGGAGCCAGATGGACGCGCGCGAAAAGGCCCGCCGCGCGGACGTGGTGATTGACACGAGCGGCTCCATCGGGTACACTACAAGTCTGGTCGGGCCGCTGTATCAGCGGGAGCTGGACCAAGCCAGATAAGGCGTTTCTCACAGGGAAAGAGGAAGGCCTGTCCGGGCATTCGGGCATCAGACAGCCGGGAAAGGAGGGCTGCGGAATGGAACAGGAACCGAGACCGCGCCGGGCGGCGCGCTACGCGGGGCAGTCCGCTGCCTCCGGAGCGCGGCGGACGCAGGAGTATATTCCGCCGCGGCATCCGCAGGGGTTTATGCAGCCCCAGCGCCCTTCCGCGCCGCAGGGCCGGACCGGCGCTCAGAGAACCTATGCGCCGCAGATGCAGACCGCCTATCCGTATCCGCAGCAGACCCCGGCCGGGTATCCTACGCGGCAGGCGGCTTCCGCACCGCAGGGCAATGCGGGCTTTTCCCCGCTGACGCCGCGGCCGCAGCAGGGAGCTTATGCGCCGCAGGCTCAGTCCGCTTATCAGCCCGGGAAACAGCGCGCGGTGCAGCCGCAGGCTTTCTACCCTGCGGAGCAGGCTTTCCCGCAGCGGAAGGCGCGCGTCCATGCGCAGCCGGAGCGGGCTGTCCCGACGCCCGCCGCGCGGCTGGGCCGTGAGGACGACGCGCGTCCGGTGTACCGCGCGGAGGACGAGCCGCAGCCGAGAGCGCGCAGCCGGGCCGGCCGGAGGAGCGCGCAGGCGCCGGAGGAGACCCGCGAGGCGCGGCCCGGGTATCGCGCCGAGGCCGTTCCCCAGCCGGTGGCCCGCAGTCACGCCGGGCGCGGCAGCGTGGAGGACTGGACGGAGGACGAGGCGCGCCGCGCGAGCCGCCTGGACCGGACGCCCAGCCGCATGCCGAGGTGGCTGACGCTGCTGCTCTCGCTGTCGCTGCTGCTCTGCATGGCGCTGCTGGCGGCGCACGCGATGATGTCCGCCTACATCACCCGCCAGACCGAGGCGCGGGAGGCGGCCTACCAGCAGATCCTGGACAGGCACCCGCTGGACTACCGGGACTACATCGAGCGCTACGCGTCGGAATACAACCTCCAGCCGTCCTATGTGGCGGCGATCATCCTCAATGAGTCGAACTTCAACCCCTCGGCGGTCTCGAACGTCGGGGCGCGGGGCCTCATGCAGCTGATGGAGGACACCGCGGAATGGATCAACGGCAAGCTGAACGTCTCCGGCTACAGCTTCCAGATGATGTACGACCCGGAGACGAACATCCGCTTCGGCTGCTGGTACCTGAATTACCTCTCGAAGATGTTCGGCGGCGACCCGGTGTGCGTCACCAGCGCGTATCACGCCGGCCAGGGCACGGTGAACAACTGGATTCAGAGCGGCAAGCTGAAGCCGTTCGGCGGCAACGAGGCCATTGAGACCATGCCCGAGGGCCCCACAAAAACCTACGCAGGGAGGGTGACAAGAGCCTATGGCATCTACGACGCGCTCTATTATCACGCGTATAACGGCGCTGCTGACGGCGCTGCTTCTGCTTCCGGCGCTCCCGCCGGAGGTGGCTGAGGCGACCAACGTGCGGGACACGCTGGTGGTGGGCATCCAGTCCACGAAGACCCCCGTGCTCCGCCCGCTCGACCCGCTGGAGCGCGATATCCTCAGCGTCTACAGTCTGGTCTATGAGTCGATGGTCGTCATCGACGACAACTACCTGCCCCAGCCCGGCCTGGCCGAGAGCTGGGAGGAGAGCGGCGGCGGGCGCACGTGGACCTTCCATATCCGCAGCGGCGTCACCTTCTCCGACGGCACGCCGCTGACGGCCCGGGACATCGTGGCTACGGCGGAATACATCCTTGCCCGCGCGACGGACGAGAGCTCCGCCTCGCCGGGGTATTACTCCAACCTGCGCTATTTCTGCTCGAAGATCACCGCCTCCGACGACTACACCGTGGTCGTGCGCACGCCCACGGGCCGCAGCTATTTCGGCGTGCTCTACGCGATGACCTTCCCCGTGCTGCCCGCCGCGCTGGTGGACAGCGACAACCCGCCGGGCAGCGGCCCCTATATCGTCACCGCCTTCTCCCCGGGGGATTACATCTCGCTGGACGCCAACGAGAACTGGTGGAAGAACCTGCCGCAGGTGCGCTCCATCTCCTTCGTCTGCCACGACACGCAGAAGGCCGTGATCGAGAGCTACGAGTACGCGCGGGTGAACACGATCTTCACGCGCTCCATCGCCGCGGCGCAGTACAAATCCGGCATGAATTCCCTCTCCCTGGACTACCGCACCAACCAGCTGGAGGTGCTGCTGCTCAACCAGAGCTACACCAAGCTCAAGAGCGCGGCCGTGCGCAAGGCCATCCGCTACGCGGTCAACGTGGATTACATTGCCCAGAACGTTTACATGGGCATGGTCGACCGCACGGACACGCCGATGATTCCCGGCACGTGGATGTACAACGACACCCTCTCCGGCTTTTTTGTCAACGACGTCGAGGCCGCGAAGCGCCTGCTCGCCGAGGACGGCTGGGGCGACAGCAACGAGGACGGCGTGCTGGACAAGTTCACCGAGGAGGGCGAAACCCTCGACCTGAACCTGCGCCTGTACGTCTACGAGGAGCCGGACAACGACGTGCGCATCGAGACCGCCAACGTCATCAAGCAGCAGCTGGCGGAGATCGGCATGAACGTCGAAATCATCACCACCACCTACCTGGACATCCAGGAAAAGCTCTCGGCGGGCTCCTTCCACATGGCGCTGTGCTCCTTCGCGATGGACGTGTGCCCCGATCCGGGCTTCATGCTGATGAGCGGCAACACCGGCAACTACGGCCGCTACCGCTCCTCCGACATGACCGACATGTGCAAGGAACTGCGCGCCTGCGTCAGCCAGCAGGCCTACCAGAGCAAGCTCATGGACATCCAGCGCCGCTTCGCGGAGGACTGCCCGTTCATCTGCCTGTTCTACCGCTCCGGCGCGGTGCTGACGCGGATGATGTATACCACCGCCAGGGATGTGCGCGAAGGAGAACTCCTTCGCGGCATTGAGAGCTTCAGGCCGTAAAGGCCTGGCTCGCCCTTTCAGGCTGGCCATCCGCAACGCGTACGCCCCACCCCCGGCCCCTCCCCGCAAGCGGGGGAAGAGAAGAATTCGTTTGTACAGCCGGGGACGCTTTCCGCGGGAAGGCGTCCTCCGGACCCCTTGAAAGGCGCGCCTGCGACGCGCCGGAAACAGGAGAAGGACAATGGACTGGATAGAGATCATCGTTCACACCACCACCGAGGGCTCCGACGCGGTCACCGAACAGCTGATGGCCGAAGGCGCCACGGGCACCATGGTCGAGGACCGCGCGGACATCCCCGACCCGGACAAGCCCAACGGCTATTGGGAAATCATCGACCCGAAGCTGATCGATTCCATGCCGGAGGACGTGCTTGTCCACGCCTGGCTGGAGCCGGACGCCTCCTTCCCGGAGCGGATGGCCGCCCTGAAGCAGCGCCTCGCTGCCCTGAAGGACACCCAGCCCGCCTGCGGAAGCCTCGCCGTCGAGACGAAAGATGTGCGCGACGAGGACTGGTCGGAGGTCTGGAAGCAGTTCTACAAGCCCTTCCGCGCGGGCAAGAAGCTGGTCGTGAAGCCGACCTGGGAGCGCTACGACGCCCAGCCCGGCGACGAGGTCATCGAGATCGACCCCGGCATGGCCTTCGGCAGCGGCACCCATGAGACCACCGGCATGTGCCTGGAGCTGCTCGAGGACGCCCTGCGCGGCGGCGAGCGCGTGATCGACGTGGGCACCGGCAGCGGCATCCTGGCCATCGGCGCGGCCCTGCTTGGCGCGCGCGAGGTGCTGGCCATTGATATCGACCCCGTGGCCGTGAAGGTCGCGCGGGAGAACATCGCGGTCAACGGCCTCTCGGACAGAATCACGGCGGTGGAGGGCAACCTCCTCGACCGGCAGGACATGCTCTGCGAGGTCTGCGTCGCGAACATCATCGCGGACGTTATCTGCGGCTTTGCCGAGCCGCTGACCCACCACATCGTGCCCGGCGGCCTGTTTATCTGCTCCGGCATCATCAAGGAGCGCGAGCAGGACGTGCTGGACGCGCTGAAGGCCGCGAACTACGAGGTGCTCCAGATCCGCCGCAAGGGCGAATGGGTCGCCATGCTCTCCCGGAGGCCCTGACCATGCACCGCTTTTACGCAGAACCCGGCTCCCTGCGGGACGGCATGGCCCGCCTCTCCCCTGAGGACACCGCCCATGCCCTGAAGATCCTGCGCCTCGCCCCCGGCGACACGGTGGAGCTCTTCTCGGACGGCGGCCGCTATCTCGCGGAGATCGCCGACGCGGTCCGGGACGCCGTGCGCGTCCGCGTGCTGGAGGAGCTGCCGACGACGGAGCCTCGCCTGCGGGTGACGCTCTTCCAGGGCCTGCCCAAGGCGGACAAGCTCGAGCTGATCGTGCAGAAGGCCGTGGAGCTCGGCGCGGAGGCCGTCGTGCCCGTCGCCATGGAGCGCTCGGTCGTGCGCCTCACGCCGGAGAGCGCGCCGCGCAAGCGGGACCGCTGGCAGAAGATCGCCCGCGAGGCCTGCAAGCAGTCCGGCCGCTGCGCGGAACCGACGGTCGGTCTGCCGGTGACGGCCGCGGAGCTGGCGCGGGAGCTGTCCCGCTTCGACGCGGCTGTTGTGCCCTGGGAGGACGCGCGCGGTTACAGCCTGAACGCCTTCCACACCGAACACCCGGACATCCGCACCCTGGCCGTCGTCATCGGTCCGGAGGGCGGCATCACGCCCGCGGAGATCGAAGCCCTGCAGACGGCGGGCTGCCGTCCCGTGACGCTCGGCCCGCGCATCCTGCGCACGGAGACCGCCGGCCTCGCCGCGCTCAGCGCGCTGATGTGCCTGTACGGGGAAATGATGTGAGGACCGAATCCCTCCGCGGGAGCGCTTGCAGGGCGCTCATGAGGAGGAACGCCGACTGCCCCCAAAAGGAGCGGGCGGCAGTTCCTGATCCGCCTTCCCGCCGAAAGCGACCTCCGGCCTGCCAAAGAAACTATTCCCTTCCCCGCTGACGGGAAGGGATCGGGGATGAGAAGAAGACCTATGTCCAATCGCACTGTCGCCTTCCACACCTTGGGCTGCAAGGTGAATCAATACGACACCCAGGCCATGCTCGAGCGCTTCCGCGCCGCGGGTTACACCGTCGTGCCCTTCGACGGCAGCGCGGACATCTATGTCATCAACACCTGCACCGTCACCGGCACGGGCGACCGCAAATCCCTCCAGCTCACGCGGCACATCCGCCGCGAGCACCCGGCGAGCGACATCGTCCTCTGCGGCTGCCTCGCCCAGCGCAAGGGTGAAGAGCTGCTGGAGACCGGCGCGCGCCTCGTCCTCGGCACCCAGCGCCGCGGCGAGGTCGTGTCCCTGCTGGAGGAGGCTGTGCGCGAGGGAAAGCAGCTCTGCGCGGTGGAGCCGATGACGCGCTCGGCGCCGTTTGAGCCGCTGTCCATTTCCAGCCAGGAAGGCCACACCCGCGCCATCCTCAAGATCCAGGAGGGCTGCAACAATTACTGCACCTACTGCATCATCCCGAGCGTGCGCGGGCCGATCCGTTCCCGTCCGCCGGAGGAGGTCGGCCGCGAGGCGGCGCGCCTGGCGGAGGCGGGCTTCCGCGAGATCGTGCTGACCGGCATCCACCTGACCAGCTATGGCCGGGACCTGCCCGGCAGGCCGCTCCTGCTCGACGCGATCCGCGAGGTGCAGGCGCTGCCCGGCGTCGAGCGCATCCGCCTCGGCAGCCTGGAGCCGGTCATCGCGACGCCGGATTTCGCGGCGCAGCTTGCGCGGATGGACAAGGTTTGCCCCCAGTTCCACCTGGCCCTGCAGTCCGGCTCGGACACGGTGCTCAAACGCATGGCGCGCCGCTATAGCGCGGCGGAGTTTGAGCGGAGCGTCGCGGACATGCGCGGCAGCTTTCCGCGGGCGGCCTTCACGACGGATGTGCTGACGGGCTTTCCCGGCGAGACGGAGGAAGAGTTCCGCGAGACCTGCGAGATGGTGCGGCGGATCGGCTTCGCGCGCATCCACGTCTTTCCCTATTCCCCGCGCGAGGGCACGGCGGCGGCGCGCATGCCGGGCCAGCTGACCCGCGCGGAGAAGGAGCGCCGCGTGCGCGAGCTGATCGCCATCGGCCGGGAAACCTCCCGCGCCTATCGCGAGAGCTGGCTCGGGGAGACCGTGCGGGTGATTCCGGAGGAGCGGGACGCCGAGGGGCGCTGGATGGGCTATACGCCGGAATACATCGAGGTGAGGCTGAGCCCGGATTCCCGCTGCGAGCAGGGCAGGACTGTCGCCGTGCGCCTGGACGGGCTGACTGGGGACGGTATGACGGGAACGGCGGAAAACGCGTAAGACGGATTTTGATTTCAGGCGGGGCTTGCTCCGCCTTTTCTGATGGAGGACGCTCTTTCAGGCCGCCTTCCGCAGAGCCTCAGGGAACGCAGGGGACTTCTTCATGCGCGAAGCGTCGTCTTTTGCTTATCCAATGACCTCCCTCCCCGGAGCCGGGAAAGGGCTGGGTCGGGGGCATTTCCCGGGGCGTTTGACATTCCCTGTGGCGATTGCTATAATGTCACAGCCGCGGTCCGCGGCATTTTCCGGCGCGGCGCCGGAACCGAACGGGAGGATGGGAAGAACATGCTCGTGGATATGCACTGCCACATCATATACGGCGTGGACGACGGCGCGCAGACGGAGGATGACATGCACCGCATGCTGACCCTTGCGCACGAGAACGGCCTGCGCCACATCATCGCCACCTCCCACATCGAGCCGGGGCACAAGCGCTTTCCCGCGGAGGTTTACCTCTCGCACCTGGAGAAGGCCAACGCCTACTGCCGGGAGCAGGGCTTCGGCATCGACGTGCATATCGGCTCGGAGATCATGTATACCGACGTGACGCCCCGGCTGATCCACGAGGGCTACGTTCCGACCCTCGACCAGACCTGGACGGTGCTGGTGGAGTTTTTGCCGGACGTGAAGTTCAAGGAGCTGTGCGAGGCCGCGCGCAACCTCGGCAACGAGGGCATGCAGGTCATCTTCGCGCACATCGAGCGCTACCAGACCCTGCGGGCGAGCCTCCGCGAGGTGCGCGAGCTGAAGGAAGACTTCGGCGTGATGATGCAGATGAACTGCGGCACGGTGCTCGGTAAGCTGGGCTTCCTGGGCGACCGGTGGAAGCGCAGGGTGCTCGAGGAAGAGCTGATCGACATGGTCGCCTCCGACGCGCACAACACCACCTCGCGCTCCTGCAATGTGCTCCGCTGCCACCAGGCGCTGACGGAACAGTTTGACAAGGCCTATGCCGACCGCCTTTGCGGCGGATGCCAGGAGGAACTGCTCGGGCTGGAGCCCTGAAGCGGCGGCCTGAAACGCTTCTCCGCGCACCAACCCGACGGGAGACAATCTCTTATGCAGTCTTTATTCGCTTCGTTCCGGAAAAAGTATATCGGCGACCGGGCTTTCTATCACCTGGTGCTGGCGGTGGCTGTGCCGATCCTCGTGCAGAACGCCATCACCAACTTTGTGTCTATGCTCGACAACGTCATGGTCGGGCAGGTCGGCACGGAGCAGATGAGCGGCGTCGCCATCGTCAACCAGCTGCTCTTTGTCTACAACCTGTGCATCTTCGGCGGACTGGCCGGCGCGGGTATTTTCACCGCGCAGTATTTTGGGCGCGGCGACCAGGAGGGCGTCCGCCACACCTTCCGCTATAAGATCATCCTGGGACTGCTGATCACCGGCGTGGCGCTGGCCCTGTTCATCGGCGCGGACGACAAGCTGATCTCCCTCTTCCTGCAGGGCGAGGCGGACGGCGGCGACGTCGCGGCGGCGCTCCACTGGGGGCGGCAGTACCTGCGCGTGATGCTGCTGGGGCTTCCGCCCTTCATGGCTGTGCAGGTGTACGCGTCGACGCTCCGCGAATGCTCGGAGACCGTGCTGCCGATGAAGGCGGGCATCACGGCGGTGCTGATCAACCTCTGCTTTAACTACCTGCTGATCTACGGCAGGCTGGGCTTTCCGGAGATGGGCGTGGTCGGCGCGGCCGTCGCGACGGTGATCGCGCGCTACGTCGAGGCGGCCATCGTGGTGATCTGGACGCACCGCCACCGGGAGCGCAACCCCTGGGTGCGGGGCATCTATCAGACGCTGCGCGTGCCCGGCCATCTCGTGAAGGAATACACGGTGAAGGGCTCGCCGCTCCTCTTCAACGAGGCGCTCTGGTCCATCGGCCAGTCCTTCCTCGTGCAGTGCTACTCCGTGCGCGGGCTGAACGTCATCGCCGCCAAAAACATCTCCAACACCTTCGGCAATCTGTTCATGATGGCGTTTTTCACCATGGGCTCGGCGGTGAGCATCATCGTCGGCCAGCTGCTCGGCGCGGGCAAGATGGAGGAGGCCAAGGACAGAGACAACAAGCTGATCTTCACCTCGATGCTGATCGCACTGAGCATCAGCGTCGTCTACGCGTCCATCGCCCCGCTGTTCCCGAAGCTCTACAACACCTCCGACGCGGTGCGCGAGCTCGCGACGCGCTTCATGCGGATGGAGGCCCTCTTCATGGTGCAGCACGCCTTCCTCAACGCGACTTACTTCACGCTCCGCGCGGGCGGCCGCACGGTCATCACCTTCATCTTCGACTGCGGGAGCACCTGGGTGCTTTCCGTTCCCATCGCCTTCCTGCTGACGCACTTCACGCAGCTGGACGTGGTCTATGTCCTGATGTTCGTGATGATGGGCGACTGGGTGAAGTGCGTCCTCGGCTATGTGCTGCTGCGCAAGAACGTGTGGCTGAGGAACATCGTGGAGGAACATTAATTCATCATCGATAAATAATTATTGACAAACGATAAATTCTTATTGACAAATGATCTGCGCCGTGCTATGCTCTCCGTGAAGACCAAACATGGAGGGATGATTGTGATGGAGCAGAAACGCGTATCCGCTGCCCTGATGGCGGCCGGCGCGCTGGCGGCGGCCGGCGGGGCGTTTGTGTTTTTCGTCTACGCGCCTGTGCTGGCGGGGGAATGCCGCAGCGCCTACCCGGAGCTGAGTCCTCTCTACTGGCCGGGGCTCGCAGGGGTGTGGCTCATCGGCGCGGTGTATCTCGCGGCGATGGCGTTCTACTTCCGCATCGTGGCGCGCATCGGCAGGGACCGGTCCTTTTGCCGCGCCAACGCGCGGGAGCTGGGCTGGATTGCCCGGTGCATGGCAGCGGCTGGCGCGCTGTGGCTGGCGGCGGCGTTTTTGCCCGGGGCGATCTGGCATGTCCCGATCGGGCCCGTGTGGATTGTTTTTCTTCTGGCGGCGATGGCGAGCTTTGCCATGGGGACGCTGGCCTGGGGGTTGAGCCGCCTGCTGGAACGGGCCGTCGCCCTCAAGGAAGAGAACGACATGACCATCTGAGGAGGGACGGCGATGATTCGGATTGATCTGGACGTCATGCTGGCCCGCCGGAAGATGAGCCTGACGGAGCTGAGCGAGCGCGTGGGCATCACCCTGGCCAACCTGTCCGTGCTGAAGACCGGCAAGGCGAAGGCCGTGCGCTTCTCCACGCTGGAGGCCATCTGCAAAGCCCTGAACTGCCAGCCGGGGGACATCCTCGTCTACGAGGAGGATCCCCATGGCTGAGACGGAGAAGACGCTGTCCCCGGCCGCCGGCAGGCGGTGCCGGGCATCCTGTCTCTCTGACAGGCGTCCGGGTTTTCTCGGGGCCGCGTAAGCTTCTGTTCTCTGATTGCACAAAAAAAGGGCTGCCGCATCGCTTTGCGCTTCTGCGGCAGCCTCTTTTTTCATGGGGCTGAAAACTCAGTCCTTCAGGGCATTCTTGTTGATCTTGGCGGCGGCGTCCTTCACCCACTGGGCAACCTGCTCGGTGAAGAAGTTGTCCTGGGCGGTCTTCAGCAGATCGCCGGAGATCAGGTCCTTCACGCTGTCCAGATCCACAGCGCCTTCGGCCACATCGGAGACATATTTTACGATGTAGTAGCCGTGGCTGCCGCGGGTCTTCTCGCTCACGTCGCCCACATTCTGCAGGCCCATGGCGGCGGCGGTGAAGTTCGCGTCGAAGTCAGAGAAGTTCTCGCACACGGCATAGCCGGTTTCGGCGGTGGCGCGGCCGGACTGCATGCCCGGATCCTGGCCCTTTTCGGCCATCAGGGCATCCCAGTCGGCGCCGGCGGCGAGCTGCGCCAGGATGTCGTCCGCGGTGGCGTCGATGTGCTGGTAGGCTTCCTCGGTCGCGGTGGTCACGGCGGTCTCATACTCGGCCTTCAGGGCGCGGGCGCGGGCCAGGGCGATCACGTTGGTGGAGACGGACTCTTCCACATCCGCGCCGAAGTCGGCGGCGGTCTCGGCGGTCAGCTCGTTGACCACGGTCTTGGCTTCCTCAGCGGTCTCGGCGGCGGTCTCGACGGCTTCCTCAGCGGTCTCGGCGGCTTCCTGGGCCAGGTCGGTCACGGTCGCGACGGCCTCCTGGGCCAGGTCGGTCACGGTCGCGACGGCCTCCTGGGCAACCTCGGCCACGGGGCGGACGATCAGGCTGTCCACGCCGTTCACATTGACGGTGACCTTGCTCAGCAGGTCATCCAGGTTCTCCACGTCGCTCAGGGAGGAGGTCAGGGTGTTGATCTCGGTGTCCAGGTCGCTGATCTTGCCGTTCAGGTTGTCCAGCACGCTCTGGTCGTCGTCGGTGAACCGGGTGAGGATCTGCTTCACCATGCGGTATCCGGCGGGACGGTAGTACACGGTGTCGCCGTTGTTCACGGCGGAGCCGTAAGCGCTCAGGTTGGAGGTGTAGTTGACCTTGGCGTCCTCGACGCGCTTGTCAAACTCGGCCTTGATCTCGTCGTCGGAGGGATTCGCGACGGCCTCGATCACCTTGTTCTTCAGCTTGTCGGCGACGGCCTGCTGGGTGAGGCTCTCCTTGGTCACGCCGAAGTAGCTGGTGATGGAATCGGAGATGGCCTTCTCCAGCTCCTCGCCCTCGAGCTCGCTGTCCGCGTAGACATAATTCTTGATCATGTCATAGTAGCTCTGCCACTGGGAGTCGATGTTGGCCTGTTCTTCCTCGGTCAGCTGGTCGACGCCGAGCTCCTTGGCCTTGGCCTCTTTGACGGTGTCCTCGATGATCTGGTTGATGACAGCGTCCTGCGCGGCGGAGATGGTGGATTCATCCGTCACGTCGGGGGTGTATCCATAATAGGAAGCGTAATAGTTCCGGAGGGAAACCAGGTAATCATCGACCTGATCCTTCACCTCGGCCTTGGTGACGGTCTTGCCCAGCACCTCGACGATGGGGGTGGCAGCGTCGACCACGGGATCCTTCTGGATCAAAGAGCAGCCACTGAGCAGCAGCATAGCCGCAAGCAGCAGGGCAAGCAAAGATTTCTTCTGCATAGGTCGTCTCTCCTGTTCATGTCTTGATGGGTACGCCGTCCATTATAGCGCAACATGGGCCGCGATGCAAGGATTCAAGGGAATTTTCCTGCGGCTTGGGGCGGAAAATCGTGGAAAGTCGTGGAAAGCCGTGGAAAAGCGCGGCAGGTTTCGTTCTTCAGCGCAAGGGCTGTGAAAAGCCCTGGCGGAGGGCTTTGAGCGGGACGCATGCGGCGGCGCCGCGGAAGCCCGTCTGCCGTCGCGGCAAAGCCATCAGGGCGCTTCGACGCGCGGGATGGTGTTGTCCGCGCCGTCATAGACCTCCGCGAAGAGCCCGGCGGTGGAGCAGGGCTCGTCCGCCGCCCACAGGTGGGAGACGTCGCCCCACTGCGTGCAGCGGAAGATGACCTCGCCCCGCGTGCGCTCCTCGGTGACCAGCGTGGTCACGGATGAGGGCTGCATGCAGAAATTCTGCAGCAGCTCGAAGGGCGGGAGGCCCATCAGATAGGACGTCATGACCGCGGCGATGCCGAAGTGGCAGAAGAAGACGAGGCAGTTCTTTCGGTTCTCCTCGCAGCGGTAGACCGGGCCGTCCCGGTGAAAGCCATGGCGGGCGAGGACGCTGTCGAGGCCTTCCGCCGTCTCGCGCCAGATGTCATAGACGTTCGTGCCCTGCATCCAGGCGTCCTCCATCCAACGCGCGCTGTCGTGCAGGAGGGGCCGCTCCTTCCACAGCTGGGGGCGGTAGTCCCAGCAGATGCGCTCGACGCCGGTCTCGGGGTCCGGCGTCCGGCCGCGGAATTCCTGCAGCCAGGGCAGGGTCTCCGCCGTGACGCCCAGCTTCTCCAGCGTGCGGGAGGCGGTGGCCTGCGCGCGGCCCAGGGGCGAGACATACCAGGCCTCGACGTTTTTCAGCCGGACGAGGCGGCGGCTGAGCAGCTCGGCCTCCCGCCAGCCCTTCTCGGTGAGGGAATCGGCGGCATAATCGGGTTCCGCGTGGCGAACAAAGATCAGCTTCATGGGCAGCGCTCCTTTGGCGTGGGGGTGGCGGATGGGTTCACTGCATCATAGCATAGAAACGGCGGCGGGGCAATGAGGGAGAGAAAGAAAGGCGCGGGAGCGGACGGGCGGGGAACCTCATTCCCACCTTGACGAACGAAGCCGAAAAAGGTAGAATAGACCCAACAGAATGAAACATCCCCCAACAGGATAAGGAGGTCCATCCCATGCTTTATGACAAGAAAATCTGGGTCGGAACGGGCGAAAACCCGGTGTTCCTGCTGCCGCAGATGGCCAACCGCCACGGCCTGATCGCCGGCGCGACCGGCACGGGCAAAACCGTGTCCCTGAAGGTCCTGGCCGAGGGCTTCTCCTCCATGGGCGTGCCCGTGTTCGTGGGCGACGTGAAGGGCGACCTCTCCGGCATGGTCAAGCCGGGCGAGCACTCGGAGAAGATCGCGCAGCGCCTGGCAAACTGCGGGGTGCCGACCTTCCGCTACCGCTCCTTCCCGACCGTGTTCTGGGATGTCTACGGCAAGGAAGGCCATCCGGTGCGCGCGACGGTCAGCGAGATGGGCCCGACCCTGCTCGGCCGCATGCTGAACCTCAACGACACCCAGACAGGCGTGCTGAATATCCTCTTCCGCGTCGCGGACGACGAGGGCATGCTGCTGCTGGACATCAAGGATCTGAAGGCGATGCTGGCCTACCTGGGCGAGCACGCGCGGGATTACACCCTGCACTATGGCAACGTCTCCATCGCGACCGTCGGCGCGATCCAGCGCGCGGTGGCCGTGCTGGAGGACCAGGGCGGCGACCGTTTCTTCGGCGAGCCTGCGCTGAACATCGCGGACTGGATGCAGCAGGACGAGGACGGCTTTGGCACCATCAACATCCTGGCCTGCGACCAGCTCTTCCGCAATCCGAAGATGTACTCCACCTTCATGCTGTGGATGCTCTCGGAGCTCTACGAGATCCTGCCCGAGCAGGGCGACCTGGAGAAGCCGCGCATGGTGTTTTTCTTCGACGAGGCGCATCTGCTCTTCGACGACTGCCCGAAGTCCCTCCTGGAGAAGGTGGAGCAGGTGGTCCGCCTGATCCGCTCCAAGGGCGTCGGCGTCTACTTCATCACCCAGAATCCCTCCGACATTCCCGCGAGCGTTCTGGGCCAGCTGGGCAACCGCATCCAGCACGCCCTGCGCGCCTACACGCCCCTTGACCAGAAGGCCGTGAAGGCCGCGGCGCAGACCTTCCGCGTCAATCCGAAGTTTGACACGGAGGAGGCCATCCTCTCCCTCAAGACCGGCGAGGCGCTGGTGTCCTTCCTGGACAGCCACGGCGCGCCCTGCATGGTGGAGCGCGCGACCATCCTGCCGCCGCAGAGCGACATGAACATCATCTCCGACGAGCTGCGCCGGAGCGTGATCGAAACCAGCCCCTTCTGCGGCGTCTATGACGAGCCCATGGACCGCGTGAGCGCCTATGAGATGCTGGTCGGCGCGTTCGACCGGGAGCAGCTGCCTGTGCAGGAGCCCGTGATCCACCCCGGGGAGATCGAGATCAGTTACGAGGAGCCCGCCCCTGTGCGCTCCCAGGGCTTCATGATCTATGACCCGGCGACCGGCGGCTATGTCCAGAAGACCATCCCGACCATGACGCCCCTGCAGCCCGTGCAGCCGACGGTGCGTCCCCAGCCCGCCGCGCCCGCGCAGCCGGAGCAGCCTGCCGTGCAGATGCCCGTCATGATCTACGACGCCGCGACCGGCCAGTACGTCCAGAAGATGATGGCCATGCGCTTCGACCCGGCGACCGGCGGCTACCTGCCCGTGCAGCCGGAGAAGGCCCAGCCCGTCGATCCCAGGGCCGCCGAGAAGGCCGCCCGCGAGGCGGAGAAGCAGCGCAAGGCGCAGGAGCAGTCCGAGAAGAACCGCCTGGCCGAGGAGCGCCGCAAGCGCGCCGATGAGCTGCGCGAGGAGCGCGCCGCCCGCGCCCGCAAGAACGACTCCGTGATCGGCCGCGTGCAGAACACGGCGATCAACACCGCCACCCGCGAGGTGACAAGGCAGATCACGCGCGGCCTGATGGGCTCGCTGACGTCCGTCTTCGGTGGGGGAAAGAAGAGAAGGTAAGCGATCAGAACGCCGATGCGGAAAGCTGCGTCGTGTCGGTATCGTGACGATATCTGTGGAAAACAAGCCGCTTTCCGGACCGGGAGGCGGCTTTTCTGCTTGACAGCGGTAAGTATCATGATATATACTGTTCGTGGGAGGTGTCGGTATGACAACAGCGCGCACTTTCATGACGGGCCGCAGCCAGGCGATTCGCCTGCCCCGCGAGTACAGGCTGCCCGCAGATGAGGAGATCATCATCAACCGCGTCGGGGATACCATCACGCTGACGCCCAGGAGCAAGCTGGGAAACAGTTTTCTCCATGCGCTGGACAGCTTTACGGAGGATTTCATGGCGGAAGGACAGCCTGAGCAAACCCATGCGCTGCCAGAGGTGGACTTCTGATGTACATGCTGGATACCAATATTCTGGTGAGAGCAATCCGGCAGAAGGACCATCCGGTGCGGGAAAAGCTCCTGCGCCTGGCCGGCGGCGGCTTGTGTATCAGCAGCGTCACCTATACAGAGCTGCTTTACGGCGTGTACCATTCATCCAATCCCGAGAAGAACCTTTCCGCGCTTCTTGAGCTGCTTTCGTGGATCGAGATTCTGCCCTTTGACCTCTCTGCCGCCGAATGCGCGGGCAGGGTGATGGCCTTCCTCGCGTCGAAGGGTACGCCGATCGGAGACCGCGACATGCTGATCGCGGGACACGCGCTTTCCCTTCAGATACCGCTTGTGACCCATAACGTCCGGGAATTTGAACGCGTTCCGGGGCTGAAAACCGAAGACTGGCTGGCTGTGTAAGCCGGCCTTTTTCTGTGATGTTCCGTCTGTCATCCGCCCCTTCCGCGCCAAGCATCCGGCACGGAAGGGTTTTTTCTTTCACAGCACGCATCGAAGTTATCAAGCACTAACATATTTTGCCCCCAAAGGCCGGCTGCACGCATTGACCGGAGAGAGAAGTTAGATTATAATAACCCAGGATTAGTTGTAATTAACTAACCGCAGGATTTCTTTCTTCCTTATCCGTCCGGGCAGGTGCGCCGGACGGCGAGACCGGCCGAGGCCGGAGAAACGGGGCAACCATGCTGGACATGACCGTGGCGCAGATCAATTGCCTGCTGGCCATCCGGGAGCTGTATCACGAAGGCCCGGTGGCTTCCAAGGAGATCGCCGTGCAGCTGCGCGTCAGCCGGCCGTCGGTGCACCGGCTGCTCGATGCCCTCATCCGCAAGGAGCTCGTCTGCAAGGAACCCTATGGAGCCGTGCACCTGACCGCGAAGGGCCAGGCCACGGCGGACAAGATGCAGGCGCTCTGCGAGGCGCTGACGGCGCGGCTGCGCGCGGCGCTCTGCCTGAGCGAGCAGTCGGCAGAGGCGGCCGCCCTGGCCATGATGAGCAGTCTCGGCGAGGACGATCTGACGGCCTGCGCGCAGAAGACGGCGCTGCAGGCGGCTGTTTAATCAAAGGAGTGACACTCGATGGTTTCTTCCACCAGACGCGGACTGCGTTCGCTGGCGCTTCTGCTGCTGATCGCGGCGCTGCTGCTGCCGCAGCTGGCGATCCCGGCCCTCGCGGAGGACAGCGACGCAGAGTTGGATCCGACCCGCTGGGGCAACGCGGCGGACCGCATCGACCGCTATGCCGACACGGCCTTCGCCCAGTACCTCGCGGGAGACGCGGCCAAGGCCTACAAGAACGTCAGCGACGCCTATTTCCAGGTCTATGAGATCACGGGCTTCGAGCGGCAGACGCTGAGCTACATCTCCGGTCCGCGCAAGAACGCGGTGGAGCTGCAGTTCTCCACCTGCAAGGCCGCCGTGAAGAAGAGCAACGAGGACGCGGAAACCCAGAGGGAAGTCCGCACCGCCCTCAACAAGCTCAAGAGCATGATCCGCGAGGACGCGAACAAGCTGGCCGCGAAGGACGGCGACGGCGCGACCCTGATGAGCTACTGGCTGGACGGCCACCGCGTGGACGCCGATCCCTGGGCGGATCTGGCCGGCGATCCGAACGCCGCCGTGCATTACGCGAGCTGGACGGCGGCCTCCGACGCCATCGCCGAGCTGCTGGACACGGCCTTCCTGGGCTACAAGGGCAAGGATTTCGAGGCCGCGCTGGACAACATCAACACCTCCTACTACACGGTGTACGAGGAGAGCGGCCTGAGCCATAAGATCTACAGCGATCTGTCGCTGGGGGACCGCGAGGCGGTGGACAGCCAGTACGCGAAGCTCAAGGGCATCGCCGCCAACACCGAGAAGTTCCAGCGCAGCGGCTACCAGCGCGAGAGCAATCGACTGGAAAAGCTGATCGCCGCCAAGGCGACCGCCCTGGACGAAAAGGCCGCCGCGGAAAAGGCGGAGCAGGCCGCGGCCGCCGCGGAGGCCGCCGGTGCGGAAGCCGCGGAGACCGCGCAGAGCGACCCGCGTCTGCTGACCTTCCTGGGCACCTTCGGCATCATCGTGCGCGAGGGCCTGGAGGCCATCCTGGTCATCGCCGCGATCATCGCCTACCTCACCAAGAGCGGCAATCTCAGGAATCTGAAGAACGTCTACATCGGCGCGATCGCCGGCGTCGCGGCCAGCTTTGCGGCCGCCGCGATCCTGGCCTGGGCCAAGAGCGCGTGGGCCGGCGCGGGACAGAGCCAGGAGGTCATCGAGGGCATCACGGCCCTGATCGCCGTGTGCGTCCTGTTCTATGTGAGCAACTGGATGATCTCCAAGGCCGAGGCCGCGTCCTGGAGCCGCTACATCGACGGCAAGGTGCAGTCCTCCGTGGAGCGCGGATCTTCCTTCGCGCTGGCCTTCACCGCCTTCCTGTCCGTATTCCGCGAGGGCGCGGAGGTCGTGCTCTTCTACCAGCCGATGCTCTCTGAGGGCAACGCGGGCATGGTCTGGGCCGGCTTCGGCGTGGGCTGCGTGGTGCTGGTGTTCGTCTACCTGGCCATCACCAAGCTCTCCATCAAGCTGCCGATCAAGGTTTTCTTCACCGCGACGAGCATCCTGATGGCCGTGATGTGCGTGTCCTTCCTGGGCAGCGGCATCAAGGAGCTGGCCGAGGGCAACGTGTTCGACGTGACCCTGCAGGTGCCGGGCATTCCCGAGAACGACGTGCTGCAGGTGCTGGGCATTTACCCGTACCTGGAGACGCTGGTGCCGCAGCTGATCCTCGCTATCATCCTGCTGGTCACCTTCATGGTCGCCCATTACCGCGGCAGGCTGGACGCCCAGCGGGCCGAACTGACGGCCGGCAAGGCCTGAGCCCGCCTCTTCCCATCGCTCCTACAGGGCGGCGCTGCCCCGCGCGGCGCGCCCTTTAGGTCATACACTGTATTCAGATCCTGAAGGAGGAAATCAACATGAAGAAGTTTCTCGCTCTGCTGCTGGCCGCTGTGATGGTCCTGGGCGCTGTGTCCGCTCTGGCCGAGGAAGCCGGCTTTGAAGAGTTCCCCATCACCGTCGATGGCTCCGTGGAAGGCGCTGACGAGGAAGTCGACCTGACCGAAGCCCCCCTGCATGTGGCGGCTGTGTATTTCCAGCCCGTCCCCATGGAGCCCGCTGACCAGGCCGGCCTGGCCGTGGAAGACTCCAACATCCACCTGGAAGCCGACATCCACTGGAACGAGAACGGCTACGGCTTCGGCGTTGGCGACTGGGTGCCCTATCTGACCGTTGAATACTGCATCACCTCCGAGACCACCGGCAAAGTGGCCGTGGACTGGAGCTCCTTCATGGTCATGAGCGCTGACGACGGCCCCCACTACGGCGCGAACATCGCTCTGCCCGAGTCCGACACCTACACCCTGACCTTCCGCATCCACAGCCCCGCCGAGAACGGCTACCTGCTGCATGTGGACGACGAGACCGGTGTGCCCACCCATTCCTTCTGGGCCGATCCGATCGAGGTGAACTTCGTGCACTGGGAGTACACCGTGCAGGAGTGGTAATCCCCCTCTGAGCCGTGCCGGCGGGTCTCTGCTGGCGAGCAAAGAACGATATCAGCGCGCTGTGCCCCGCACCGGGACCCGCCGGGACACAGCCGCTCCTTCAACCGTTGGCGCGGCAATCCGCGGGGGATTGCAGTGCCAACGGTTTGCTTCTGCTAACCGCCAACCGGCACGGATTGCTCCCGTCCCACACCTGTATACAAGCGCTCTCCATCCGCGTGACGCCTCACGCGCATCCCAAGGGTACTGAAAATTCCAGGAGGTTCTATCCCTGTGAATGGTCTGTTGAAATACGTCGTCACCGTCACCGAGGATCTCCTCATGGCGGCGGTGCTGGTCTGCCTGTTCTGGTCGCTGTGCAAGCTGGCCTTCGGCCACAAGGGCACGCGCTTCATCGGCGCGGGCCTCATTGTAGCTGTAGTGATCTCCGGGCTGATGGCCTGGGCGAAGAACACCACCAGCAAGATCGCCACCAACCAGTGGAACTTTTACATCTTCGTGGTGACGATCGCGCTGACGGCCGTCTTCACGGTGTTCGCCATCCTCTTCGGCCGCAAGCACCGGAAGCTGACCTATTACGGTTCGGACACGGACGCGGCCATCGGCTTTGGCGGCTGGGCCGTGGGCATCTCCGCCGCGGCGCTGACCGTGGCGCTGCTGTTCTATGAGCTGCCGGACGCGCTGGCCTACCCGTTCAACTTCGAGACCGCGGGCAAGGGCATCCTCTCGGCGGAGTATTTCACGCGCCTGGCGGGCTTCCTGCTCGCGCTGGTGCTGATCTGGCTCTACGTCCGCTTCCTCTATCTGTGCTGCATGAGCCTCAACAGCACCGTCGCCGTGCTCTCGGTGACGACGCTGGCCCTGCTGATCAACGCGGTGCGCTGCTTCGGCCTGGCGGTGAGCAAGTGGACGGCGCGCGCGCGGTGGATCAAGCTCCTGCCGCCTTATTCCAAGTTCAAGTACCCCTGGGCCTTCCCGCTGGCGAAGTTCGCCACCAACGAGACGCTGCTGTTCATGCTGCTGATCCTCGGGCTGAGCCTGGTGATCCCCGCCATCCTCTTCTTCAGGAATCTTCGGGTCAACCAGCCCTACGAGAACCCGGCGCAGCTGCGCAAGCTGAAATCTGTCAGCCGTCACAACCGGCGCATCGCGCTGGCCGTGCTCTGCTGCTTCGCGCTGGCCGTCGTCAACATGACCGTCATCGACAGTTACAATAACCGGGAGGTCGTGCTCTCCACGCCGGAAAGCTACGAGGTCCGGGGGGACATGATTTATGTGCCCCTGGAGCAGGTGGCGGACGGCGCGCTGCACCGCTTTGAATACACGACGGAGAAGAACATCGGCGTGCGGTGGATCGTGATCCGCAAGCCGGGCGCGGGCGCTTACGGCGTGGGCCTGGACGCCTGCGACGTGTGCGGCAACGCCGGCTACTACCAGCGCGGCGAGCAGGTGGTCTGCAAGCGCTGCGACGTCGTGATGAATATCAACACGATCGGCTTCAAGGGCGGCTGCAACCCGATTCCGCTGGAGTTCCGCATCGAGAACGGTTTCATGCTCTTCAGGCTGTCGGATATCCTGGCGGCCGAGAAGGAATTCAAGTAAAGGAGGCGCTGAGGGATGCTGTTTCGCATGATTCGGGGCGCGCTGTTCCGTCAGCGCGGCAAAATGCTGCTGATCGCCTTCACCATCGCGCTGGGCGCCTCCCTGGCGACGTCGATGATCAACGTCATGCTGGACGTGGGCGACAAAGTCAACCAGGAGCTGAAGACCTACGGCGCAAACATCACCGTGAAGCCGAAGGATTCCACCCTTCTCAGCGATATCTACGATGTGGAGGACGACGGGAGCGCGGCGATCTCGACCTCGTGGCTGCGCGAGGACGAGGTCGGCAAGCTGAAGACCATCTTCTGGGCCTTCAACATCGTGGACTTCGCGCCCTTCACCGAGTCGGCGGTGACCCTGCCCAGCGGGGCGGAGGTGACCGCGGTGGGCACCTGGTTCAACCACCATCTGGACCTGCCGACAGGCGAGAGCCTCGACGCCGGCGTGACCGGCCTGCGGAGCTGGTGGGACATGACCGAGGGCGCATGGATCGACGAGCAGGCCGCGGGCTCTGACCACGACGTGCTCGTCGGCAGCCTGGTCGCCCAGCGCGAGGGCCTCAAGGCGGGCGATACCCTGACGCTCAGGGGCCCGGCGGGGGAGCAGACCGTGAAGGTCGCCGGCGTCTATGACGCGGGCGGCGACGAGGACGAGCAGATCTACGCCCCGCTCGACCTGGTGCAGGCCCTCTCGGACACGGACGGAAAGATCGCCTCCATCGAGGTTTCCGCCCTGACAACGCCGGACAACGATCTGGCCCGCCGCGCTGCGCAGAACCCCAAGGCGCTCTCCACCCGCGACTATGAGACCTGGTACTGCACGGCCTATGTCAGCGCCATCTGCTACCAGATCAGCGAGGTCATCACCAATTCGGTGGCCTCCGCCGTGCGCCAGGTGGCCGAGAGCGAGGGCGCGATCCTGGACAAGACCCAGCTGCTGATGATCCTGATCACCGCGCTGAGCCTGGTCGGCTCGGCCCTGGGCATCTCCAATCTGGTCACCGCCTCCGTGATGGAGCGCAGCCAGGAGATCGGCCTGCTGAAGGCCATCGGCGCGCATGACCGCGCGATCACCGGCGTGGTGATGGCGGAGATCCTCCTCACGGCCCTGGTCGGCGGCGTGGCCGGCTACTTCGTGGGCTTCGGCTTCGCCCAGCTGATCGGCCACAGCGTCTTCTCCTCCTCCATCGAAATGAAGCCCATGGTCATCCCGCTGGTGGCTGTGCTGATCACGGCGGTGACGGTGGCGGGCAGCATGCCGGCGATCCGCATGGTGCTGCGCCTGGATCCCGCCGAAGTGCTGCACGGCAGCAAGGCGTGAGGAGAGGAAAGGTGAGAAAGACGCGATGAGTAAGAGAAAAATGTTTCTGCGGATGATCACCGCCTCCCTGCTGCGGCGGCGCTCGCGGATGCTGGTGGCGCTCCTGTCCATCGGCATTGGCGCGACCATCCTCTCGGGTCTGGTGACCATCTATTACGACGTGCCCCGGCAGATGGGCGCGCAGTTCCGCAATTACGGCGCGAACATGATCCTGCTGCCCTCCGGCGGTGAAAAGCTCACCACCGGGGAGGCGCAGGAAGCCCTCGGCGCGATCCCCGCGGATCAGCTGGTCGGCGCGACGCCCTACCGCTACGTCACCGCGCAGATGACGCGCAGCCAGCTCTCCTTCATGGCGGCGGGCACGGACTTCACCCAGGTGCAGGCCACCTCGCCCTACTTCATGGTGGAGGGCGCTTACCCCAGCGGCAGCCGCGAGGTGCTGCTTGGCGAGGAGGTCGCTCAGACCATCGGCGCGAAGCTCGGCAGCGTGGTGGAGATCAGCTACAAGCCCGACGCGGCCTCCGCGGACGCCGCCACACCGATCACCCCCGGCGCAGCCCTGGCGGGCAGCGCGGAGGGCTTCAACACCAACCTCGTCTATGTGACCCTGACCCTGGACGACGAGATGAAGATCGCCTCCCTCACCGTGAACGCGGACACGCAGACCCCCGAATACGGCGGGCGCGCGGCGGAGGAGACCTACACCCGGCAGTTCATCGGCAAGAGCCTGCCTGTGCGTTTGGGCGAGGACGTGGACGCCCTCTCCGGCGCGACCATCACAAGCGACGCCGTGGTGCAGGCGGTGAACAGCGCGCGCCCCACGGCCAACGCCGCGGCGGCGAGCGGCAACACGCTGAGCCTGCGCGTGGTCGGCATCCTCGACACGGGCGGCAAGGAGGAGAGCTACATCTTCCTCTCCATGAGCGACATGGCGGCCCTGACCGGCGCGGAGGACGAGCTGGACGTGATGGAGCTGAGCGTATCCGCCTCCGGCGCTGAGCTGGAGGGCTATGTCAGCGAGATCGCCGAAAAGCACAGCGGCATCACGCCCCGCCTGGTCAAGCGCGTGACGCGCTCCGAGGGCGCGGTGCTCTCGAAGCTGCAGGCCCTGGTGTTCCTCGTGACCGCCGTGGTGCTGCTGCTGACGATGATCTGCGTCTCCACGACGATGATGGCCGTGGTGACCGAGCGCCGGAAGGAAATCGGCCTGCGCAAGGCCCTCGGAGCGAGCGACAGCAGCATCCGCGCGGAGTTTCTGGGCGAGGGCCTGATGCTCGGCGGTCTGGGCGGCGCGCTCGGCGCGGCCCTGGGCTTCGTCTTCGCACAGGTGGTGAGCGTGCACGTGTTTGAGAGCTCCATCACCTTCCAGCCCCTGCTGCTCCCCGTGACGATCCTGGTCTCCATGATCGTCGCGGCCGTCAGCTGCCTCCTCCCCATCAAGCACGCCGTCGCCATTGATCCGGCCCTGGTGCTGAAGGGAGAATAAAGACCACTTGATAAGGAGATCGCCATGAGCCTTCTTGAATTAAAGAATATCTCCAAAATCTACGGGGAGCTGAAAGCCCTCGACAACGTCAGCCTCCATGTCGACCAGGGCGAGTGGGTGGCCATCATGGGCCCCTCCGGCTCCGGCAAGAGCACGATGATGAACATCATCGGCTGCATGGACAAGCCCACCAAGGGCGAGGTGCTGCTGGACGGCGTCGACATCGCCAAGGAGAGCAGCAAGAAGCTGACCGACATCCGCCGCGACAAGATCGGCCTGATCTTCCAGCAGTTCCACATGGTCAACTACCTGACCGCCGTGGAGAATGTGATGGTCGCGCAGTATTACCACTCCATGCCCGACGAGGCCGAGGCCCTGGAAGCCCTGGGCCGCGTGGGCCTGCGCGAGCGCGCCAGGCACCTGCCCAGCCAGCTCTCGGGCGGCGAGCAGCAGCGCGTCTGTGTGGCGCGGGCGCTGATCAACCACCCCGAGCTGATCCTCGCCGACGAGCCGACGGGCAACCTCGACGAGGCAAACGAGAACATCGTGCTGGACCTGTTCCGCCAGCTCCACCGCGAGGGCACGACGCTGATCGTCGTCACGCATGACCCGGAGGTGGCCGAGGCCGCCCAGCGCACGATTGTGCTGGAGCACGGCCGCGTGGCGCGGGAGATCGTCAACGAGAATTTCCAGGCATGACGGAGAGAGACAGGCACGCGGGGAAGCGGCGCGGACGGCGCGGCTTCCTTGCGTGCTTTTCCTTTTCCTCCGGCAGCGCGACGCATGGGCGCGTCTGCTCCTGCCGGCCTGCAAAGCGCTTCCGGACGCGACTGATCCGCCTTGTGTTTAGCAACGCTATTGTAATATTATCTTGGAACATCAACTCATGCGTTGACTGTGGAGTACTGGAAGAAGTATGAAGGTGTATCACCTAAAACACTTTGTCAAGTGCTTTCTACAAAGAAGGATCATCAAAAAAAGGACTGCTGCACTATTTCTTAGTGCAGTAGTCGCGCACGGCGTTCCGTGTCCCCGGGAGAGCGCCTGCTTTTCGCCGGAGGGAGGGAAGGAGAAGGAGGAGAAAACTCACCGCGCGGCTTCCGCGATACCCAGGGCGGTGAAGAACCACACGGCGTAGCGCTCGGGATGCGTCCGCATATCCCGCTTGATCTCCGCCAGGGGCGCGAAGCGCATCTCGGCGGCTTCCTCGGGATTCGGCGCATAGCGCCCGGCGTATTCCCCGACAAAGACGTGGTCGCTCTCGTATTCCGTGAGGCCGTTGGCAAAGACGGCCCGGTAGACGAAGCGCCCGGCCTCCCGGACCTGCGCCCCGGTGACGCCGCATTCCAGCGCCAGGCGCTGCGCCACGGCCTCCTCAAGGGACTGGCCCGCGCGGGGATGGGAGCAGCAGGTGTTCGCCCAGAGTCCGCCGCTGTGGTACTTCTCAGGCGCGCGGCGCTGGATCAGCAGGCGGTCGCCGTCGAACAGAAACACCGAAAAGGCCCGGTGGAGCTGGCCGCGCCTGTGCACGTCCAGCTTCCCGCCGCGCCCGATTTCCCGGTCGTCCAGATCCACAAGGATCAGATCGTTTTCGGCTTCAGCCATGCCGCCCGCTTCCTTTCGATGCGCCGGATGCTCCGCGCTCACAGCACGTCCACAAGCTCGATGCGGAAGTTCAGCTCCTTGCCAGCCATCTCGTGGTTGGCGTCGAAGGTGATGGTCTTTTCGTCCTTCGCCTTCACCAGCACCGGGAAGGGCTGGCCGTACTGGTTCTGCAGGTACACCCGCTCGCCGGCTTCGACGTTCTCCGCGCCGGGCATGCTGGCAATCTCCACCGTGAAGATGGCCGAGGGATCCGGCTCGCCGTAGGCCTCCGCGGGCATCAGGTGCACGTCCACGGTCTGGCCGACGTCCATGCCGGCGACCGCCGCGTCAAAGCCGCGGATCATCTCGCCCGCGCCGCAGACGAACTCAAGCGGTTCGCCCCGGTCGTAGGAGGAGTCGAACTGGGTGCCGTCGTTGAAGGTGCCGCGGTAATGGACGCGCACCTTTTTGCCCACGTTTTTGCCCGTGAGACGGTTGGGGCAGCCGGCCGTTCCGCACGCGCCTTCGCCGCAGGCGGCTTCCTCGTCATGGCCGCAGCCGTGCTCGCCGCAGGGGTGGTTGCCCTCGTGGTGGCCGCAGTTGGCGCCGGTGCTGACCAGCTCGCCGCGAAGGTAGGCGGCGACCGCGGCGTCCGCGTCGCCCTCCGCGCCGGCGCACAGCTCGATGCCCTGCTCGGCCAGCGCCGCCTGGGCCCCGCCGCCGATGCCGCCGCAGATCAGCGCGTCGATCTTCTGCTCGTTCAGCAGACCGGCGAGCGCGCCGTGGCCGACGCCGTTGGAGCCGATGACCTCCGTGGCGACAACCTTGCCGTCCTCTACGGTGTAAACCTTGAACTGCTCCGTGCGGCCAAAGTGCTGAAAGACCTGTCCGTTCTCATAGGTCACTGCGATTTTCATATCTCTCAAACCTCCGTGATGTGTACTGCGTGATGGCACAGGATTATTCTACTGCGTGATGGCACAGGATTATTCTACCATATCCGGCGGGGAAATGAAAGCCAATCTTTGCCCCGCGCCGGACGCGTCCGCGGGCCGTCACTCGGTCCGGCGCAGCGGGATGTCGAGGCGCTGCGCCTGCTCCGGGCAGTGCTCCAGCAGGCTGAAGATCCACACCTTGACGACGGTCTTCGTCTCGATCTCCCGCCACAGGCGGCTGCCGTCCTCCGCGTGCAGGGCGGCGCAGCGCTCCGGCGTCAGCTTGCCGCCGACGTGCGCCATGAAGACATCGGAGAACCAGCGGATCGCGGTTTCGTCCCCCTCGTGCGCGGTGCCCGCGAGCGTCCCGCGGGCCATGGCGGCGGCGAGGGTCTCGGACGAGGCGCGCAGGCGCCGCCAGGCGGGGGAGTCCTCGCTGTAGAGGCGGACGGCCTGCCAGCGGAAGGCGGTCTCCTCCCGCGTGAGCAGGCCGGCCCAGCCCGGATAGGCCTGCGGCTGGCCGACGGTGATCTGGCGCAGACCCTCCTCCATGACCGTGGCGAAGCCGTGATCGTGGCCGCAGAGATAGAGGGAAACGCCGCAGCGGCGCAGGAGGCCGGCCAGCGCGGCCGCGCCCGGCGTGCGCTGGTCGCGGCTGGCCGGGAGAATCGGATGGTGGCCGCAGGCGATGACGGGCGTTCCGGCGGGCAATCCGGCGAGGACGCTCTCGGCCCAGGCGAGGGTTTCTTCCGTGATGCCGCCGTCGGGCAGGACGGAGGACGCGCCGTCGCGCCGGTTGGTGTCCAGCAGGAGGAGGCAGACGCCGCCGTCCGCCATCACCGCACAGCTTGCGCTGACCGTGTCCCGGCTGAAGGCGAGGTCCGTCCCGAACGCAGCGTACTGCGCGCGGAAATCCTCCGGGCCGTAGTGCGAACTGTAATCGTGGTTGCCGGGGATCATCAGCACGGCGGCGCCGGTGCGCTGCGCGAGCTCCCGCGCGCGCTGCACGGCGAGGGTGTGTTCCTCCGCCTGGCCGTTGTCGGTGCTGTCGCCGAGCATCAGGAGACAGCCGCGGCCCTGCGCAGCGGCGGCCACGGCCTCCAGCGCCGCGTCAAAAGCGTCGGTATGAGCCCGCATATGCGTGTCGGAAATCACCAGAAACGAGGCGGCGGACGCGCGCAGGCAGAGCGCCAGGAGCAGGCCGGCAAGGGCGAGACTGCGGAACAGCTGCTTCAAAAATGGCTCATCCCTTTCGGACGGGTTTGCCTGATTCTCATCGGACAGCCCCATTGTAGCACGGATTGAAGGGAGAGAAAAGGCGGGAGCCGGGATTGGCTTCAGCAACGGAGGGGAGGAGCGGCCTCCATTCAGAGCGTGCACGGACGCGTTGCTTTCAGGGCGCTGTGCCCGCGCCTCCCCGGCGATGTCCAGGTGCGGCGCACAGAGCGCAAAGGGAAGAATACAGGTATGCATACAGATGCCGGAAACCGCCGAAGCCGGCGCGGAAACGGAAAGAACGGCCGGCGCGGCGGAAGGCAAGCGCTCAGCGGGCAAAAAAATGAATGAATTTACAAAAAACTGCCGGGTGGAGACGTCTGCGCCTCTTCCCGGCAGTTTGTTTTGTGATTCTGTGTGTTCTTCTGTCATCCCGGCCTACGCCCTGCCGGCCGAATTGCGCTCAAAGATCCCCTGCACCCACGCGATGTCCAGCTGCTGCGCCGGGCGGAACGCGTCGGATGTGAGATAGGCATAGATCGCCCGCTGGAGGGCCCGGGCTTCGGGGTATTGCTGCAGGTGGTGCAGGCCCAGGGAGGAGACGAGCAGCCGGCCGCCCCCGCAGCGGCACTCGAACAGCTTGGCCATGGGGCGGAGGAATGCGCAGGAGTCCATCTCCGCGATGAGGGTGTCGATCCTCGCGGGGAGGATCATCGCGCGCTGGCGGGCCATGGGCCACCACTGCCAGGTGCTGAAGGCTTCGGTGGGGAAATCGCGGAACAGCGGGTGCGCCTTGTCGATCAGCTGCCCCATGCCGCCCGCCTGCTGGGGAAAGGTGCAGACCGACCAGAAATCCGGGCTGAACTGTGCCTGAATTGAGTGGGGAATGGCCTCCTCCGTGCTGTCCGGGGCGAGGTAGACGGCGCCGCCGCTTCGCAGCGCGTCGAGCGCCTGGCTGTCGAGGGCGCGGCATTCATGCACAGCCGCGGGGCAGACGGGCCGCGCGTCCGGGTAGACCCAGACGGGATAGCTGTTCTGCGCGTCCCCGAAGCGAACCGTCAGCGTCAGGGCGGCCGCCTTCCCGATGCCGTCCAGCGGGACGCGAATTTCTCCCAGCTCCGTCAGGCCGCCCGCCGGGGCGCTTTTCCCGGGCAGCCGGCCGCTTTTCTGAAAGCCGCCGCCCTGCAGAACCCATTCCGGCGCGGCGGAAAGCCCGCGCTTCCCATAGTTGGCGATTTTCAGCCGCGCGGTCAGCGTCTCGCCCACGGTGTAGGTGTACCTTTCGAGCAGGGCCAGGGGGAGCACGTCCCGGAAGAAGGCGGCGAAGCGCTCCGGCCTGGCGAAGGCACAGGGCTTGGGCTGCAGGTGCGCGTTCATCATCCCCACCAGCGCCGTGCCCTGGCCGGGGAAATCCTGCAGGCCGAGCAGGGAGATGCCGCTGTAGCCCTCCGTGCGCAGGGCGGCCTCGACCTCCGCCCGGTAGCACAGCAGGCTGCTCTCGCCGGTCGCTTCCACCCTGCGCGCCCAGTCCTCTTCCAGCCCCTTTTCCCGCACCTTCCTCTGGATGTGCAGGAGGTTCTCCGGGCTTGTGACGCCCCGGAAGCTGGCGATCTCCGCGAAGTCCGGCAGCACCTCGTATTGGCCGACCTCGAAGGAGAAAACGGGTTGGCCGGTGGTGCGGCGGATGGCGTCCACCGCCGCGCCGTAATCGTGGACGGTGTTGGGGTATTCGTTGTTCAGCCAGCCCGTCATGCCGTCGCAGGCGGCGCGCATCTCCAGGCCGTGAAAGCGCATGGCGGTGTAGAAATCGCTTGCGGGATCCGCGCCGAGCTCGCCGTAGTGGGGGTTGGAGCCGTTGGCGTAGAGGCGGGTGGGATCGGCCTGGCGGGCGGCCTGCAGCAGGCTGTCCATCCAGGCGTGGCCCGCGGCATCGGCCTGCAGCTCGTTGCCGAGGGTCAGCATCACGAAGGACGGATGGTTTGCGAGATGCCGCAGGATCTCCAGCAGCTCGCCGCGGTAATACCGCCGCGCCTCCTCCGAGGCGAAGGCGTGGGCCGGGTCCCAGTGGGAGAGCTCCGGCTGCATCAGCATGCCCAGCTCGTCGGCGGCGGTGAAGGCGGCCTCCGGCGGGCAGTGGCTGTGGAAGCGCACGCAGTTGACGCCGCAGGCGCGGTATTTCAGCAGAATCTCCTTCCAGGACGCCGCGTCCATGGGACAATAGCCCGTCTCCGGGAACACAGCGCAGTTGGTTTCGCCGCGGAGGAAAACCCGCCGTCCGTTCAGGGTGAAATGGCCTTTCTCCGCCCGGAAGGCGCGGATGCCGAACCGCGCGGCGCGGGGCTCCAGACCCGCCGCCGATACGGTGAGCGCATGGAGACGGCTTTCTTCCAGATCCCAGCGCGGGGCGCCGGGCCTCAGCTTCAGGCGGCAGGAAAACACCTGCCTGCCGGGCTGAACGCGGACGGGCAGGGACGCTTCTTCCTCCAGCGCGCCGCAGGCAAAGCGCAGCGCGCCCTCCCAGGCGCAGGCGGCGTCGATCTCCGTGTCCACGCGCACGTCCTCCCCGGAGGGATAGACGCGCACGTCGGAGAGGAATACGGGCTGCTCCGTCCGCAGGCGGAGGGTTCCCAGCAGGCCGTTCCAGTTGGTCTGGGTCTCATCGGACGCGGCGGAGGCGTACACGATCGCGTCCCGGGGCCAGCCGGGGTAGCTGCTGTCGGACAGAAAGTGGAGGCGATCGCGGCCGGTGACCAGGCCGGTCACCTCGAAGACATAGGGCGCGGAGAGCGTGGCGGGACGGCAGAGCGGCGCTTCCCGTCCGTTCACCAGGAGGCGCAGATGCCGCGCGCGCTCCACGTCCACAAAGACGCGCCGGCCCTCCGGCTTATCCCAGTCCACCGAGCGGGTGAAAGCCGCGAGCCCCTCGAAGGTGTGCTTCCGGGTCAGGCGGGTCACGATGGGATCGCCCGGCTGCCAGAAGCCGATGCGCCGCACCTCGTCCGCTTTCCACTGCTTCCGCGGATCGTCGGGGAAGCCGACGCCGCTCTCGTCCAGCGTCCCCGGCAGGCGCACCGCGGCGCGCTGGCCGGGGATTTCGCACGCCCAGAACCCGGAGAGATCATAGCATTTCATGGCTTTCCTCACAGAAGCTGCTTGTGCAGGATCGCGCCCTGGTTGGCGCGGCTGATCGCCAGCACGGCGTCATAGCCCTTTCTTGCCCGCTCCATGTCGCCCAGACCGTAGCTGCCCAGGGCGATCAGGTACTCGCAGTGGGCGCGGTTGCGCAGGGACAGATCCTCGTCGAAGAGCTGCAGGTCGGGCAGGGACACCGCAAAATAGTCGATCTTCACCTGGTCGTAATAGTGCTTCTCCCCGTAGGAGATCAGCCTGTAGAAGCGGCTGCGGGCCCTGTCCTCCCGGCCCAGAGCGCGGCTGGCAAGTCCCTGGTAGAGGATCATGTCCGCGGGCTGGTCGTTGTAATACATAGCGGAGGCGGGCTCCTCATCGCCCGCCGCGGCGAGCTCAAGGTGACGCAGGGCTTCCGCCTCGCGGCCCAGCGCCCTTTCGGCCAGGCCGAGATAATAGTGGATGTTGTTGTCCCGCGCGCCTTCAAGCTTGCCCTCGCCGAGGTTTTGGGGGAAGACCAGCGCCTTCTCGAGGAGGTCTTTCGCCTTCGCCGCCTCGCCCGCGCGCAGCGCCCGGATGCCCAGCTGGGTCAGCGCGGCGGCGTACTGGGCGGTCACCTTGCCCTCGCCGCCCTCCCAGGGGTGGAAGGTGTGCCGGCTGATCAGCTTCAGCGCTTCCTCGCAGCGGCCGAGGTCGTTGAGCAGGGCGCAGTACTCGGTGTAGAGATCGTCCCGGCTGAAGGCGATGTCCCTGTGCGCATCCAGGAAGGCGAAGCGGTCGCTGACGCTGCGGTTCAGCTTGGCGTAGAGCTGATCCAGCTCCAGCAGCATGCGGGCGTCGGTCTCGTCCAGCTGATACGCCCGCTCCATGCAGCGCCTGGCTCTTTCCGCGTCGCCGCGCTTGTTGTAGTAGGCGAGGGAGAGATTGCGCCAGACCGTGGGGAAGTTCCCGTCGATGCCGACGGATTTTTCCCAGCAGGCGATGGCGTCGTCATACTGCCGCCTGTCGTACCACAGGCAGCCCAGGTAGTAGGGCGCTTTGGCGTCCTTCTCGTTGTTCCGCATGGCGAATTGGAGAGCCTGGATGTCCTCCAGCCGGTTGGGGAAGCAGTACAGGCTGTCCGCCTCCGCGGCGCGCTCCAGCGCCCGGCGGGCGTATGCGCTCTCGCCCATCCGCGCGGCGCTGAGCGCCAGATGATAGCTCACCATGGGCGCGGGCGCGGGGCATTGCTCCAGGATGAAGCGGGCGTCGGCGTCATAGCCCGCCTCCGCGTAATCGATGGCGCACTCGATGAAGCTGCTGGTCCGGCCGTTCATCATCCGCAGGGCGCCCTCGAGGTCGCCGCTCTCGATGCGGGACACATAGTCGAAGGCGTCCAGCTTCAGGTTCTCCTCATACCAGGCTTCGGCTTCCGCTTCCCGGCCGAGGCTGTCCAGGATCAGGCCCTTCAGGGCGCGGGCCTTCAGGTTATGGCCATTCCGCACCAGGCTGCGCTCGATGTGCTCCAGGGCCAGGCCGTATTCGCCCCGCCTGCAGTCGATGCAGGCGATGTGGTAGTAGGCCGTCTCCTGCTCCGCCGCCGTCCACGCGGCCTTGAAGAAGGCGTCGTAAGCCTCGCTGTCCCGCCCCTGAAAGCGCAGCGCCAGCCCGAGGTTCAGGAAGGCGTCGCTGTCCATGGGGTTGGGGTTGCGCTCCGTCATGCGGGCGATGGCCGCGCGGAAGTACTTTTCGCTTTCGGCGAACCTGCCCCGGCGCAGCAGCAGCGTGCCGTAGGCGTTGTTGGCGCGGATGTCGCCGGGATCGCGCTTCAGCGCCTCCAGGTAATAGGGATCGGGCTGATAGGTGGCGTGGCGGTACTGCTCGAGGTGGAGACCGGTGAGATAGAGCTCCTCGTTGGTGAGGATCTCCTCCGGCAGCTTCGCCGGCGGCATGGGGTCGGGGATCTTCCCGATCTCCTTCGGCCGGGGCGTGTAATCCAGCAGCTTTCTGCCGCCGGCTGTATAGACGGCCAGCGTCAGGGACGTCTCGGGCACGGAGACGGCAATCTCGTCCCGCAGGACGTGAACCGGGCTCAGGTCGGCCGTCTTGTCGTAGACGGGCACGCCGTCCGCGGTCAGCGTCACCCGCGCCCCGTCGAAGCGCTGGGTCGTGTAGACAGTGATCCGCGCCTTGCCGTCCTGCGCCTCGAGGTTCAGCACGCATTCCCGGCTGGCGTTCTTCACATAGCCCGCCGCCTTGTAGGGCATGAAATACTGGGTGAAGGTCTTCTCCTCGAAGGGCTTGAGCCACGCAAAGTCCGGCTGGTTGTCGCAGTACATGCCGGTCATCAGCTCGATGTAGGGGCCGTTCGCGTCCGTCAGGTTGCGGTCCCAGGCCCGGCCGAAGTCGCCGCAGCCCCAGGTCCACTGCTTCTTGCCGGGGGAGACGTGATGGTCGGCGATGTGCAGAATGCCGGCTTCCTTGCTGTAATCGTAGCCGCCCACGAAGTCGTAATCGCTGTGCGCGCACATATACGACGTGGGAACGGGGATGTTTTTGTAGCGGGAGATATCCACGCCAGCCCCGTAGTCGTGCTTGTAGTAGACGCCCGTGGCGATGGGGAACGTGCTGATGTCCCGCTTGCCGTGGTCGTACACCGCGGTGACGTCCGGCGGAAACACGCTCTGCGTATGGTCGTTCACCGCCACCGCCGGATTGGCCCACCACAGGAAGGTCTGCGGCAGGCTGGTGCGGTTGTAGAGCTGGCCCCTGATCTCGATGTACGCCTTGTCCGGGCGGAGGGTGAAGGTCATCTTGCCCTTGGTGCCGTACATCTGGTCGACCTCGGAGAGCTCCACGGAGACGCTGCCGTCCGCGTGCTCGGCCGTGCGGAAATCCACCGGCGCGAAGGTGGTGGGCCGGTGGTGCTGGGGCCAGTTGAACTCGATGCCGCCGGAGATCCAGGGCCCGGTGAGCCCCACCAGGGCGGGCTTGATGACCTCGTTGTAATATACGAAGTCGTAGCCGTTGGTCTTGTCGAAGGCTCTCTGGATGCGCCCGCCCAGCTCGGGCAGCACCATGACCCGGAGATAGTCGTTCTCCAGCCACACGGCGGTGTAGGGCTTGTCCTCTTTTTCATCCAGGATTTTGTCGATCACAGGCAGGGGATAGACCTTGCCGCTGCTGCCCTGATAGACGCGCTTTTCCAGGAACATGGGGTTCCTGTCGGGCTTCCCGACGCCGTAGGTGGGGATCATCACCGTCTCCACACGGAGGGTGGCGTTCATAGGCTCTCTTCTCCTTCCCGAACTGTGAAATCATCCACGAGAACCAGCTCCGCGGACAGCAGCTCGGACGCTTCCAGCTCGGCCTTTTCCTGCAGGCCGGCCATGGCGGAGGCGTCCACCGTGACGTTCTTCTTCACGGGCGTGAGGTACAGCACCAGGGGCTGGCCGCGGAGGATGTCCGCATAGCAGTCCACCCGGATGTCCCAGGGCGCGCCATTGCAGAAATTGTCGGAGATCAGCTCATTCCCGGCGAAGGCGCTCCCGATGTCGCCGCGGTACCGCACGCGGAGGAGGGCCAGCTTGTGGCCGGCGAAGGCTTCCGCGGGCAGCTCCACTGTGTACCGGCCCGCGCCGACCTGCTGCGCGGGGAGGGGCGCAGGACAGAGGCCGCTCTCCAGACGCTCGCGGAGGACGAAGCGCTGCTCCCGCTCCGACCAGACGCGGAGCTCCGCGCCGCCGCCGTCCATTTCCACCTTCAGCTTTTCCCCGTCCCAGAGAAGGGGTCTGTCACACAGCCAGGTCTGACCCTGATAGACCCAGAAGTCCAGGGCGTCCCGGCGGGAGAGCGTCATGATGACCTGGTTTCCGGCCCGGAACGCTTCGCCCGGTCGGGGGCGGAACTCCAGGCCGTCGACGCAGTAGGCCGGCTCCATGCCCTCCGGGGCCAGGAAAAACCACGTGCCGCCGACGCGGGCGAGCGGCTGGGCGGTGGCCCAGTCCAGCGTCGCGCTGCCCAGCGGGAGGCCGAAGGGCAGGATGGCGTTCTCCCCGGCGGCGATGCCGAAGCGGAAGGTGACCTCCCGCCCCGGCAGCAGCAGGCGCACCTCGTCGCCGGCGCGGTCATGCATGGCCGCGTGATCCTGGAAGTTGTTGACGAACAGGAAGCCGCTGTCCCCCCTGACGCGCACCGAGAAGCGCAGGGGCTCCAGGTCGTCGGGCCGGAGGGACTTCAGGTGCTCCGGCAGCACGGCCCGGCTCTCCGCCAGGAAGCCTGAGAACAGGCTGCAGAACATGTGGATGGCCCTGAGCCGCCCGTAGCTCTCGCGGAGCTGGCCGAACTCCCCGATGGCCGCCTGGTAGTCGTAGCTGCGCTTGGGCACCTGGCCCTCGTTGAGATAGGGCGTCCGCCTGCCGGTGGGGTTGGTGCCGCCCTTGTACATGTAGTAGCCCAGCAGGGTGCAGCCGCTGCCGAGCTTCGTGTTCGCGAGGGCGTCGACGGCCCGCATGTCCAGCTGGAAGCGGTATTTGTAGCTGCACATCATGCCGCCCATCATCTCGCAGCAGGCGTAGGGGCGGCTCTCCGGGTCATAGGAGGGCTCGAAGTTGTATTCCCGGGTGACGGCGCTGTTGTGGTTGTCCCGGTAGATGTATTCCGGGGTGGCGGGATGGATGCCGGGCTTGCTGTAAAAGAGCCAGGGCTGGTAGGCGTAGCCGCCCCAGAGGGGCAGGGCTTCCTCCACGGGCGTCACCGCGCCGCCCCAGGCCGTGGCGGTATAGAAGGGCGTCGCGATGCCCTCCTCCAGCATGATCTTTTTCAGCGCGAGCATATAGTCCAGCCCGGAGTGCCCGCTGGTGATCCACTCGCCGGATACGCCGGCGGTCATCTCCCAGGGCGCGCAGGAGTGCTGGTATTCATTCTCGATCTGGGTGCCGACGATGCAGCCGCCCTGGCTGAAATAGTGGCCGTCCATCTGCCGGTGCAGCTGGCGGAACAGCCTGCGCACGGCCTCGAGAAAGCCCGGGTTGTTTTCCCGGACGTCGTAGGGCTTGCCGTACAGCCAGTCCGGCAGGCCGCCGTTGCGCATCTCGCCGTGGGCGAAGGGGCCGATGCGCATGATGACCATCATGCGGTGCTTTTCGCACAGCGCCAGAAAAGCCCGCAGGTTCCGGCAGCCGTCAAAGCGGAAAACGCCCTCCTCCTCCTCGTGCACGTTCCAGAACACATAGGTGGAGAGGATGTTGATGCCGCCGCATTTCATCTTGACGATGGCGTCCTCCCACTGGTCGGGGGACACGCGGGCAAAGTGCATCTCCCCGCTGATGCCGAAGAAGGGCTTCCCGTCCACCGTCATCGAGACGTTGGTGAAGCCGATCCGCCTTCCGTCCGGGGCTGTGCCGGAGAACTTCCCGCCCAGCGGATAGATCCGCTTTTCGGGGACGTTGGAGATATCCAGTTCATACATACGCTATTTCAAAGCCTCGCTCAGGCTGTTCGGGATGCCGCGCGGCCCCCGGACAGCGAAGATGCCGTATTTCTCGCCGAGCACGTCGAAGGTGAACTGATCACGCGGGTAACGCTTCAGGAGCCGGATCCGCATCAGCGACCGGATGCGCACGTTCCCGCTCTCAAAGGAACAGGGGATGTCCGTTTCGGTCACAAGGCACTTGAAGAGAACCGCGGACACCGGCTGCGCCACGTACAGGAACACGGTGTCGCCCTTCCGGATGCCGGCGCCCTGCTTCCAGACGATCTCGTCGGCGGCCGCGAACGCGGCCTCGACGTCGTAGTATTTCGGGTTCGCGGGAATGATCCACTCCCTGGGCGGACGGAGCTTTCGCTTCTTCGCCGCGGAGGCCGTCGCCAGGAAGCTCGTGTCCAGCCATTTGCAGACCTCGTCCAGCGGCACCGTCCCGTCCAGGAGAATCGAGACCCAGTTGCCGCGGCTGATGTGATACCCGCGGAAATAGCCCGGCTGCCGCACCAGCAGATCCGCGAGGAGCGGGTCGGGCAGCTTGACGTTGAGGACGTCGACCGCCTCCTCGCCCTGCAGGCCCAGGCTCCCGCGCCGGATGTTCATCACGAGGCCGAACCACTTCCGGCTGTCCTCATGGCGGAAGATGGCGTAATCGGGATAGCGCCGCCACAGGTGCTCGGGCAAAGCCCCGTATTTCTTTTTGACATAGTCAAACAAAGGGCCGCGCAGGGAGGCTGGCATCGTTTCTTTCCCTTCTTCCGTCAGGCGGGTGAGGTGACCCGGGTTCATTTTCCCATCGCCCAGGCGTAGCAGTACGCCTGCGTCCGGGCCGCAAAGGCCTCCGTGCGCAGCAGGGCGCGCATCTCTTCCCGCGTGTACCAGCCGGGCGCGATTTCCTCGGCGTCCGAGGTGCTCTTGCGGAATTCGCCCGCCGCCGCGCCGAAGACGCAGACGTTCCGCTCGTTGGAGAAGCCGATGGCGCTGTAGCTGTTGTCCAGCACGTCGTCGATGCGGATGAGCCGGAGGCCGGTCTCCTCCCAGAGCTCCCGCCTCGCGCTCTCCTCCGGGGTTTCGCCGGGGTCGATCAGCCCGGCCGGGAAATTGTAGATCCACTGCGCCATGGCCATCCGGTATTCCCGGCTGACCAGGATGCGCTCGCCGCTCTCGTCCGTCAGGATCATGACGACGGAGTCCGGCTTGCGGTTCTGCAGCTGCTCCAGCGTCCGGATATCCCTGTTCCGGCTGATCATCTCATAGGTCTTGGGATGGCCCTCGGCGGTCACATAGTCCACGTCGTAGCGGGTGATGAATCTGCCCTCGTGGATCTTTCGGATGCCCTTGTAGTCCATGGTGAAAAAGCCTCCTGCGTGTTCTCTTTGACCCGGCGCGGCCCGCCGCCGCGGGACGGGGCGGGTCTTTGCGGGGAGGGTGAAAAAGGCTCACAAGCCGTATTTGAGGACGTAATAGATGACATACACCCAGCTCAGCAGACCGTGGAAGATGGCCCAGCCGACCGAATGCCAGTTGACGTAGCTGATGACCATCGCCAGCGCGCTGCCGAACGAGATGCCGGTTTTCACGGTCTTCGATAGGGTTTCTTTCCTGTTGCGGCTCATCGTTTCCTCCTGAATCCAGCGGCTGCGGAAACGCGGCGTCCAGAGCGCATTCCCGCAGTCTTCCAAAAAACGTCAGCAGCCCTTCCGGCCGCTCCTGTGATCTTCCACCGAGCATGCGTTTGGCGAGCCGTATTCAATCAGCCCTGCGTCCGCCGGATCGATGGAGATCCTGCCGTCCTCAAACACGAACGCCGGGATGCCGACGTCCCCAATCTCCTTGCAGCGGTTGAAAACCGGGCTCGTGTCCCGCAGACGCGTGAAGGCGCTCATGTTCCGGATGTTCTCGCCGATGTTGATGTACTGAAACTCGTCCTCGCGTCCCGCAATCTGCTCGTGCACGTAATCGCAGTAGGGGCAGGTGGGCATGCCGTAGATTTTGATCATGTTCTTCAGCTCCGTTTCTGTGGGTTTTATTGCGTAGCCGCCCGCGGGGGGCGTTCACTGGCCAAGGGGATCCCGGATATGCCGGCGCATGAGCTGCCCGGCGCGCGCCCCGGTCTGTACGCCGTCCCGCAGGGCCACCTGGCCGTTCACCAGCACGAGGCGCACGCCCTGCGCCAGCTGCACGGGGCGCAGATAGGTCGCCCGCGGGGCGATCGCGGCGGGATCGAAGACGGTGATGTCCGCCGCCATGCCGACCGCGAGGCGTCCCCGGTCCGGGAGCGAGAAGACTTCGGCGGGCTTGCCGGTTACCCGGCGGACAGCCTCCTCCAGGCTGCAGAGCTTCTTTTCACGGGCGAGGCGGAAGAACTCGGCAATCGCGCCGTAGGAGCGGGGATGCGGGCTGAAGCTCAGCCTGGCCGGGTCGCCGGGCAGGGCATAGCCGTCCGAGCCGATGCAGATGTCCCGGGACAGGAAGTACAGCATGTCCTCCTCGCTCATCACGAAGAACACGCACCATGTCTTCGCCTGCGTGCGCTGCAGCACCTCGGCCGCGGCCTCCGCGTAATCCGCGGTGTGCAGCAGCTCTTCCGCCACATCGCGCAGCGTCCTGCCCACGATTTCCGGCCAGAGGCCGCCGTCGTCGCTGATGAGACAGGTTTCAGCCCGCTCGGCGCTGAAATAGTGGCCGCGGATCGCTTCGATGATTTCCCCGCGCCGCGGGCCCTGCAGATGGCGCAGCAGCGCCTCGCGGCCGCCGTCCATACTCCACCGGGGGCAGCGGATGCTCAGCGTGGTGGAGGAGGCCGTGTAGGGGTACATGTCCGCCGTGAAGCGGACGCCCTCGCGGCGGGCTTTTTCGATCGCGGCCCAGACGGCCTGGGCGCGGCCGTGCACCCGGAAATTGTCCAGCTTCAGATGCGAGGCGTGGACGTGAACGCCGGAAGCGCGGCCGACCTGCGCCAGCTCCTCCAGGGCGCTGTCGATCTGCAGGCCTTCGCTCCGCATGTGGCAGGTCACGATGGCGTCCGTCTCCGCCGCCACCCGGCCCAGCTCGTTCAGCTCGCGCTGGTCGGCAAAGCAGCCCGGCGCGTATTCCAGGCCCAGCGAGAGCCCCCACGCGCCATCCGCCAGATCCCGCCGCAGCAGGCGCTTCATCTCCTCCAGCTCGGCGGGCGAGGCGGCCCGGCTGCCGCTGCCGACCACGGCTTCGCGCAGGGTGCCGTGGCCCACCAGGAGCGCCTGGTTGACCGCCATGCGGCAGCCGCGCTCCGCGAAGGCATCCAGAAAACCGGAGAAGGACGGAAGCTGCCAGGGGTCGGCACAGCCCGGCGCGGCGGGGAAGGGGCTGTCCCCGCAGTTGCCGGAGATCTCCGTCGTCACGCCCTGATACAGCTTGGACGCCCCGCTGTCGTCGCGGGTGAAGGCCGTGTCCGAATGGGCGTGGGCGTCGATGAAGCCCGGCGCGACGGCAAGGCCATCCGCCCTGAACTCCTGCTCCCCGCTGAGGGAGCCCAGGTCGCCCAGCGCGATGATTTTTCCGTCCCGCACCGCGATGTCTCCCTTGTAACGGGAGCGCCCGGTGCCGTCGATCAGGGCGCCGCCGCGAATGACGACGTCCGCCGGATAAGCACGATCCGCCATGTAAACCTCCTGGTGGGTGGGGAAGGGAAGCAAGGGGACGCGCGGCGAAGAACCGCAAACAGCACAAATTCCGGGGACAGGCATCCCCATCCCCGGAAACCGTGCGCGGCTTAGGCGCCCGCGCGCGCCTGGAGGCACTCCAGAGCGACGTCCGGATAATTGGTGATCACGATGTCCGCGCCTTCCCTCAGCACGGCCTCCAGATCCTCCCGGCTGTTCACGGTCCAGGGATTCACCTGGATGCCGGCCCTGTGCGCCTCGGCGCATTCGCCGCCGGGCAGCAGCACCTCGGTATAGCACGGATGAATGGCGTCCATGCCCAGCGCCACGGCATAGGCCCAGGGCCTGTACAGGGTGGCCTCATAGAGCAGTCCGCAGAAGAGGCGCTTGTCGAGGGCCTTCACCCGCATCATGCTCAGGTGGCTGAAGGAGGAGAAGATAATCCTGTCCAGCATGCCTTCCCGGGCGGCCAGGTCGATGACCTTCTCCTCCAGGCTGGGATAGGCCAGGCAGCTGTTCTTCAGCTCTGTGTTGATCCGGATGCCGTAGGGCTTCAGCAGCTGGAAGACCTCCTGCAGGGTCGGGATGCGGGCGTCCGCGTACTCCGGATGGGTCTTGTTGAAGCGGAGGGACTTCAGCTCGCTCAGCGTCATGTCCTTGATGAAGCCGGTGCCGTTGGCCACGCGGTCGATGGTCTCGTCATGGGCCACCACCAGCTCGCCGCTCTTGCAGATGTGCACGTCCAGCTCCACGCCGTGCGCGCCCATCTTCGCCGCCAGCTCGAAGGCCTCCAGGGTGTTCTCCGGCGCGTAGCCCGACGCGCCGCGATGGCCGAAAATGTACTGATTCATGGGAAAAACCTCCTGTATCTCCTGTCTGTCAAAGCATTGCCTCAAAGATCTCGTGCCGGGGTGAGGGAATGACGCAGGTGGACACCAGGGTGCCGTCCCTGCGGGCGGGCACGGTGCCCGCGTCGATGGCGGCCTGCACCGCGGCGACCTCGCCGCTGAGCGTCACATAGCTCTTGCCGCCGATGCCCAGGCCCAGCCGCACCTCCATCAGCCGCACGTCCGCCGCCTTGGCCGCCAGGTCGCCGGCCACCACAGCCGCCGCGATGGTGTAGAATTCCATGACACCCATGGCGTTCAGCTCGCCCGGCGGGTTGCCGCCGCCGATGGCCTGCACCATCTGCGGGTCCAGGCTGGCGATGGTCAGATCGTCCACCAGGTATTCGCCGGCGTAGCGCTTGCCGGCGTCCATGGCTGCTGCCACCGCCGCCACCTCGCCGTAGATGACCACCGTATATTTGCCGGGGCATACCGCGCCCGCCTTGAGCAGCGTCACCTCCGCGGCTTTCAGCATGGCGTCGCCCGCGATCACGCCCCGGGCGATGCTGTTGGTTTCCAGCAGACCCAATGAAATCATGGCTGTGTTTCCTTTCGATCCCTTTCTGTCTCTATCAATCTCTTTCGGTCCGCGATCCGGCTTGCGGCGGCCGGGCAGACGGCGCTCCGGATGCTCCCGCGCGGAGCATCCATGCCCCGCCGGGCATGGAAGAGGAGGAGAGGAGAAGAGGGGAAAATCACCGCTCCCGCCTCAAGGACGCGCTCATTTTGCGCGGATGACGATCATGCCGTTCTCCACCCGCTCCACCGTGCCGCATATGCTCGCATGGATATCCGCGCCGAGAGCGCCGTCCGCCATGCGGGCGATCACGTCGCCCCGCTGCACCGTGCTCCCGGCCTGCACACAGGGATCCGCCGGAGCACCGATGTGCTGCTTCACCGGGATGCAGACGACGGGGGAGGCGGCGTCCACGGCCTCTTCCGGCACGGGCATGTCATAGCGCGACGCGTCGATGCGCGCCAGGACGCGGCCGGAGGGCGCCTGGTGGATCTCCGCCAGGGCCGGCGGCTCCTTCAGCTCGAAGGCGGGCTTTTCGCCCCGGGCCCGCAGCTCCGCCTTCTGCATCTGCTGCACCCGGCGGGGATTGAGCCCCATGGGGCAGGCGTAGAGCTCGCACACGCCGCACTCCATGCAGAGCATCGCAGAGGGCTCCAGACGGCTGCCCGCGGCAAAGGCCCGCATGGTCAGATGCGGATAGATGGGATGGCCCAGCAGATGGCGCGGGCACAGGTCGGTGCAGGTGCGGCACTGGATGCAGGTGGAGCGCGCCCGCACGCGGGCCTGCTCTATGGTCAGCTCGGCATGGCGCACCAGCATGTGCTCCGCCGGGAGCACGAGCACGCCGCCCAGCGTCTTGGTCACGACGTTTTCCGCGCCTTCGGCGGCCAGCGGGCCCATCATGGGGCCGCCGAGCACCAGCCGCCAGCGGGGAACCGTCGGCCCACCCGCCTGCTCCAGCAGGAGGCTGACCGGCATGCCGATCGGCGCGCAATAGACGCCCGGACGCCGGACCTCACCGGCCACCGTGACGAACCGCCGGGTGACCGGCTTGCCGTTCAGGGCGCGCAGGGCGTTGAGCGCCGTGGAGACGCTGACCACCGTGCAGCCCACCCTGCCCGGCAGGGCGCCCGGCGGCACCGTGCGCCCGGTGGCGCTGTGCACGAGCGCCTGCTCGTCGCCGATGGGATAGACCGTGGGCAGCAGGTGGAGCCGCACGGGCGGCGTCAGCGGCTTTTCCTTCAGGGCTGCCTGCAGGGCGGCGATCTGCGGCGCGTAGTGATCCTTCAGGCAGATCACGGCCTCTGCGGCGCCAACGATCGCGGCCAGACGGGAAGCGGCCTCAGCCAGCTGACCGGGATAACGGCGCATCAGGTACTGGTCGCTCTTGAGCAGCGGCTCGCATTCCGCGCCGTTGATCAGCAGCACTTCCGCGGGCGCGGCCAGCTTTTTCCACAGGGGAAAGCCCGCGCCGCCGCCGCCGACCACGCCGCCCTGGCGCAGTAAATCCAGTTCGCTCATTTGCCGTGCACCTCGTGGATGTCGATGATGGCCACAATGGCCGCGTCCACCGGGGAATCCTGCTGGCCAACGGCCTTGCGGGCGGAGGAACCCTGGGCCACGATGACCATCTCGCCGATGCCGGCGTCAATGGTGTCCACGGCCACCAGGGCTTCGCCCGTGGGCGTGCCGTCCAGCTTGGCGGGCTCCACGATCATGAGCTTGCGCCCCACCAGGGTGTCTTCCTTGCGGGTGGCCCAGAGGTTGCCGACCACTTTTGCGATGAACATCTGCTCAGCCTCCGTAAGTCAAATTCAGGCCCAGGCTCTTCGCGGTGTCGCGGGCCAGGGGCGTGATGATCTGTCCCTTGGCAAGGCACAGGCCGCGGGCTCCGTCCCTGCACAGCTTTTTGACGTTCTGCTCGGTGATCAGCTTGCCGGGCAGCGTCCGGCATTCGGGCTGGAGCACGGGCGCGGGGGCGGGAGCACTGCCCGCCTCGCGGACAGCGGGAGCGGAGCACCCGACGCCGACGATCTGGCAGGCGCAGTCCTTGCCGGCGCCGGCGGCGTTGGCCTCGTCCGTGTCCATATGCAGGGCGAGGGCGGCCTGCCTGGAGACCCGCACGGGCACGTCCTCCAGGATCAGCGGACGGCTGCCCAGCACGCGCACGCTGACGCTTTGCCCGTGCTGTACGCCGAAGGCCGCCGCGTCCTCGGGGGTCATGTGGAGATGCCGCTTGGCCACGATGGCCGCCTTGCGGGTGATCACCGTGCCGCCCGCCTGGATGGCGACATCCGCCGCGTCCTTCAGATCCCCGGAGAGCCGCACCGGCGCGCTGATGCCCAGTGTCCGGGCGTCCGTGGCGGAGATCTCCACCTGTGTGGCGTCGCGGGTCGGCCCCAGCACGGCCACGTTGTCCAGGATGCCCTTGGGCCCGATGAGCCGCACCCGGCAGGTGGACAGATACTGCCCCGGCTGGCTGATTTCACGGGCGCATTCCAGCTGATCCAGGCCGAAGAGCGCGCGGAGGTCTTCTCTGGACAGATGGACGTGCCGCGCCGACATCTCCGCCGGGATGCGCCTGTCCGGGCAGGAAGCGGGTCCGCTGGCGAGCCGGGAGACGACCTCCCGGACGATGGCTTCGATCTGATCCATGCTCTTTCCTCCCTCACCGGTGGGCAGCGCGGAGCTGCAGGACATAGAAGTAGCTGGAGAGACGGTTGAGGGCCAGCACGCAGTCCTCGTGCGCGACCTTCTGCCCGTCCCAGAAGGCCTGCACGGCGGCCAGCTCCGCTTCGCGGGTCAGGGCCCGCAGACGGTTGAGCTGCGCGGCAAACAGCCCGTGCTCAGGCGCGGGCAGAATGTGGCCGGGGAAGCCGAACTCCTCCGGGTGGTGGGAGCAGCGGTGCACCTCCTCCGCTGTCATGCCGTCCAGGGTCCAGGCGGGCAGAGGAGCCTCCTTCACCTCGGCGGCCAGCACGGCGCGCACCAGCTGAAGGGCGTCGCGGAGCTGCCCCCGCCACTGGGGGTCGCAGCCCGCTTCGAGCACGAGAATCTCGCTCTCCAGGGTGTCCAGCTTGCCCCGCAGGACAATGCGGGGATGGGCTTTGCAGACCATCTCCCGGGCGTTCAGGCTGGTCATGTGCTCGGGCTTGCGGCTGCCCGCCGGCAGGGAAGAAGCGCGTCGCGGCGACGCCTCGTGGCGGTAAAGCCGCAAATCCATCAGATACTGGCGTGCGGCGGGGGTCAGCCTGCAGTCGGCGGGCACCTGGTACTGATCCGGCGCCCCGGACGCAAACTGATCCCGCAGCTCGCGCTCAGTAATAAAGCGCATAGGAAATAAGCCTCCTCAGGTACGGAGTGCGATCAACAGCATACCGCCGCCCGATCAGGCGTCGATATGGGGCAGGATGCCCTCCACCTCGTTGTGAGGACGGGGAATCACGTGCTGGGAAATCAGGTTGCCCACGCGCTGGGCCGCGGCCGCGCCGGCGTCCACCGCCGCCTTCACAGCGCCGACCTCGCCGCGCACCATCACGGTGACCAGTCCGCCGCCGACGTGCACCTTGCCGATCAGGGTGACGTCCGCCGCCTTGACCATGGCGTCGGCCGCCTCGATGGAGCCGATCAGGCCACGGGTTTCGATCATGCCGAGAGCGATCTTATCGTAGTTCATGCTGTACCTCCTGCCTTATTGGGCGTCGAGATGGGGAAGGATGCCTTCCACTTCGGGATGGGGACGGGGGATGACGTGGACGGAAATCAGTTCGCCCACGCGCTGGGCCGCGGCCGCGCCCGCGTCGGTGGCCGCCTTGACCGCGCCGACGTCGCCGCGCACCATCACGGTGACCAGTCCGCCGCCGACGTGCACCTTGCCGATCAGGGTGACGTTGGCCGCCTTGACCATGGCATCGGCCGCTTCCACGGAGCCGACCAGGCCCTTGGTTTCCACCATGCCCAGCGCGATCTTTTCATAATCCTGAGTCATACTGAACCTCCTCTGTATGCGTTGAAGTGACTGTATTCATGCGCCTGACCGCAGGCGGAACAGCTTAGGAAAGTCCGCGCACCTGGCGGAGCACCGCCTGGACGATGCGCTCCATGTCGTCGGCGTTCACGCTGCCGGGCGCGGGCGCGCAGGCGCTCTGCCCGCAGCCGTCGGCCATGCGGCTCACGTCCTCGGGCTCGATGAGGCCGTAGGCGGCGCGGCGGATCTGGTACAGGTGATGCACGGTGACGTTGTCGCTGGTGGCGCTGCCGCCCACCGCGCCGCAGCCCAGCGTGAAGCTGGGGCTGATGCCGGTCGTCGCGCCGATGCCGCCCTGGGTGGAGCCGGTGTTGACCAGCAGGCGGGAGACGGGCTTCTTCAGCACGAAGGTGCGCACCAGCTCGGGATTGTTGGTGTGGATGCTCAGGCTGTGGCCAATGCCGCCGAAGCGCAGGAGCTCCAGGCATTTCTCGCACGCGTGCTGCCAGTCGGGCTCGGTGTAGAAGGCGAGCAGCGGGCTCAGCTTCTCGATGGAGAAGGGATAGTCCTTGCCGACCTTGTCCTGCTCGCAGAGGATGACCTTCGTGTCCTGGGGCACGGTGATGCCGGCGAGCTTCGCGATGTCCAGGGCGCTCTTGCCAACGATGCGGGGGTTCACGGTGTCCGCGCCGGGGCGCTTCATGACGGCCTCCAGCTTGCGCTGCTCCTCCCCGGAGACGAAGTAGCCGCCCTGGCGCTTGAACTGGGCGATCACCTCGTCCCGGATGCAGGCCTCCGTCACCACGCTCTGCTCGGAGGCGCAGATGGTGCCGTTGTCGAAGGTCTTGCTGGCGATGATGCGGCGAACGGCGTTGGGAATGTCGGCGGTGCGCTCGATGAAGGCGGGCACGTTGCCCGGGCCGACACCCAGGGCGGGGGTGCCGCTGGAATAGGCCGCCTTGACCATCGCGCTGCCGCCGGTGGCGATGATCATGTTGCTGCGCTTCATCAGCTCCGCCGTGCCGCCGATGGTGGGAATCGTCATCATGGTCACCAGCCCGTCGGGGGCGCCGGCCTCCATGGCGGCGGCATTCAGGATGCGGACGGCCTCGCCGATGCAGTTGATGGCGCTCGGGTGGGGAGAGACGATCAGGGCGTTGCCGGCCTTGACGGAGATCAGTGCCTTGAAGATGGTGGTGCTGGTGGGATTGGTGCTGGGCACAAGGCCCGCCACCACGCCCACGGGGATGGCCACCTCCAGCATCTTCCTGGCCGTGTCCTCACGGATGATGCCGATGGTCTTCGCGTCCTTGATGAAATTGTACACCGTCCGGGCGGCAAAGAGATTTTTGACGAACTTGTCGCTCTCCTTGCCGAAGCCGGTGTCGGCCACGGCCATCTGGGCCAGCTTCCGGGCGTTCCGCTCTGCGGCTCCCGCCATGGCGGCCACGATGCGGTCCACCTGCTGCTGATCCATCTCGGCCAGCACGGCCTGGGCTGCCTTTGCTTTTTTCACCAGATCCCGCGCTTCCTGTATGGAAGCAAGATCCTTATCCAGTTCCATGGCGCTCGCATCCTTTCTGCAGATTTGGATTCTTATTGCTTGTTATACCGGGCCAGCGCCTCCAGCAGCGCGGCCTTGTTGGCGTAGCGGATCTCATTGGCCGTCATGGGGAAGCCCGGGAGCTTCCGCGCGTAGGAGCGCAGCTGCACGACCTTCCACTGCCGGAGCGCGTCCGGATCAGGCGCGCCGGGCCGGGCTGTCTTCACGGCATCGGGCTGCGGTTCCCTCTGATCCGCCTTTTCCGTCCCTTCGGTCTTTTTGGCGTTTTCTACGCTCGGGGCGCTTCCGGGAGCGGGCTTGCAGCCGCGCAGCTCCCGCATGCCGCCCTCGCAGCCTCCGCAGGCCGCGCAGCCGCCCTGCGCGCGCTTGCCCGGCCCCACGCCGGGGTCGCTGGACAGCATGCAGAAGACCTCCGGCATGGCCCGCGGAATCACATGGGCGCTGAGCAGATTGCCCACACGCTGCGCCGCCGCGGCGCCCGCGTCGACCGCCGCCTGCACCGCGGCCACATCGCCCTCAAAGCGCACCATCACCAGGCCGCCGCGCACGTAGTCCGTGCCCAGCAGCCGCACGTTGGCCGCCTTCAGCCCGGCGTCCGCCGCCTCGATGGCGGAGAGCAGGCCGCTCGTCTCGATCATTCCGAGGGCTGTTATTTCCATGTGCAGCCGTCCTTTCTGTTTCGTTTACCCGCTCACTCGCTCATCCGGATGGGGTTGTTGGCCACGTCGATCACCGCCCGGGCAAAGGCCTCGCAGGCGGCCCGGCAGTCGGACTGGGAGCCGGTCAGCAGCCCGCCGCCGAAGTTGGTGGGACTGGGCGGCCCGTAGAATTCCACCATCCGCACCTGGGCCGCCTTCAGCGCCTTGTCCAGGCCGTAGATGCTCTCCAGGGGCGGCGCGATCAGGTAGGCCAGGGGGCTGCCCTCCGGGATGCCGCACTGGGCGGAGAGATAGGTGCCCGTGCGGGAAATGCAGTGGGCGTAATACACCACGCTGTCGTCGGCGTTGGCGCTGTAAAAGCTGGCGTCGTATTCGATCATGCGCCGGGCGGCCGCCAGGCCGGCCTCGACTTCGTCCGGGGTGGGCCCGGCCAGAATGCCCAGAAATTCACCGGCCAGGCCGGTGTTGGCGTTGGCCGCGCCGGCGTACATGGACTGGGCGTAGGCCACGAAGACGCTGGCCTTCTTGGTGGCCTCGTCCAGCGCGGTGTAGCCCACGTCGTCGCTGTCGCAGGTGATCAGGCCCAGCGAGCGCACCCCGGCTCCCAGCTTCAGCCGCTCCCGCAGTCCGGCATCCACCCGGGGGATCAGGCGCACGGCAAGTACCTTGGCTGGCATGCGGTCTCCCTGCAAGCGGATGCCTCCTTTCGCGATTCTTTATCCCGTGATGCGTGATCCGCGATCCGCTGCTATCCGTTATACCGGCAGATCGGTGCCGCTGGCTTTCTTCTCCAGGATCAGCTGGATCAGGTCCACGATGTGCGCGCCGGCTTCCACCGCCGGGGTGCCGCCCCGGTGAATGTTGGCCAGCACGGTGCGGCGGCTCTCCGCCATGCCCACCGTGGGCTTGTAGGCGATGTACGCGCTCATGCTCTCGGCTGTCACCAGGCCGGGCCGCTCGCCCAGCAGCACGCACACCACGTCCGCGCCGCAGGCCTCGCCGATCTGATCCTCCGTGGCCACCCGGCCGAAGCGGACGAAGAAGGGTTCGCTGACCTTCAGTCCCGCCGCCTGCAGGCCGTCGTGGATCACGGGCAGGATGTCGGCGGCGTTGGCGTGGACGGCGCTGGAGGACAGGCCGTCCGCCACGTAGAATACCACCTGGGTGCCCGCGGGGATGCCGGCTCGGATCTTCTGAAGGGTTTCCGGCGGGAACACGCGGCCCTTGTCCGGGCGGGTGAGGAATTCCTCCCGGCTCTCGCAGCTGGTCTGATAGACCTGCCAGCCCATCTGGTGGATGAACTCCTCCGGCACGTCGGAGAACACGGCGTCCTGGGCGGCGGCATGATCCGCCTGGAAGCGGAGCATGGTCTCGGTGCGGTAGCGTGCTCCGGCCCGCCCCACGCCGATGCGGGCGGGGGTGCGCTCCTTCATGGCCAGGAAAGCGGCCTGATCGTGCGGGCTTTCCACCAGGTACTGGCGGCGCAGGTCGATGGCGGAGATGTCCGGCAGGGGATCGCCGGGCGCGGACGGAGCATCGGTGCTCACGGGCGGAGCATCCTGCCCCAGGCGGGCCAGGACCTGCTCGACCACAGCGCGGATCTGCTGTTCAGTCATGCCTCTTCCTCCCTCCCCGCGTCGTCACAGGAACACGGACGCGTCGCCCGCGTTGGGGCCGAGGCGGCCGTTCTCCCAGAAGCCCCATTTTTCCATCCATTTCTCGAAGGCGCTGATGGGCCGCAGCCGCATGGTCTCCCGGATGGCGGCGATATCGTGATAGCCCGTGGACTGGTAGTTGAGCATCACGTCGTCCCCGTGCGGCACGCCCATGAAGTAGTTGCAGCCCGCCGCGGCCAGGAGCACGGCCAGGTTCTCGTTGTCGAACTGGTCGGCCCGCATGTGGTTGGTGTAGCAGCAGTCGCAGCCCATGGGCAGGCCGTGGAGCTTGCCCATGAAGTGGTCCTCCAGGCCCGCACGGATGAACTGGCGGTTGTCGTAGAGGTATTCCGGCCCGATGAAGCCCACCACCGTGTTGACCAGGAAGGGGCTGAAATGCCGGGCGAAGCCGTAGCAGCGGGCCTCCATGGTCACCTGATCCCAGCCGTTGTGCGCGTCGCTGGAGAGCTCGCTGCCCTGGCCGGTCTCGAAATACAGCTGGTTGGGGCCGTGGCTGGTGCCTTCGCGGGCCATCAGGTCCTTCGCCTCGGCAATCATGGCGTTGCTGATGCCGAAGGCGGCGTTGCCCTTCTCGCTGCCCGCGATGCTCTGGAAGATCAGGTCGCAGGGAGCGCCCTGGCGCACGGCCTCCATGCCGGTGGTCACGTGGGCCAGCACGCAGGTCTGGGTAGGAATCTCGTATTTGGCCTTCAGTTCGGCGAAGCGGTTCAGGATCGCCTTCACGCTCTCGGTGGAGGCGTCCACGGGGTTCAGACCGATGACCGCGTCGCCCACGCCGAAGGTGAGGCCCTCCAGCGTGGAGGCCGTGATGCCCTCCACGTCGTCGGTGGGATGGTTGGGCTGCAGGCGGGCGCTGAGGGTGCCCTCCTCGCCGATCGTGGTGACGCAGGTGGCGGTGACGCGCATCTTGCGGGCGGCATAGATCAGATCCAGGTTGCTCATCAGCTTGCAGACCGCGGCGATGACCTCACTGGAAAGGCCCCTGCGGAGCACGGCCAGCTGCTCGGGCGAGGCCTCAAGGATGTACTCCCGCAGCGCGCCGATGGTCATGTCCTTGTACTGGTTGTAGATGCGCATGTTCAGGTCGTCCAGGATTAGGCGGGTCACCTCGTCCTGCTCATAGGGGACAGCCGGGTGCTCGCAGATATCCTTCACCGTCAGGTGGCTGAGCACCACGCGGGCGGCCACCCGCTCCTGGGGCGTTTCTGCCGCGACGCCGGCCAGCTGATCGCCGGATTTGATGTCGTTGGCCTTGCCCATCACCTCCCGGACCTCCCGGAAGGCGTAGGTGTGGCCGCCCAAAGTTACGCTGAGGCGCATGCTATTCCCCTCCTGCGTCCTGCGAAAAAGCGAAAGTCTTGACGATGACGGGCACCACACGTCCGCCGCCCAGGGGCGCGCCGATGTCCACTGTGTCGCCGTACATCAGCTCGATGCCGTCCAGGCACAGAAACGGCGTGCCCTTCGGCCAGGCCCGGGACAGCGCCTGCCCCAGGGCCTTCGCCATGTCCTCCCGCAGGATGAGCACCTTGGGCTCATGGGGGAGCATGGCCTGGGCGATCTCGCGGGCGGCGGCGGATACCGCGGCCCAGCTCGGAGCGGGGATGCCCTGCATATAGAGGGCGCACTCCCCGTCAAAGATGCGGTACTGATCCCGGATGGCGGCGCCGAGACGGGGAATATCCGCCTCCGAAGTGAAGGGCACGTTGCCGACGGGCAGCGAGGCCAGCGGCAGCTGCATGCCGCTGAACTGAATGGTGCTCCCGGATACGGCCACGCTGTACGCGCCGGCACCGATCACGGTGGCGTGGCTCGTCTCGGCGGGGCGGATGACGCGGCCCTGCTCAAAGAAGCGGGAGCGGGCGATGGCGCGGCCCAGCACCTCGCCCAGATCGCAGAAGTCCGCGCTGCTCCGGGAGAGCCCGTAGACGCAGTCGGCCACGCCGCCGGAGAAAGCGAAGAGATCGGCCCGGACGTCGGCGGGCAGCGCGTGCTCCACGGTCAGCGCCTCGTGCAGGGCGGTGCGCTCCCGCAGGCCGGCGGCCTCCTCCAGCACCTGCGCCATGCGCGCGGCCAGGCGGTCCTGCGCCTGCAGGGAGAGCTTTTCGCCGGCGTGGAGCACGACGCCGACGTCCCGGGCGACGCGCTCCATGGCCGGGGAAAAGGAGAGCACGGTCTCCCGGTCCGCCTCAAAGCGCAGCAGGCGTCCGCCCAGGTCCAGGCAGCCGTCCGCCACGGGGTTGCCCCCCGCGAACAGGGCCATGTTGGTCGTCCCGCCGCCGATATCCAGGTTCAGCACGCGGTGTCCCTTTTCGCTGGCCTCCGCCGCGCCGGAGCCGCGCCCGGCCAGGATGCTCTCCAGCGAGGGCCCGGCGGTGGCGACGACAAAATCGCCGGCCAGGGCGGAGAGCGCTTCCGTCACGGCCCGGGCGTTGACCTTGCGGGCGGTCTCGCCGGTGATGATCACCGCGCCGAGCCGGATGTCCGCGGGGGAGATGGCGGCGGCCTCATAGTCGCGGCGGATGATCCTCTCCAGCGCGGAGGCGTCAATGGTGTCGGCGCTCAGCAGCGGGGTCAGCACCGTGGGAGCACGGTAGAGCACCTTCTTGTCTGTGATGCGGATGCGCGGAACGGAGAAGGACGAGGCGGTATTGCTGAGCGTGAGCTGGCTGAACACACACTGCGTGGTGGAGGTGCCGATGTCGATGCCGACGCTGAGCAGCTGTTCTTCCCGCATCGCGGACTCCTTCCTGTCTGGAAAAAAAGTGAACAAAACGGGCGACTTCTTTCAAGGAATATATATCATAACGGTGCTCTCTTGTCAATGCGGAAAGCGCGGCTTTGCTTTTCCGCACTTTTCCGCGTTTTTCTGCGCGGTCTTCCCAGACCCGCGGGACGGCTTGACAGGGCTCCGGGCGTCCGGTATAATGCTGGAAAACGGGAAAACAGGATGATGGAGCACGATTGAGATGAAGGACCGGATACTGCGGGACGCTTTGCTGCGCGGAGACCGGGAGGCTGTGGCGCGGATGCTGCACACGGGCGAGCCGGAGACGTGGCGGCGGGAGAAGGACAGCCTGCTGCGCGAGGTGACCGACGCTCATCTGCGCGGCGGGGCCCCCTTCTGCCAGCTGACGGCGGCGGCCCAGGCGGCCAGCGCCTTTCCCCTGCCGGAGCAGCCCAGCGCGGTCTGCTGCGGCGGCGTGGCGGGCAACACGAGCGCCATCAGCAAGAACTTCCTGATGATGCTGCTCCGCGGCTGGGGGCTGCCGGCCCTGGACCTGGGCATGGATGTCCCCGCCGCGGCCTTCCTGGAGGCCGTCCGGGAGCACGGCGTGCGCTTCGTCGTCTGCGTGGGGTTCTCTTCGGCGGACGGGGCCTTCGTCAGGGACCTGCACAGGCAGGCGGTGGAGCACGGGATCAGGGATCGGTTCCGCCTGGTGCTCTGCGGGGCGAGCATGACGCCGGAGGAAATGGCGGAACTGCCGCTGGACTTTTTAGACAACCGCGCGGCGGCGGTGGCTGAATGGATGGTGGACGCATGGACAAGGTGACCGTATACGGCCCGGAGCACTTTGCGCCGCGGCCGGATGCTCCGGAGGCCTTCGGGTGGCTCGGCTGCGGGGAGGACATCCCCTGCCATGCCGTGTTCCGCGAGGCCTGGCCGGAGGCCGTGAGGCTGCTGCGGGTGGACGCGGGCCCGCGGGCCGCGACCGCGGAGCACGGCGATCTGCTGACCGTCTTCCTGACCCTGGGGCCGGAGCCGGAAAAGCGCGTGGACAGCCTCTTTGAGCGCCAGGCCTACGTGCTGGCCAGCCTGCTCAACACCCTCTGCGACCAGATGCTCTTCCAGATGAACCACAAGTTCTCGGAGATGCTCCGGAGGGAGCTGAACGCGGAGGGGCGCTACATGGCGGACCGCCTGGAGCCGGGAGCCGGCTTTCCGCCCGAGGCGCAGCGCCTGCGCTTCGCGCCGCTGCGGGAGGCCTTCCCAGAAGCCCGGATTTCCGGCAGCGGCATCCTGACGCCCGCCAAATCCATGATGTACTGCGTCCGGATTTCCGGCCACGTCTGCGATCAGACGACGCTGCACGACTGCTCGAAATGCAGCCAGAAGAACTGCCTCTACCGGAAGATATAAAAAGACCGTGCGACGTGCTTTGAACCGCCCGCACGGTCTTTTGCTGCGCTTACAGCCCGATCACCAGATCCTTCTTCAAGGAGGCGAATACGCGGTCGCCCTCGCCGAAGTCCAGCTTGTTTTCGTAGACGACGTCGGCGTTCATCGTGAGGCCGCCGTCGAATTCCACGGCGAAGCGGATCAGGTTGCCGTGGGAGATGTGGCTGGGGATCCTGCCCTCCGCGACCAGCAGGCCTTCCTCCGCCTTAGGCGCTTCCCTGCTCAGCGTGATGATCTCCGGCCGCACGGCGACGTCCTGGCCGGGTATATCGGCGTGGAAGACGCGGTTGAAGTCCGCGGCGCTGGGCAGGTTGTAGTTGCCGATGAAGGTGGCGGCAAACTTCGTGGCGGGACGGGTGTAGATCTCCTCCGGCGTGCCGCTCTGCTCGATCCTGCCGTCGTGGAAGAGGTGGATCATGTCGCTCATCACCATGGCCTCGTCCTGGTCGTGGGTGACGAAGATGGTCGTGATGCCCAGCTGCTGCTGGATGCGGCGGATCTCGATCTGCAGATTCTTGCGGAGCAGGGCGTCGATGGCGCTCAGGGGCTCGTCCAGGAGCAGCACCTTGGGGGCGGTCACCATGGCGCGGGCCAGGGCGACGCGCTGTTGCTGGCCGCCGGAGAGCTGGGCCGGGTACTGGCTGATTTTTTCGCTCAGGCCGACGATCTCCAGCATCTGCTCCACCTTCTGGCTGATCTCCGCCTTGGGCAGCTTTTTGAGCTTCAGGCCGTAGGCCACGTTGTCCCGCACGCTCATGTTGGGAAAGAGGGAATACTGCTGGAACACCATGCCGATGCCGCGGCGGCGGGGCACCACGTCGGTGATCTCCTGGCCGTCCAGGTAGATGTGGCCGTCCGTCACCTGCTCCAGGCCTGCCAGGCAGCGCAGCAGCGTGGACTTGCCGCAGCCGGAGGGGCCTAGCAGCGTCACCAGCTGGCCCTTTTCCACGTCCAGGTCGATATCCTTCAGCACGTGGTTGGAGCCGAAGAACTTGTTGATTTTTTCAAAACGGATATATGCCATGCGTCATTTCCCCTCGTTTCTGATTTTTTCAAGCGTGCTTCTGCTCTGCAGGGTCAATACGATTGCGGTGATGGCGAAGGTGATCAGCATGATGACCACAAACACCGCGGAAGCCTCCGCGCTCGACCGCTTCATGGCCTGGTAGAGGAACTTCTGCATATTGTTGACGTTGGAGCTGGAGAGGTTGCGGATGATGACGTAATCGCCGAAGAGCAGGCCCACGGCCAGGAGGCTGGAAACCGTGATGCCGGTGAGAATGTTGGGCACGATGACCTTGAAGAAGGCCTTCAGCTTGCTCTCGCCCAGCATCTCCGCTGCCTCCAGCAGCATGTTCATGTTGACGGCGCGCATGCCGTTGCGGATGCCGTTGTAGATATGGGGCAGAATAATGATGCAGTAGGCGCCGATCAGCATGGTCATGCGGCCGCTGAGAATCGTGCTGCCCTTGGCGTAGAGGATGAGGATGGAGACGGAGAGGATGACGCCCTGGATGGTATAGGGGATCATGCACAGGATCTGCATGTATTTTTCCAGCCTGGGGAAGTACACCGTCACCACAAACAGGCCCAGCAGCACCACCAGGATGGTGATCACGATCGGGATCACACAGACGATCAGCGTCTGGTACATGGAGGTCAGGAAGGCCGTGTCGGTGAAGATTTTCTGATAATTCGCCAGGGTGAAGCCGTGGGGAATGATGCCCGTCCAGTCTTCAAACAGGCTGTAGATGATGGTGGCCAGGAGCGGGATCAGCAGCCACACGATCACAAGCGTCATGATGATATTCGAGGAGACTCTGCTTCCTTTCCGCATGCCCGATCACCTGCTTTCCCATTTGGTCGTCTTTTTGGTGATGAAGTTGTTGATCAGGATCACGACGCACATGATCAGCATCATCACCACGGAGAGGGCAGCGCCCAGCTTGGGCTTGGTCTTGATGTCGCCCACGAAGGAGGCGGAGATGTTGACGGGGAGCAGCGAGAAGTTGTTCATCAGCAGGGCGTAGGCCGTGGCGTAGGCGCACAGGGCGTTGGCGAAGAGAACGCTCAGCGTGCTGAAGAGGCTGGGCAGCAGCACCGGGATGCCCACGTGCATCCAGAAGTGCGTGTTGGTGCCGCCGAGAAGCATGTTGGCCTCGTTCCATTCCTTGCGGATGCCGTTGAAGGCGGGGATCAGCAGCAGCGTGGACAGGGGGATCTGGAAATAGATATACATCATGGTCAGGCCGTTGCTGGTGTACAGGTCGAAATCCTTCAGGAAGCCGACCCCGTACATATTGGCGATCTGCTTGATCACGCCGGCGTTGCCCAGAATGATCATATAGGCGAAGGCCAGGGGAACGCCCGCGAAATTGGAGGTCATGTTCAGCACCGTCAGGAAGACGCTGCGGAACCTGCCCCGGGATGTATAAGCGGCGCGGGCGCCGAGGAACGCGATCACGATGCCCACCGCTGTGGATATCAAGGTTATTTTCAGGCTGTTTTCAATGGCGCGCTGATAACTGAGGGTCGAGAAGATTTTCTGATAATTCTCCAGGGAAAAACGGACGTCCGGCTTTTTGTCCAGGCCGAAGCTGTCCACCACCAGCATCATCAGGGGCAGCAGCTCGTACATCACCACCAGAAAGACGAAGGGCAGCAGTGCCAGAAGGTAGTAATAGCGCGCCTTTCTGTTGGAGTGGGGTTTGCTCTTCTTGTGTTCCATAGGCTTCTCTCCATCCGAAAAATGGGGGGCGCACTTTTTGGAGTACGCCCCCACAGGCATTCAGAGAATCAGTCGATCAGTCCAGCAGCGGGATGATGTTCTCAGCCCACCAGTCGGAGATCTCTTCGCAGACCGCGGCATACTCGGCGGCGTCGGAGATGCCGACAGCGTTGGCATAGGTGGCGGGATCGAAGGTCGCGGCGATGACTTCATCGGGGATCTGCACGTTGGTGCGGGTGGGCACAGCGCCGGACTTGGCCAGGTTGATCTGGCCCTCGTCGGAGAAGATCACCTCACGCGCGAGAGCGGCGGCGAAGGGGGTGTCGCTGTTCTTGCTGATGACGCTGGCATAGCCGACCAGGATCGCGCCGTCGGTGGGAATGCCGCAGGTGATGTTGTAGTTCGGGGTGCTGTCGCGATAGGTCAGCACGTTGTAGCTCCAGGACACGCCGCACTCGACCTCACCGGCCTGGATACGGGCCAGCAGGATGTCGCCCTTGTCGATACGGCCGGCCTTGGCCATCTCGGTCCAGAAGTCGAAGGCGGGCTGCAGGTTGTCCAGGCCGCCGCCGAAGGCGAAGGCAGTGGCAACCACGACGCCCTGGCCGGTGGCGCCGCCGACGACGTCGCCGATGGTCAGCTTGTAGGTGCCCTCACGGACATCCTGCCAGCTGGTGGGCATCTTCTGGCCGTTGGCCAGGTCGTTGTTGAAGATGAAGCTGGTGGCGCCGGTGTAGGCGATCATCCACTTGCCGTCCTCGGCCTTGGCCCAATCGGGCACGCTGTCCCAGTTGGTGGTCTTGTAGGGCTGCACGAGGTCGTTGTCGATGGCCTGCTGGGTGAAGGCCAGGCCCACGTCGCCGATGTCACGGGTGCTGTCGTTGGCGAACATGTTCAGCTCTTCCGCGCTGCTCATGTCGTCGTCGGTGTGCGCGATGCCGTACTTCTCGGTCAGCAGCTTCCAGCTGTCGCCCCAGTTGGCCCAGCTGTCCGGCATGCCCACGGACTCCACATGGCCCTCTTCCTTGGCCTTGGCGATGATCTCATCCAGGGTATAGCTGTTCAGGTCCGTATCGGCCAGTGCGCTGAATACGCTCAGCACCATGGTCAGAGCCAGGAGCAGGGATACGAGTTTCTTCATGTGCTTTCCTCCTATTCAGTTTGTACGTCCGCATATATTTGCGGTTTATGGTAAAACTATTATATAATAAATGCATGGAATTGTCAAACGGTAATTCTTCCGAAAGACCGGGAAATGCGGGGCATTTCACGTCATGAATGTATTTTTACATAAAAAAAGCATGACCACCCGGCCGCGGGAGACGTCCCGCCTTCCCGGAAAGTGATCCATCAGCAAAAACAGCCGGCGCATGGCCGGCTGCAGAGAGAAGGCAGAGGGGGAGGCGTGCTCCTCCGGGAAGGGTGGAAACACAGATCAGGGCGGGTGGTCAGGGCACGAGGATCATGCCGCGGCATTCCGCCGCCGCCCGTGGCAGAACGAATTTTGCCAGTTGCTTTAGATCCGGGCTGTGACGCGCGAAAACCGCTTCACCGGCTCGCGGGGGAACAGCGCCGGAAGATGACCCGGAGAGAATCCTTCAGCCGCTGGTGGCTGACATGTGTCGCGTCGAAGCGCACGCTGCGGAACGCGGCCTGCATGATCGGGCCCGTGGCGAAGGCGCAGATCAGCGTGCCGATCCCGACCGGGCCGCCGAGCAGCCAGCCGAGGAGCGTGGCGGTGCTGAGCAGGGCGATGCTCACAGCCCCAATGGGCACGCGCTTCACACGTTTGGCCAGGCCGACCAGCAGCGTGTCGCGCGGGCCGCAGCCGAGGGAGGCGATCATGTAGGTATACTGGGTGTAGGCCAGGATGACCAGGCCGACGAACATCACCGGGATGCCGGTCAGGAGGGAATGGCAGGGCGGCACGGCGTGGATCCAGTTGAAGAAATCCACGGCCTTGCCCACGACGATCGCGTCGATGAACATGGCGATGCCGATGGGCTCCTTCAGCAGGATGTCGATCACGAGGATCGAGAGCGACACGGTGATGGACGCGGTGCCGTAGAGGATGCCGAGGCTTTTGGAGAGGCCGAGGTTCAGCACGTCCCAGGGGGCCGCGCCAAGGTTGGCCTGGATGGTCAGATAGACCCCGAAGCCGTTGACGAAGAGGCTGACCGCCGCCAGGAGCATGTTGAGGAGAATGGCGGAGACGGTGCGGTTGGAGCGAAGATCGCGTTGCATGGGCGTCACCTTTTGAAACTGCGCACAGGGCAGCCGGCTTTCTTTTTGGTGGCCTGCCGGGCAGGGCTGGCCCGCGGCTCTGTATGAAAAAGCACAGGCGCGGGCCTGTGCCATTATAGCAGATTATTCCCCGGAGGAACAGAGCCAATCACGGCGTCTTACCTGTCATTTCCGTCTTTTCTGTGTTTTCCGCTTTTTCCGTCCCTTCCGCCCTTTCCGCTCCTTCCGCCTTCTCCGGTGCGTCCGCGTCCGGCATGAGCGGATTCTGGGGCAGATCCTGGACGGCGATCTCCGGGATGCGCAGGCGGATCTCCGTGCCCTCGTCCGGCGCGCTGTCCACCTCGAAGGCGCAGCGGCTGTCCGCAGAGATCAGGCGCTTGGCGATGTTGCGGATGCCAATGTGCCCGGACTCGGCGCTGCCGTCCGGGGCGGCGATCCGCGCGCGCACCTCCTCGAGCTGACCGGCGTCCATGCCGCAGCCGTTGTCCTTCAGCGTGACGCAGAGGAAGCCCCCGTCATCCACGCGGGCCGTCAGCGTCAGACACAGACGGCGGCGGATGTGCCGCGAGCCGTGGCGGATCGCGTTCTCCATCAGCGGCTGCAGCACGAGCGAGAGCATCACGTGATCCATGGCCTCCGGCTGGATTTCCTCCGCGTAGTCGTAGGCGCCCTGTTTGCGCTCGTTCATCAGCGCCATATAGTTGCGGGCGCACCGGATCTCCTCGCTGAACGGCACATAGAACGGGGCGTAGAGCGAATAGTGCAGCATGCGCGAGGTCGTGAAGATCATGTTCTCCAGCGGCGGCACCTGGTAATACTGCGCCATGCCGCGCATGGCCTCCAGCGTGTTGAAGAGGAAATGCGGGTCGATCTGCTGGCGGTAGTAGGCCATCACGGCGCGGTCGCGGGCGAGCATCGCGTCGTAGACCTTCTGCTGGGACTGCAGATTCTCCTGGTTTTTGCGGTGGACGGTCTGCAGCAGGTCGTTGCAGTGGGCGGCGAGACGGTTGAGCTCGGAGAAACGCACCGGCTGGATCACCTGGCTCTGTCCCTGGCGCACGGACTCGACCGAGCCGGTCAGCTTGCGGATGTCCCGCGCGAGGCCGAAAAAGCTGATGAAGCAGATGGCCAGCACGACCATGGCGCAGACCATCAGCGCGAGGAAGCTCCAGCTCGCCACCCGCGCGGAGCTGTTGGAGGGCTGCTGAATCGTGCAGAGCAGGCGGGCGTCCAGGCCCGGCACGCGCAGGCTCAGCACGTGGTAGCTCAGGCCGCCCGAGGAGACGCGCGTGATGTCTTCCCCGAAGCCGGAGGTCTTCCACGTGTCGAGCGCGGAGGTCGTGTTGGAAATGGGCAGCGCCTGGTCGCCGATGAGCAGGGCGTAGTCGCGGATGAGGTCTGGATGGAAGCGCTCCATGTCCAGGATGCTGGAGATGTTGTAGAGCAGGAAGCACTTGCCGTCCGTGCGGGCGGCGCTGCCGTTCTGCTCGTTCAGCAGGCGGAAGGGGTAAATATAGAGGAAGCTGAAGGAGCCGCGGTAGGGGATGAGGGCCCTCTGCGCGCCGCGCATCGGCTCGCCGTCCAGCCAGGGGGCGAGGGTCTCGCGGCCCAGGCCGAGGTAGGCGCTCGCGCTGTCGATGCGGGCGTCGTCCCCGGCGTAGACCATCACGCCGCGCAGGTCCGGGTCGAGGAACATGTAGTTGAACATGGTCTGCTGCGCCTGGAGGATGCTGCGGTAGCGGCTCGCCGGCTCCTTGGCGTAGAGGGCGTCCTGCACCACCTGGGAGTAGGCGAGGGCCGCCGCCATGCGGGCGTGGGTCTCGTCGCGGCGGGCGATGGCGGCTTCCAGCTCGTCGCTGAGAAGGCTGTACTGATTCTCAATGTTGGTCTGCGTGCCCTCCTGCACCGCGTGGACGATGAGGCCCGCGACGAGGGCGAGAAAGAGGAGAATCGCCACCACATTGATCAGCAGGGTTTTGTTGAGTGTGCGCATAAGGTTCCTCTCAGGCTGATTTCCGGCTCAGAATGTCCCTTCGGGGGACGCCGCGGGGGCTTCGCCCCGGATGCGGGGAAGGACGCGGGCGGCCCCCTGACCAGAGCCAATCATAGCATATATGGCTGATAAACGCAATAAAAAGGACAATTCTATGTTCTTTTTTGGCATCCGGCATGAAATAAGTCATTCACAAAAAGCAGAAAAGCGTGTATACTTCCATTAAGTGGGTTCGACTCAGAACCATCGGCCGTTTTCCCCGACTGTTTGACTCAACTGAATGAAAGGAGTACCACCATGAAGAAAATCCTGGCAGTCCTTCTGACCCTCTGCATGCTGCTGGCAAGCGTCGGCGCGGTGGCGGAATCCGTCCACTACACTTATCAGCAGGCCACCACCAGCGTCAACGAGTCCGTTGACTACAACGGCGACGCGCTGAGCAAGTTCTTCGAGGACAAGTTCAATTTCGACTGGGACATCATCTCCCTGACGAACGAGAACGCTGAGGAGAATGTCCGCATCTGGATCAACGCGATGAACCTGCCGGACGTCACCATCAACAACACCTACCGCAACGGTGAGATGATGAACTACATCGAGCAGGGCCTGCTCTATCGCTTCCCGGATGACTGGAAAGAGCGCTGGCCGAACGCGGCCAAGGCCTTCGAGCTGACCTCCCTGGGCGACGCCGTGGCCGAGCAGGCCGGCGGCACCTACATCTTCCCCCGCGCGATCTTCGCCAGCAACTATCCGGCGGAAAAGATCGTGTCCCACATGTCCGTGTACCTGCGCAAGGACTGGGCCGAGGCCGTGGGCTTCCCGATCAAGGACGCCTATAAGACCAGCGAACTGCTGGAGTTCGCCCGCCTGCTGAAGGAAAAGGATCCCGGCAACGTGGGCAGCCGCCTCATCCCGATCGCGGTGCAGCCGCTGTGGGCTCCCTACCTGTTCACCCTGGCGAACTCCACCTATTCCGGCGGCGCGGACACCGACCTGACCTTCTACAAGGACGACGAGGGCAAGTATCAGTGGGGCCCCGCCTCCGAGGACACCCTCACCGGCCTGAAGCTCTACCGCCAGGCGTATGAGGAAGGCCTGCTGGCCCCCGAGTTCTACACCTACACCAACACCGAGGCCAACGAGGACTTCTACATCGCGGGCATCGCCGGCATGACCATCATGCAGGGCATGGCCAGCTTCATGCAGCTGACCGACAGCTACGTGACCGAGAACCTGGGCCTCAACTATGACGACGCCGTGCATGTGGCGGCCGTGCTGGGCGAGGACGGCAAGTATCACGGCCCCGAGCTGATCAACTACTCCGGCTACATCATGTTCAACCCGAACATGGAGCAGGCCAAGTTCGAGCGCTACATGGATCTGATGGATTACGCGGCCACCGAAGAGGGCCAGATGACCATCCGCATGGGCTTCAGGGGCGAGGACTGGGACTACGGCGAGAACGGCGAGATCATCTCCCACTACGCACCCGGTGAGAGCGCCCGCAGCAAGTATCCCTCCATCTATCCCGTGTATCACCGCCTGGTCATCATGAGCGACGACTTCACCCTGATCAACCCCAACTATGCGCAGAAGTACCGCGACCGCGTCGCCCAGCTGTACATCACCAAGAATGAATACGGCGACGACAAGAGCATCGCGCCCGTGGACTGGAACGTCATGCTGCATTCCTCCGAGGCGATGAACCGCATCTCCGTGGCCTATGGCGAGGAGTACGCGACCATCATCCTGCAGGACGGCGACCTCGAGCAGAACTGGAAGGACTGGGTGGCCAGCTATGACTACCTGATCAATCCCGTGCTGGAAGAGCTGAACGCGAAGTAAGTTCCCCGCGCTGCCTGCGAAGCGACGCAACCGGCCTCATCCATCGCCCCGCGGCGGTGGATGAGGCTATTACAATCCAGACTGTATCCGGACGGCTGCGCCGCGGATCATCCAGGATCAATGCACACGGACCAACGAAAGGAACGAAGCCTTTGAAGCTCCTCATCATCTCCGATCTCCACGCCAACGCCGAGGGCGTCCGCGCCATCCTCGCGCAGGAGAAGGACGTCGACGCCATCTACGGCGCGGGCGACTACGTCGACTACGGCCCAGATCCCTGCGGCTCCATCGCCTGGGTGCGCGAGTACGGGGTGCGCGCCGTCCACGGCAACCACGACCACCGCCTCATCCGCACGTGGAATGAGAACCGCTTCCGGGGTCTCCCGAAGGATGAAAAGTGGTGGGTGCACTACAACTGCGAGCTGCTGAGCCAGGAGGAGGTCGACTGGCTGACCGCCCTGCCGACGCACCTGTGCTTCGAGGCGGACGGCATCGCCTACCTGATGCAGCACCAGTACGGCGAGCGCTATGAGATCATCGAGAGCCAGTTCCACTTCGACGAATACTGGGACAGGCACTATACCCTGCCGATGAAGCCCGGCCAGCCGCGCCGGATGATCTTCGGCCACAGCCACCGCCAGGCCATGACCGTCTTCCCGGACGGCAGCCTCTGGCTGAACCCCGGCAGCGCCTCCTACCGCCGCCCGGACGAGCCGAGCAAGGACGCGTTCTACGCCGTGATCGAGGACGGGGAGATTTCCTTCCGCCACGTCCCGTACGACCGCGCATGGCTCTTCGCCGAGACGGTGCGGCTCCGCCCGACGATGAAGGAGGAGGAATACCACGTCGCCGAGTTCTTCTTCGGCTGGCAGGAGAGCGACGGTCCGGACTATCCCTGGCTCGCCTTCATCAAGGATCATTTCAAGCACTGAAACACCCTCCGGCTGGTTCCATCCATGCCGGAGAATATGAAGATTTGTCCGCCCGGACGGAACAGAGACACCGCGTCATCCTGTTCCCGCGCGGGACGGGCGCCGGCATCCGGCAGCCAAAACCGGTCCGGTATCCTCAGCCGGCCACGCGATTCCTATGACGATAGGGGAGGTTCCGCGCATGTCCAACCTGACATCCACCCGAACGCTGCGTCCCAACAACGGAGGCATCCTGTCCAGGCTGCGCTCGCTCGGCAAGTACCGCGCGATCTATTTCCTGCTGCTGCCGGGCCTTGTGTGGTATATCATGTTTGCGGTGGTGCCGCTGATGGGCCTGCAGCTGGCCTTCAAGACCTACCGGGCGAACCTCGGCATCTGGGGCAGCCCCTGGAACGGGATCAACAACTTCAGCCGCGTCTTCAGCAACAGGGACTTCGCCAACGCGATCCGCCAGACCCTGCTGGTCAACGTGCTGCGCCTGCTGGTCACCTTCCCCTTCCCCGTGCTGATGGCGGTGCTCTTCAACGAGATGCGCTTCAGGAAGATCAAGAACCCGCTGCAGGTCGTCTTCACCCTGCCGCACTTCCTCTCCTGGGTCATCATCGCGAGTATCTTCAACAACATCCTGGCCTCGGACGGCTTTGTCAACAACCTCCTGGAGGCCATGGGCATGAGCCGGGTGAAAATCATCGGCTCCTCGGGCGTCTTCCTGCCGCTGCTGTATTCGACGGACATCTGGCGGTCGGCGGGCTGGAGCACCATCGTCTACCTCGCCGCCATCACGGACATCGACATGGATCAGTACGAGGCGGCGGAGATCGACGGCGCCTCGCGCTTCCAGATGATCGTCCACGTGACGCTGCCCAGCATCATGAACACGATCATGATCATGTTCATCCTCGCCACGGGCAACATCATGACCGCCGGCTTCAATCAGGTGTTCAACTTCTCCAACCCGGCCGTGCGAAAGACGGCGGAGATCCTGGATATGTACATCTACCGCATCACCTTCCAGGCCGCTCCGGACTTCGGCTTCTCCATGGCGATCACCCTGCTTCGCTCCAGCATGAACATGCTGCTGCTCCTCATGGCGGACCGCGGCGCCAAGCTCATGGGCGGCTCCGGTCTGTTCAGCGTGAGCGTATGACGCGGGGCGCGGAAAGGAGGCCGGAACGATGACTGCGAAGACCAAACCCAACAGCTACAACCGGAACCGCATCGAATTTGTCGACCTGATCCTGCTCGTCGTGATGGTGGCGTTCGCGCTGCTGATCGTCGTGCCCCTGTGGCACGTGATCGCCATGTCCTTCGCCACCCAGAAGGAATACCTGGACACGCCGCTGCTGCTGATTCCGCGCGCGCCGACCATCAGCGCGTATACCGCCCTCTTCAACGATGGGCGCATCTGGATCGGCTACCGCTCCACGCTCACGCTGGTCGCCCTCGGCGTGCCGGTCAACATGCTGCTGACCACGACCTTCGCCTACGCGCTGAGCCGCGGCCACTTCCCGGGCCGCAAGGGGCTGATGTTCCTCATCGTGTTCACGATGCTCTTCCAGGGCGGCATCATCCCGCTCTACCTGACCATGCGCGATTACGGCCTGCTGGACTCCATGTGGTCGGTCGTCTTTGCCACGGGCGTGAACACCTTCTACATGATCCTGATGATGAACTACTTCTCCGGCATCCCGATCTCCCTGATCGAGTCCGCCCGCATTGAGGGCGCAGGGGAGTGGCGCATCCTCTTCCAGATCGTGCTGCCGCTGTCACTGCCGATCATCGCGACCGTCGGCCTGTATTACCTCTCCGACCGCTGGAACGAGTGGTACAATCCGATGATCTTCATCAACTCCTCGCGCAAGACCGTGCTGCAGCTGGTGCTGCGCAACATCGTCAACGAGACCAAGCAGGCGGACGACTTCGTCTACGAGGGCATGAAGGAGCTGCCCTTCACCTCGGGCGTGAAGATGGCCGCCGTGGTGATGACCATGCTCCCGGTCATGTGCGCCTACCCCTTCCTCCAGCGCTACTTCCTCAAAGGCATGCGCGTCGGCGCGGTGAAGGGCTGAGTCCGGAGCGCAGCAGCCTTGCGATTGCGCGCACGCGCAGGAAGGCTTCCGGCGGAGTACAGATCACGGATCACAGATCACGGAGAACGGGCAGCAGGGATAATTGGCTGATGGAATCCCCGACACGCAGGAGCGGGCTTTACCTGCCGCGCTCCTCCCCACGGTGAAACCGACAAAAGAAGGGACACTGGTGACCACACAGAAGAAGTACCGCCTGGTCCTCGTGGACGATGAGCCCTGGGTGCTGATCGGCATGCGCCAGATCATCTCCTGGGAAGCGCACGGCTTCGAGATCGTGGGCGAATACGGCACGGCGGAGGACGCCTGGGAAGCGCTCGCGAAGAACCCGGCGGACGCCATCATCACGGACATCCGCCTCCCCGAGATGTCCGGCATTGAGCTGGTGCGCGCGCTGACGGCGGAGGGCCTGGTGCGCGCGGCGTGCATTGTCAGCGCCTACCGGGATTTCGAGTACGCCCGCCAGGCGATGGAGCTGGGCAGCTGCTGCTATCTGCTCAAGCCGCTGGCCATTGGCGAGGTGGAGCACGCCGCCGAGATGCTCCGCGAACGGCTGGCCGCCGCGCCCGCGCGGGAGGCGCCGGCCGGGGCTCCGGGGCAGCGCTTTGTCTGCCTCTCCGTGACGCCCCTGCCCGCCAAGAACAAGCCCCAGTCCGTGCAGCGCCTCGCCGATCATCCGGGCACCCTGCTCTGCTTCTACGGCAGCCGGGAGGACTGGAAGCGCGCCTGGGTCGGGTGCAGCGCCCTGCACGAGAAGGAGGCGGAGGCCGGGGCGGAGGCCCAAGCCCAAGCCCAAAAGATGCTGCGCGAGGCCGAGCTCTCCCGGGAGATGAATTTCTGCTACGCGAACCAGGAGATGGTGGCCGAAGTCCAGGTGGACATCGCCGAGCGCCACAGCGAAAAGCTGCTGGTTCCGGAGATCGCCGCCCGGCACTATGTCTCCGCCGTCTACCTGAGCGACTGCTTCAAGCGCGGCACCGGCATGACGATCGGCAACTTCATGATCCACGTGCGCCTTGAGCGCGCCCGGCACCTGCTGGAGGAGACCGCCCTGCCGGTGACGGAGATCGCCGCCCAGGTGGGCTATCAGGACGCGAGCTATTTCAGCCGCCTCTTCCGCAAACGCATGAACATGTCCCCCGAAAGCTACCGTCAGCTTCACCAGCACAAGGCAGCGTGGTGAGCAAAGCAGAGCATGAAACCCGGATCAAAAACGGTCCGGGTTTTTGCGCGGGATGGGAAGGCGGTGTGGACTGACATAGCCCTCCGCAGGAGCACCTTTCAAGGGGGTCCGGGGGACGCTTTCCGGAGGAAAGCGTCCCCCGGCTCAACCTAAGAACTCCCCTCCCCGCCTGCGGGGAGGGGTCGGGGGTGGGGTATTGCAGGCCCATGCATGAAGCTGCGTTCCTTGGCGAAACAGATGCTCATCTGTCGGCACCTTGCGGCGTTATTGATGGAAAAACAACAAAGCCCTCCGTAGGAGTGCCTTTCCGGGGACTCGGTGACAGAGGCAGCCCTCCGCAGGAGCGCCTTTCCGGGGACTCGGTGACAGACGCAGCCCTCCGCAGGAGCGCCTTTCAAGGGGGTCCGGGGGACGCTTTCCGGAGGAAAGCGTCCCCCGGTTCAACCCAAGACTCCCCTCCCCGCCTGCGGGGAGGGGCCGGGGGTGGGGCCATCAGCCGCTGCTCGCGAAAGCAGCCAACCTTGCTCCGGAGCAGCACCACGCGCCCACCACCGATCGCCAAATCCGTTTGCTTCCATCCCTCACCTGTGGTATGATAACCTCACCAGCGGACACATCCGCAGACAACAGGAGGTATTTTATGACTTATCTGATTCACGGCGGCCACATCAAAACCATCACCCACGGCGACATTCCCTGCGGCGATCTGCTGATCGAGAACGGCAAAATCGCCGCCATCGCCGAGCGGATCGATCCCCCTGCGGGCTGCGAAATCCTCGACGCTTCCGGCTGCCTGGTGACGCCCGGCCTCATGGACGCCCATACGCACATCGGCATCGACGAGAGCGCCATCCGCTGGGAGGGCGCGGACTACAACGAGACCTCCAGCCCGGTGACGCCCGAGATGCGCGCCATCGACGGTATCAACCCGATGGACGAGGCTTTCGACGAGGCGCTCGCCGGCGGCGTGACCGCGGCGATCACCGGCCCCGGCTCCGCGAACGTGATCGGCGGCACCTTCGTCGCCCTGAAGCTGCGCGGCAGGCGCGTGGACGACATGGTGCTCCGCAATCCCGCCGCCATGAAGGTGGCCTTCGGCGAGAACCCCAAGGGCTGCTACGGCCAGCAGGGCCGCAAGGAGCCCGTGACCCGCATGGCCATCGCCGCCCTGCTGCGCGAGGAACTGGCCAAGACGAAGAAATACGCCGCGGACATCGAGGCCGCGGAGAAGGATCCCTCCAAGACACGGCCCTTCGACTTCCAGCTGGAGGCCATGCTCCCGGTCATCCGCAAGGAGATTCCGCTCAAGTGCCACGCGCACCGCGCGGACGACATCCTCACCATGCTGCGCATCGCCCATGAATTCGACATCGACGTGACGCTCGACCACGTGACCGAGGGCCACCTGATCGCGGACATCCTCGCGAAGGAGGGCCGCCCCGTGCTGGTCGGGCCGTCCTTCGGCTCCAAGTCCAAGTTTGAGCTGAAGAACAAGACCTTCGCGACGCCCGGCATCCTCTATGCCGCGGGCCTGGAGGTCTGCATCATCACGGACGCCCCGGTGACGCCCCTGTGCTATCTGCCCCTGTGCGCGGGCCTGGCGATGAAGGAAGGCCTGCCGGAGGACGCCGCGTGGCGCGCGATCACGATCAACCCGGCCAGGGTGGCGCGCGTGGACGACCGCGTCGGTTCCCTCGAGGTCGGCAAGGACGCGGACATCGCGGTCTTCGACGGCCACCCGCTGCGGGACATCCAGTGCCGCACGCGCCAGGTCTTTGTGGACGGCGAGCCGGTGCTGAAGCGCTGAGCGGTTTTCCCTTTTTCTCCCGAAAATCCCCGTTTTTATACTGGCGGTAGATAGACAGCGCCGCGCAAGTGTGCTATACTCATGGCATCATCAGGGCATCGCGCCCGGAAAGGAGAGGGCTATGGCGACTTTCATGCAGAACCTGCTGTTCTATGGCATCGCAGCCTCGTTCCGGCTGCCGGACACCAAGGGAGCACTCTGTCTGTACGCACGCAGAGGAGAAAGAATACGAACCGCCAGCCCTTTCTGACGCCTTCGCATCCGTTCCCCTCTCGTGAGAGAGGGGATTTTTTATGTGCCATTGGAAAGCATACGAAAGCCTGCCGCCGACCCTGCCCGTGATCGACATCGCCGCGACGGGTGAAAACATCCTCCGCCTGAGAAAGACGGCGGGACTGACCGTACGGGACCTGCAGGAGATGTTCGGCTTCGCCACGCCGCAGGCCATCTACAAGTGGCAAAGCGGCGGCGCGCTGCCGACCCTGGAACACATCGCCGCCCTGTCCCGGGTGCTGGGCATCAGCATCGAAGAAATCATCGTCTGGAAGGCGGACGCGCCCGCGCTGCCCTCCGGGGAAGGAGGGGAGAGAGAACCATGAAGGAGAATACGCCCACACAAGTCAAAAGCCCGCTCTGGACGCGGGATTTCACAATCATCACCCTTGGCAGCGTGGTGTCAATGCTGGGGAACACCCTCTCCGGCTTCGCCATGGATCTGATGGTGCTGGACTACACCGGCTCCACCCTGATGTTTGCGATCTACAACATGCTCTACCTGCTGCCGAACGCCCTCGCCCCGATTCTCATCGGGCCGTTCCTGGACCGCTTCTCCCGCAAGAAGACCATCTATACGCTGGATTTCCTCACCGCTGGCCTCTTCGCGGTGATGAGCGCGATCCTGTATACCGGCCGGTTCAGCTTCGCTGTCCTCGCGGTGGCCAACGCCCTGCTCGGCGCGATCGGCGGCATCTATTACGTGGCCTACGACAGCTTTTATCCCCTGCTCGTGAGCGAGGGCAACTACCAGAAGGCCTATTCGGTCTCCGCCACGCTGGAAACCCTGACTGTGGTGATGGTGCCGTTCTCCACTCTGATCTACCGCGCCTTCGGTATCGTGCCGCTGTTCATGGCGAACACGGCGACCTACCTCATCGCCGCGGTGATGGAGACGCGCATCCGCGCCGAGGAGACCTACATCGCCGCCCGCGAGCGGGAGGGCGGCGAGAGCGCCGGCCTGCGCCGCTTCACGGGCGACCTGATGGAGGGCCTGCGCTATCTCGCCGGGGAGAAGGGCCTGCTTGCCATCGCGGTGTATTTTCTGTTTTCCAGCGTCACCGGCGGTATGACGGGCGTGGTCACCCTGCCCTATTTCCGCAGTGCCTTTGAGAACGGGGAATACATCTACATGCTGACCTGGGGCATGGGCAGCCTGGCGCGGCTGATCATCGGCATCGTGCATTACAATGTGCGCATGCCCGTGAAGGCCAAGTATGCCATCGCGCTCACGGTGTATATCTCCCTGGCACTGCTGGAGGGGGCTTATCTGTTCTGCCCGGTTCCGGTGATGATGGCGATGACGTTCACGATCGGCCTCCTCGGCATGACCTCCTACAACATCCGCATCGCCGCCACGCAGAAGTACGTCCCGGACGAAAAGAAGGGCCGCTTCAACGGCGCTTTCGGCACCCTGAGCACGGTCGGCGCGTTCGCCGGGGAGGCCGCCGCAGGCGCGCTCTCCCTCGCCGTGAGCGAAAGAACCGTTGTGGTGCTGGCCAACGCGCTCTGCCTCCTCGCCGCCTTGGTCTTCATCGGCGGACGGAAGAAGGACGTGGAGAGGATTTATAACGTCGAGACATAAGCCAACGAAAACACCCCTCTGCAGGAGTGCCTTTCCAGGGGGGCTTGTGGACGCCCTCCGCAGGAGCACCTTTCCAGGGGGTCGGGGGGACGCTTTCCGTCCTTGGAGAGAATTAATAACGTGGAGTCATGCGCCATACTACAACAGCCCTCCGCAGGAGCGCCTTTCCAGTGGGTCTGGGGGACGCCCTCCGCAGGAGCGCCTTTACAGGGGGTCCGGGGGAAACTTTCCGGAGGAAAGGTTCCCCCGGCGCAACCTAAGAACCTCCCCTCCCCGCTCACGGGGAGGGGTCGGGGGTGGGGCCGCTCCCTTCAACGCAGACGCTGCAACCGACCCGCACGACACCCACACCCAAAAAAACACGGTGCTCTGCAAGCACTTGCCTGCAGAGCACCGTGGGTTATTACTTTCCAGCCACCATGCTGAGAATCTTCTGACTCCTCTGGAGGAAATTCGTAATCTCCTCGCCCTCCAGCGGCTTGGCGGACATCCTGGCGAGGTCATAGATCTGCTCGCACAGGAGCTTCGTGGTCTCATCCTCGGGATCGCGGGCGGCCAGCGCCTGAATGGTCGCGCTGCGGCGGTTCAGCACGAGGCTGTCCTCGACGGGCATGTCCTTCATGCGGTAGACCTCGCGGAAGCGGCGGGCCTGCTCGTCCTCGGTGACCACGGCGACGAGGTTTTCATCCGCCATGGCGTTGAGCGTGACGGTCATGTTCTCCTTGCCGAGGGCCTTGCGGAACAGCTCCTGCAGCTTGCCGGCGTCGAGCTCCTTGCCCTCCTCGCTCTCCTCGGTGAGGCCGGAGACGTCCGCGTCCACGCGGGCGAAGCTGAGGCCCTCGTTGCCGCCGCCGTACTCCATGAAGTTCATGAAGGCCGCGTCCAGCTCGCGGAAGTCCATCACGGCCACGTCGATGCCGCGCTGAGTGTACAGGGCCACGGAGGCCGCCTGGCGCTTCTCGTCGCTGGTGTAATAGACCTTTCCGCTGGTCTTGTCGCCGTTGCGCTGCTTGTACTCCTCCAGCGTCTTGTAGGTGCCGTCGGTCAGCTTGAAGAGCAGGGCGGGCTTCACCTGCTCATAGAACTTGCTGTCCGAGATGCAGCCGTAGCGCACGAAGGGGCTGATGTCCTTCCAGTAGCCCTCGTAGGCCTCGCGCTGGGTGTTGAACAGGCCGGTCAGCTTGTCCGCCACCTTCTTGGTGATGTGGGCGGAGAGCTTCTTGACGTAGCCGTCGTTCTGCAGGAAGGAGCGGCTGACGTTCAGCGGGATATCCGGGCAGTCGATGACGCCGCGCAGCAGCATCAGGAACTCAGGGATGATCTCCTTGATATTGTCCGCCACGAACACCTGGCCGGAGAACAGCTTGATCTCGCCCTCGCGCACGCCGAAGTCTTCCTTGAGCTTCGGGAAGTAGAGGATGCCCTTGAGGTTGAACGGATAGTCCACGTTCAGGTGCACCCAGAACAGCGGATCCTCGTAGTCGGTGAAGAGCTTGTGGTAATAGCTCTTGTATTCCTCATCCGTGCAGTCGGCGGGCTTGCGCAGCCACAGCGGGTTGGTGTCGTTGATCTGCTCGGGCTTGGGCTCCTCGGTCACCTTGCGGGTCAGAGGCTTGCCGTCCGCGTCCGTCTCGCCCTCGATGGGCTCCTCGCGCTCGGTGGGCTTGGCGTTCGCGTCGAAGAGCATGACGGGCCACGCCATGTAACCGCAGTAGCGGCGCAGCACCTCGCGCACGCGGTAGATGTCGAGGAAGTCCTTCTCCTCCTCGCTGATGTGGAGGATGACGGTGGTGCCGTGACGCTCGCGTTCGCCGGACGCCATCTCGAAGCTCATGCCGTCCTCGGAGACCCAGTGCACGGGCTCCGCGCCCTCCGTCCAGGAGAGGGTCTCGATCTCGACCTTGTCGCTGACCATGAAGACGGAATAGAAGCCCAGGCCGAAATGGCCGATGATGTCATTCTTGCCGTCGCCGTCCTGGCTGTCCTTGCCCTCGGCGAACTGCTTCATGAATTCCGCCGCGCTGGAGAAGGCGACCTGGTTGATGTACTTGCGCACCTCGTCCGCCGTCATGCCGATGCCGGTGTCGTTGATGCGGATTTCCTTCTTCTCCTTGTCCACGGTGACGGTGACGGCCATGGGCGCGTCGTCGCCGGGATTCAGCATGCGGTATTTGGTGATGGCGTCGCAGCCGTTGGAGACGGCCTCGCGCAGGAAGATGTCCTTATCCGAATAGAGCCAGCGCTTGATGACCGGCATGATATTTTCCGCGTCGATGGAGACGCTGCCCTTTTCGAGTTCGATTGCCATAGGTAAGCCCCCTTGTCGGTTTGCTCTTTCATGGGCTGATGTTCTTTGCCTTTCAGCCTGCGAGAGCTATTGTAACACCTTTGCGGGGGAATTGCAATAGATTTTTAGCACTCAATTCGTGAGAGTGCTAACAAACGAGAGAAGGGCAAGCCTGCAGTCCGGCGAGGGCCCGGGACAGCGCGCATGAAAAACCTTTCCAGGAAGGCTGAAGAGAGGAGGGAAGCCAACGCTAACATTTGCTGGGATACAGATTCTCTAAATAGTTTATTCATCAAGACCGACAAACCAAATAATTCAACCAGTCATACACAATGCCGCGCGCAACGCCTTTTCCCCGGTTGACAAATCCCCCTTGCCGGGTCTATACTTCATCTGTCCCCGAACGACAGATCTCGGGGAAGAATAAGGAGAATGGAAACTATGAAAAAGCTTCTTTCCCTCGTGCTCGCGGCTGTGCTGGCCCTGAGCCTTTGCACCGCCGGCGCTGACGCCGCCTTCACCCTGACCGCTCCCAGCGGCGCTCCCGCCCTGGCCGTGGCGACCCTGGCGGCTCAGAATCCTGAGGCTTATACCTTCATCTCCGCGGAGACCATTCCCGCGGCCTTCGCCTCCAACGAGGCCGATTTCATCATCGCCCCCGTCAACGCGGGCGCCAAGCTCTACAAGGCGGGCAAATCCACCTACAAGCTGGCGGCTGTCGTCACCTGGGGCAACCTGTATTTCGCCTCCCAGCGCGAGGACTTCACCGCGGACAGCCTGAACGGCGCGGCGGTGACCCTCTTCGGCGAGAACACGATCAACGCAAGCGTCGCCCTCTACGCCCTCCGCCAGAAGGGCATCGAGCCCGCGAGCGTGGAATACCTCGCCGGCGCGGCGAACACCCAGCAGCTGCTGCTCTCCGACGCGGAGGCCATCGTGCTGACCGCCGAGCCCGCGCTGACCGCTGCAAGGATGAAGAACGACAGGATCAGCGCCGTTTCCGTGAACGAGCTTTATCAGGAAGCCACCGGCTTCGACGGCTACACGCAGGCCGGCCTGTTTGTGCGCGCGGAGACGCTCGCCGGGCAGCCCGAGGCGGTTGCCGCCTTCCTGAAGGAGATCGAGGCCGCCGCGAACGCGGACGTGGCCGCGATGGCCGAGGCCGCCGTGACCCTGGAGATCCTGCCCAACGCGAAGGTGGCCGCCGCGGCGATCCCCAACTGCGCCATCCGCTACGCCAGCGCCGCGGAGGTGAAGGAGCAGGTGGAAGCGACGGCCCAGGTCGACCTGAGCCAGTTCGGCGGCGCTGTGCCCGCTGATGATTTCTACTATGGAGCGGAGTAAGCTCAGCCGCATCATCACAACGATGCTGGGGATCCTCCTGATCGGCGCGCTGCTGCAGGCGGCGGGCTGGCTCAAGGGGGATGCCCTGGTTTTTCCGGGCGTGGGGGAGATTCTCCGCGCCTTTTTCCGCCTGCTGGGCGACGGAAAAACCTATCTGCTGATCTGGACGACCATCCGGCACCTGATCGAGGCGGTCGCCCTCTCCAGCCTCATCGGCATCGCCATCGGCCTGCCGGAGGGCCTGAGCGGCTTCGCGCACGACCTGCTCGCGCCGCTCATGACCCTGCTGCGCTCCATCCCGATGGTGGTGCTGGTGGTGGTCATCATGGTGCTGACGAAGTATGAGCGCGTGCCGCTGATCGCGACCTCCCTCATCCTGATCCCGCTCATCAGCGAGGCGGCCAGCGAGGGCTGCCGGGCCATCCCGGGCGACCTGGTGGACGTCTACCGCATGAACAGCCCGCTGAACCTGCGGGTGATTGCCTCAGTGTACCTGCCGATGATGGCGGGCTACCTGCGCCAGGCCTATATCAGCGCGATCGGCATGGGCGTGAAAATGGTGGTCTCGACCGAGTACCTCGTGCAGACCCGCGATTCCCTCGGCAAGGCCATTCACAACAGCATCTATTTCAACGAGTACCAGGATATCTACGCCTACGCCCTGGTGATGATCGTGCTGGTCCTGATCCTGGGCGAGCTGCCGGTGCTGATCCTCCGCGTCTTCGAGCGCCGCGCGTCCAGACGCGCAGAAGCAGACCGGCAGGCTGATTGAGCCCCCATGATACTGAAAGACCTTTCCCGCGACAGGGAAAGGCTTTTTCATTTGCGTATGTGCAACGGCCTTTTCAGGGGTCAGGGAATTGCTGCTCCAGGACACACGCGTCATCAGCCTTGCCAGGGGCGGCATGCTGCCATCAAAGCCTTTCCAGGAGGATCGGGACAGCTTTCCGAGAAAAGCTGCCCTGGCGCATCGAAAAGAAAACCCCCTCCCCGCCGCAGCGGAGAGGGGTCTCCCTCAACAACTCTCGATTGTTACCAAATACATATGCGGGCACGCGAAAGCCTCAAGCCTTCGACGACGACGGGCATCCGCCCGCTCACGCGCCGAGCGCGGCCTTCTTCAACGCGTCAACCGCGTCCAGCCTCTCCCACGGGAGATCCAGATCGGGCCGGCCAAAGTGACCATAGGCCGCGGTCTGCCGGTAGATCGGCCTCCTGAGGTCGAACCGCCTGATGATCGCGGAAGGCCGCATATCCAGCACCTCGCTGACCGCGCGGGCCAGCACGTCATCCGGCACGACGCCGGTGCCCTTCGTCTCCACAAAGAGACTGACGGGCTTCGCGACGCCGATGGCATAGGCCAGCTGAATCTCGCAGCGCTTCGCCAGGCCCGCCGCGACGATGTTCTTGGCCGCGTGGCGGGCGGCGTAGGCCGCGGAGCGGTCCACCTTGGTCGGGTCCTTG
>CAMNLM010000001.1 GCA_946543085.1 uncultured Clostridia bacterium | reverse complement strand
TGAAAGATGACGCCGCCGAAGCCGTTGTCGATCACCACGGGGAAAACGCCCGCCGGGCAGACCGGCGCGTGCAGCATGGTGACCGCCTGCTTCGCCGCGTACCGGCCGCAGGCGTCCGGGTCGACGCGGCTGTCGAACAGCTCAAAGCCCATGAAGCCGCCGGGATTGATGCTGCCGCTCTGGTTCTCCCTGCCGTCGCTGGCCACAGCGGTGCAGGCAAAGCGCGAATAGACGCGGCGGTCGGTGACAAAAACGCCCTCGGTGTTGGCGATCAGCACATCCTGCACGGTGTCGGTATAGCGGGCATTCACCTGCACGATCTCGTCGGAGGCATCGCGGGCAGCCGCGTCCGCCGCGCGAAGCTTTTCCGCCTTCCGGGCCGCGCTGACATCGCCGGGGAGGATGCGCACCTCCTCGGGACGGCGGGCGTCCTCGGGGCGCAGCGGCGCTGGCGCGCAGCCCTGGCCGTTCGTCACGGCCGCGGCGGCCTTCTCCGCGCAGGCGAGCAGCCCCTCGCGGCTGGTGTCGTTCGTATAGACATAGACAGCGCTCGTGCCGTTAAAGACGCGCACGCCCGCGCCGTGGACACGCAGGGAATTCACGGTATCCATGCGCCTGGACTTGAGCTGCAGGGTGTGGCTGCGGCTGTCCTCGAGGAAGATTTCCGCGAAGTCGCCGCCGGTGGCCGTCGCCTTTGCCAGCACCTCCTGCGCAAGGCTCGGTTGCATCATAGGGCTTTCATCCTTTCGTCGGTCATAGTCATCCCGTGAATCATGATCGCATCCACGGTTGTCAGGGAAGCGCCTCGCAGAGGGCCTCTCGAGGGGTTCCAGGGGACGCTTTCCCGGCTGCTCCTTCTGCAAAAGGTCTTCCGCAGGAATGCCTTTCGAGGGGTTCCAGGGGACGCTTTCCCGGTTGCTCCTTCTGCAAAAGGCCTTCCGCAGGAATGCCTTTCGAGAGGTTCCAGGGGACGCTTTCCGTGGGAAAGCGTCCCCTGGCCGCACCTTATAATCTCCCCTCCCCGCTCGCGGGGAGGAGCCGGGGGTGGGGTCTCCGCCCTTACAGCGCGTCCACCGTCGCGGTGATCAGCTCGCGGAAATCCTTCTGCACCTTGTTCGCCGCTTCGAGCACCTCCAGGTGGCTCAACGGCTGATCCAGCATCCCCGCCGCCATGTTGGTCAGGCAGGAAATCCCCAGCGTCGGCAGGCCGCAGTGCCGCGCCACGATCAGCTCGGGCACGGTGGACATGCCGACCGCATCCGCGCCGAGAATGCGCGCCATGCGCACCTCCGCCGGCGTCTCATAGCTCGGGCCGGAAAACCACATGTAGACGCCCTCGCGCAGCTGCACGCCGAGGCGCTTGGCCTGCTCGAGGCACAGCGTGCCCATCGACTTGTCGCAGGCCGCGCTCATATCCGGGAAGCGCGGGCCCATCTCGTCCAGGTTCGGTCCGATCAGCGGATTGATGCCCGAATAGTTGATGAAGTCGCGGATCAACATCAGGTCGCCCGGCTGCCAGGCGGCGTTCACGCAGCCCGCCGCGTTGGTGAGGATCAGCGCGCGCACGTTCAGCAGCTTCATCATGCGGACGTACATGGTCACCTCGTCGAGGCTCCGCCCCTCGTAGAAGTGGATGCGGCCCTGCAGCATATAGACGCGCTTGCCGCCCAGGTCGCCCGCCCACCATTTGCCCTCGTGGCCGGGGGCCGTGCTGACCGGGAAGCCGGGAATCTCCGCGTAGGGCACGCAGCTCCTGTTCGTCATGTTCTCCGCGTAGGAGCCGAGGCCGCTGCCGAGGACGATGCCGATATCGGCCGTGCCGATCTTTTCGCGGACATAATCCGCGGCCCGCTGGATGGTTTTCATCTCCATGGAAAGCTACTCCTTATTCTGTCATAACGTATTCCCGCACCGGGCAGAGCGTCACGCCTTCAGCTCCGCCGCGAAGGATGTTGCGCCCCAGCGGTCGGGCAGGCCCAGCCACTCGGCGCAGGTCGCGGCGATGTCCGCATAGGTCGCGCGGGTGCCGAGATCGACCAGCTTTGTCATCTTTTTGTGCCAGCAGAGCAGCGGCACATACTCGCGGGTGTGGTCGGTGCCCGTGTAGGTCGGGTCGCAGCCGTGGTCGGCCGTGAAGATCATCAGGTCATCCTCGCCCATCAGCGCCAGCATGTCCGGAATCTTCCGGTCGATGTATTCCAGCGCGTCTGCGAAGCCCTTCGGATCGCGGCGGTGGCCCCACAGCATGTCGGTATCCACGAGGTTCGTGAAGCACAGGCCGTCGAAGTCGCGCTTCATGTAATCCAGCAGGGCGTCGATGCAGGCGGGATTGCCGGCCGCGTGGTTGGAGCCCGTGAGGCCGGTGTGCTCAAAGATGTCCTCGATCTTGCCCACGCCGAGGGATTCCATGCCCGCCTCCTTCACCGCGTCCAGCAGGGTGCGGCCGATGGGCGGCAGGGAGAAGTCGCGGCGTCCGGCCGTGCGGGTGAAGTGGCCTTCCTCGCCGATATAGGGCCGGGCGATGACGCGGCCCACGCCGAGCTCGCCCTGGAGCATCTCGCGGGCGATGGTGCAGAAGCGGTAGAGCTCCTCGCGCGGGAACACGTCCTCGTGGGCGGCGACCTGGAACACGCTGTCCGCGGAGGTATAGACGATCGGCGTCGCGTCGCGGCGGCTCTGCTCGCCCAGCTCGTCCAGAATCGCGGTGCCGGAGGCGGGCTTGTTGCCGATCACCTTGTGGCCGATGGCTTTCTCATACGCGGCAATGAAATCCGCCGGGAAGCCGTTCGGGAAGGTCGGGAAGGCCTGCTCCAGGCGCAGACCCGCCATCTCCCAGTGGCCGGTGGTGGTGTCCTTGCCGGCGCTGACCTCCCTGCAGCGGCCCACGCCGCCCACGGCCCCGGGATCCGGAGGATAATGGGTGCCCTCCACCTGGCCAAGGCCCATCGCGGCGAAGTTCGGCAGGTTCGGATGCGCGACGTCTACGACATGGCCCCAGGTGTTCACGCCCACGTCGCCATAGGCGGCGGAATCAGGCGCTTCGCCGCAGCCGACAGCATCCAATACAGTCAGAAAAACACGCTTCATATGCGCATCACACTCCTTCTGGGAACCATTATACAGCAAAACCGGACGAATGAAAAGCGGAATCCCCCCTTCTTGCGCATGATTTCCCATCCAAGAAAAAATCCCCGGATGATTCATCCAGGGATGCGCTGCGTCCTTGCCGCGTTCATCGCGGCGCAGGAACCGTCTTATTCCTTCTTCCCGACTTCCTTGTCCAGATCCGCCACGACCTGATCCACCTGGCGCGAGACCTGCGCGCCGAGATCGGTCAGGCGCTCCATCGCGGTGTCGATCGACTGGCTCACCTGCTCCAGGGTGTTTTCCATCTCTTTCTGTGTGGGGATCTCCAGGGTCGGAATCGCGTCGTCCGTCTGGGCGGCTTCGGGGGTGGGCTCGGCGGCGGGCTCCGGGTTCACCTGCATCTTCGGCGCGTGGTCGAAGGGATTGCTCTTCCCGGGGATGCCCTCGTCCTTCGGCTCGGCGGGCGCTTCCTCCGCCATGGCCTCCTCCTGGGCGGCTTCCTCGGCGGCCGCCTCGGCTTCATTGGCCGCGGGCTCGGGCTTCGCGGTATCGGCGCTGTGCTCGGCGCGGATGGCCGCGAGCTGTTCGTCCAGCCCGGCGACCTCCTTCAGCAGCTTGTCCAGCTCCTCGGGCAGGGACGCGCCGTTCTTCCAGAGGTCATAGGCCTTCGCGCCGAAGCCGTCCAGAATCTCCTTGCGGTGGTTGATCAGATTCATTTCGCTGACCTTAAATTTGGTGTTGGTCGCGAGCTGGTTGGCCGCGTTGCCGATCGCTTCCATGCCCTTCACCCAGGCATTTTTCATCGTTTTTCCAAGATCTGCCATCAAGAAACATCTCCTTTGATTTGACTGATCTGTGCCGCCTTCGATAAGCCCTCCGGCGGTATTTTATGAATAATTCGACACATGGCAGCAAATTCCTGCTGACCGCGTGATTCTCCCGCGGATGCCGGTCCGCGCGTCACTCCGGCATGCACACGCGCAGCGCGCCGGGCAGCACCTCGAAGACCACGTGGTCCATGGGGGCGATTTCTCCGTCCACCTGCACGCGCGCGCCGGGGCAGAAGATCTCCACCTTCTTCGCCTTCAAGCGGGTGGTGATGCCGAACTTCAGGATGCGCTTGCCCATCAGTCCCGGGAGGTAGGGCGGAAGCTTCCAGCGCGGACGGTCCCGCAGAAGGACCACGTCCAGCAGGCCATCCTCCACCGAGGCGTCCGGGCAGATGGGAATGCCGCCGCCGATGTAGCGGCCGTTGGCCACGGCGCAGATCAGGGCGTCCAGCTCCTTTTCCTCGCCGTCCGTGATCACCCGCACGTGAACCGGCTTGTGGTGCGCGATGGCGCAGACCAGGCCGCACAGATAGGGCAGCAGGCCGCGCATGTGCTTCTTGAAGCGCTCGGTCTCGTCCAGCACGCGGACGTCGAAGCCCACGCCCGCCACGTTCAGGAAGAGGCGGTTGTTGACCTTCGCCGCGTCCACCGCCCGCGCCTTGCCGTTCAGCGCGACCTCCAGGGCCTTGTTCAGGTCCCTCGGAATGCCCAGCGTCTTGATCAGGTCGTTGCCCGTGCCGGCGGGGATGATGCCCAGGACAGCCTTCTTCCCAATGAGGCCGCGCGCGACCTCGAGCGAGGTGCCGTCGCCTCCGACCGAGATGACCGCGTCCGCGCCGGAGAGCGCCGCCTGCGAGGCCAGCACCTCCGCGTGGCCGGGGCTCTCCGTGCGCAGAAACACGCAGGGCTCCATGCGGCGGTTCAGCGCGGCGCGGAGCGCTTCCTCCGCCTTCAGGGCATAGCCGCCCCCGGCGACCGGGTTGACGATGAATACGCGCACAGCGCATACACCTCCGAAATCACATCAATAGAACTTGAGGCGCTTGTCCTTCTGCAGCTTGGGATCGGTCACGTGCTGCTCCACCAGCCAGCGGGTGCCGTCGGTGGTCATCTTCAGCATGCCCCAGGAGGCGAAGCCGAAGGGGATCTTGTATTTCTTCAGCACGTCCTGGTCCATTTGGGTGTCCCCTGAGCCGTGCGGGATGAACACGTATTCCGGCGTGATATCCTTCATGAAAGCCCATTCGAGGGATGTGATGCCGTGGTGCGGGCACTTCACGATGTCGCAGTGCAGGTCATAGCGCTTGGCCAGGTCGCGCTGGGCGGAGCCGTCGATGTCGCCGGTCAGCAGCAGGGTGCAGTCGCCGTACTGGACGTGCAGCACGCCGGAGAGGTTGTTGACCGCCTTGTTCAGCCTGGACTGCATGCAGCGGATGTCGACGTCCCCGAATGGAATCGTGCTGCCATCCTCCACGTCGATGACCTTGATGCCTGCCTCCTTGCAGGTTTCCATCGCCCGCATCTGGCTCACGGTGTATTCCGTGTAGTCGTGCGGGAAGAAGGTGTAGAAGGCGTCGGCGGTGAGCAGTCCCTGCTCGACCATCGCGAGGAAGCCGAGCAGGTGGTCGTTGTGCGGGTGGGAGTTGACGAACATGTCCAGATGATCCACACCCGCCTCGTCCAGCATTTTCTGGATATCCTCGATCTGGTTGTCCAGTCCGCCGTCGATCATCATGCTCATGCCCTCATAGGTTATCAGCATGCAGTCCGCGCCGTAGATCGGGCAGACGTAGAGCGTGAGGAGCGGCGTGGAGCCGTCGAAGGGCTCCGAGCTCGACGCGGCAAAGACGTGCTTTTCGCCGAGCGCGGCGCCGCAGAGCGTCACCAGACAGAGAACGAGCGCCAGCAGGCGGGTAAGATGCTTCATCAAAAGGGGCCTCCTCGCCGGGCTTTCCGGCCGAAAGTTGAAAAAAGTTCCTTCCTATCATAGCACGATTGGCAGCGATCGGGTAGGTCAGCGGCGAAATTTTACACCGCGGCGCGCCCGCGGAAGACGCTCTGCTCCCGTCAGTCCCCGTAGTTCAGCGCCAGCTTGGCGTAGAAATCCTCCAGCGTCAGCCGCGCGTCCACCGTGTCGTAGACGCGGATGAGGCGCGCGCCCTCGCGGACTGCGTAGCGTCCGTCGGGCAGCACCCTGGGCGCGGGGCGGATGGTGTAGTTCCGGCGCTCCCTGTCCTCCAGCAGCACGCCCACCGTGGGCTGGTCGCCGATGCACCAGGTCTCCCCGTGCGGCCAGGGGAAATCGCCCAGGGCGTCGTTCAGCTCGACCATCTGCCGGAAGAGATAAGCGCCGATCTCCCCGCAGGGAGCCACACGATGCTGCAGCTCCGCCAGGGAGACATTCATCAGCTTGTAGACGGGCTTGGGAATCTGCCACACCTCGCACCCGGAGGCGAAGACCGCGTTCGCCGCGGCGACATCCTGGAGCAGATTGAACTCTTCCCCGCCCTCGGGATAGGCCTCCCCGCCGATCCACACCGCCGTGAGCCGCGGCGCGATGCTCGGCTCCATCAGCAGGGCGGAGGCCAGGTCGGTGGCCGCGCCCTGCAGGGCGATATACAGGGGACGCGGGTCGTCCCGCATCGCCTCCCGCACGATGAAGCGCGCGCCCTCGCTCTCCACCGGCGCGTCCTCGCCGGCCAGCGGCGATTCACAGCCCAGCAGGACGGGAAAGCGCCCGCTGAGCCCCATCAGCGCCAGCACGCGCTCAATCTCCTCATAGCTGGCGCGGGCGCTGCGCCCCCGGAAGTCCTCCCGCCCCCGCTCGAAATGCGCGGCAATGATGCCCCGCACGTCGAACATGGGCGTCATCAGGTGGTGCGCCAGGGCAAACTGGTCGTCTGCCTCGTTCTTGCAGTCGGTATCCACGATCATCCGCACCCGCTTCTGCGGCGGCACGGTAAAGCTGAAGGCGTTCTTCATCGGGCATCCCCTTTCATCCGCGGAATTTCTGCGCATCGCAAAACCCATTGTAGCAGATGGGGGCGGAAAATGCCAGAGACTTCCTTTCCCGGCTTGCCACCCCGCCGGGTTTGTGTTAAGATAGGGTCTGCGCCTGTTCATCTTTCAGGCGAAAGGAGCGTTTTTCTTTGGGCAAGCGACTTTATCGTTTTCTCCGGTACACGGTGCGGTGGTTTCTGCCGCGGGTCGATATCGCCTGGGACGTGCCATTTGACGGCAGGCCCTGCGTCTTCGTGTGCAATCACGACCGGGCGATGGGGCCGCTGGAGATGGCGGTCAACTTTCCGCCGATGGACAACAGCCGCATCTGGATTTTCGCCGATCCGCTCAGCCGCGAGACCGTGCCCGCCTACGTGCGCCAGGACCACTGGTGGAACGAGAAATCGCGCCTCGCGCCCTTCTACAGCGCGGTGATCCCGCCCGTGGTCTCCGTGCTGCTGCCGCTCATCCTGCGCTCCGTGCCGCACATCCCGGTTTACCACGACATCCGCGCGGTGCGCACGATGAAGGAAACCCTGCGCGTCCTGCGGGACGAGAAGCAGCATGTCATCATCTTCCCGGAGATCCCCACCGGCTACGGGGAGCACAGCACGGACAAAATCAACGAGGGCTTCCTGAACCTCCTGCCGATGTACAAAAAGCTCACCGGCGGGGAGCTGGCCATCTGGCCGATCCACCTGGACACCGCCTCCCACTCCCTGCGCGTGAAGGCGCCGATCCGCTGGGATTCCGCCCGCACGCTGGAGGAGCAGGTGCCGGAGCTGTCCCGGCAGATTCTGGACGGCATGTTCCGGTAAGCGTACAGGGACGCAAAAACGCGGGAACCGCATCGGCCCCGCGTTTTTTTGCGTCCGGGAGGAAAGCCGGCTCAGTCGATCCACCACTCCGGCGTCAGCTCGCCGAGGGTCGTCACCCGGTCCTCCTCGTAGTCCAGCATGATCTCGATGTCCCTGTACCGGCCCGGCATCAGCTGGGTCATCAGCTCGCGGCACGCGCCGCAGGGCGCGCCCTTGCCCTTGTTCGGCGGGATGCACAGCACGCGGGCGATCTCGTACTCCCCGTTGGTAATCATGTTGAAGATCGCGTTCCGCTCCGCGCAGATGCCCAGCGACGAGCAGGTGTCGATGCACACGCCCGTATAGATCTTCCCGGACTTCGACAGGATCGCCGCGGAAACCTCGCCCGCGCTCATGTAATCGGAAATCTGTTTGAAGCCTTTGACCGCCTTCGCGGCCTCGTACATATCTTTCCACACCTGATCCATTCGTTTCATCCTCCTTCGTGTCCGCCGCATGGGAGCGGCGAAGACTGCGCATGGGTTCGCCCCGCTCCGCTTCACCGCCTGCACGCATCCACAAACGCACGGAAGAGCCCCGCCGCGGCCGCGTCCGTCGGCCAGAGGTATTCCGGATGCCACTGCACGCCCCAGACAAAGCGCCGCTCCGGCATCCAGACGGCCTCGATCAGCCCGTCCGGCGAGACGCCCATCGGCGCGAGCCCCTCGCCCAGGCGGTCGATGGCCTCATGGTGGAAGCTGTTGACGCGGATGACGTCCTGCCCGGCAATCTCCCGCAGGGGCGTGGACGGCAGGACGCGCACCTCGTGGGTCCGGGCCTCCCGCTCCGCCTGCTGGTGGTGCGCGATCTCCGAGGGATGCTGCGCCGGAATGTCCTGGTAGAGGGTGCCGCCGCAGAGCACGTTGAGCATCTGGATGCCCCGGCAGATGCCAAAGACCGGCTTGTCCTGCGCCATGAACAGCGGATAGAGCCGGGACTCCATGGCGTCGCGCGGCGGGCAGGTAACCACGCCCACCGGCAGCGTCTCCTGGCCGTACATCGCGGGCTCCACGTCCGGGCCGCCCGTCAGCAGCAGGCCGTCGCACATGGACGCGATGTCCGCCAGCTGGTTCTCGTCCGCCGTCAGCGGCAGCATCACGGGCAGGCCGCCCGCCATGGAGACGCCCTTCATATAGCCCGGGCGCATCCAGTAGCGCAGCTTCTCGTCCTCAATCAGGGGAATCAGTCCAATCACCGGACGCATCGTCTCAGCCTCCTTCTTCCCAGTTGGGCACAAGTATAGCCCACGCGCCGTGTCCTGTCAATCCATTTGCAGCGAAATTGCAGTTTTTATCTTCTGATCTTTCATTTGTTTCGCCGTTCTGCCTGCGAATACAGCAAAAATACAGAAAGAAATGCAATTTTGATGAATAAATGTGCAGTTTGTGCTTGACAGCCGTGCTTTTCTCTCCTATAATACAATTATCCTCCGGGCCCAGACCCGGAATCAGACAAGGAGGTCACTGACTATGAAGAAACTGTTATCCGTCATTCTGGCTCTCGCGATGGCGCTTTGCGCCGTGTCCGCTCTGGCTGAGGATTACGTCATTGCCACCGACACCGCCTTCCGTCCCTTCGAGTTCGCCGATGAGAACGGCACGATGATCGGCATCGATATGGACATCCTCGCGGCCATCGCCGAGGATCAGGGCTTCACCTATGAGCTGCGCGTGCTGGGCTGGGATGCCTCCATCGCGGCCTGCCAGGCCGGCCAGGCGGACGGCATGATCGCCGGCGCTTCCATCACCGACGCCCGCAAGGCGAGCGGCTGGATTTTCTCCGACGGCTACTACAACGCCGCCCAGTGCATGGCCGTGGCCGCGAACAGCGACATCGCCGGCTTCGCGGACCTTGCCGGCAAGAACGTCGCCGTCAAGATCGGCACCATGAGCGCCGATTATGCCGAGAGCCTCGCCGCTGATTACGGCTTCACCGTGGTCACCATGGAGTCCTCCCCCGACATCTATCAGGCCGTCATCGGCGGCCAGGCCGCGGCCTGCTTCGACGACGCGCCCATCATGGCGGACTACATCAAGTCCAACGGCGTGCCGCTCAAGCTCGTGGACGGCACCGCCAACGAGGGCGCTGACTACGGCTTCGCCGTCTTCTCCGCCGACAAGCAGGAGCTGGTGGACAAGTTCAACGCGGGTCTTGCCAACATCAAGGCCAACGGCACCTATGACGCCATCCTGGCGAAGTACCTGGGCGAATAAGCCGCGCTTCCGGGCCTCTGTCCGGGGCCTGAGGGCGAGAAGACAGCTGCAAAGCCGATCTGATTGGAAGGACGTTTCCAGCCGGAAGCGTCCTTCTTTCGACCGATATCAAAGGGATGTGAAACCTTCATGGACATGATTCTGCGAAGCTATGGGCCGCTGCTGCTGCGCGCCATGGGCCAGACCCTGCTGCTCGCGCTCTACGGCCTGTTCTTTGCCTGCATCATCGGTCTGATCGTGGGCATGATGAGCGTGCTGAAGAACAGGGTCTGCCGGGCGGTCGCGCTCGTGTTTGTCAACCTGATCCGCGGCGTGCCCATGATCGTGCTGGCCTATATGATCTATTTCGGCGTGCCCTACCTGTGGAACAACGTGCTCGGCAGGAGCGGCCTCACCTTCACGGCGCTGCAGGCCGGCTCCGTCTGCCTCGCGCTGAACTGCGGCGCGTACATGGCCGAGATCATTCGCGCGGGCATCGAGTCCGTGGACGTCGGCCAGATGGAGGCCGGGCGCAGCCTGGGCCTGCCCTGGTGGCGCACGATGCAGCGCATCATCCTCCCGCAGGCCATCCGGACCATGATCCCCAGCATCATCAACCAGTTCATCATCACCCTGAAGGACACCTCCATCCTCTCCGTCATCGGCTTTCCGGAGCTGGTCAACACAGCCAAGAACGTGGTCTCCAAGACCTTCATGTCCTTCCAGACCTGGGCCATCGTCGGCGCGATGTACCTCATCGTGATCCTGCTGCTGCAGTTCGCGGCGAAGTACCTCGAGAGGAGGCTGAAGCAGTGATGAGCGAAGAGAGAAAGGTGAAGGTCCGCATCTGCGGCCTTCAGAAATACTTCAAGACCCATACCGTGCTGCACGTGCTCAACGGCATCAACCTCGAGATCATGGAGGGCGAGGTCGTCGTGATCATCGGCCCCTCCGGCAGCGGCAAGAGCACCCTTCTGCGCTGCATCAACGGCCTGGAGGAGCTGAGCGGCGGCGACATCATCATCGACGGCCACAATATCAGCAGCAAGAAGGTCAACATGAACAAGGTGCGCGAGAGCGTGGGCATGGTCTTCCAGCACTTCAACCTGTTCAACAACATGAACGTGCTGCGCAACCTGATGCTCGCGCCCGTCGACCTGAAAAAGGCCACGAAGGCCGAGGCCGAGCAGAACGCCATGGCGATGCTGGAGCGCGTCGGCCTCGCGGATAAGGCCAAAGCCATGCCGCGGCAGCTCTCCGGCGGCCAGAAGCAGCGCGTGGCCATCGCCCGCGCCCTGTGCATGAAGCCGGACATCATGCTCTTCGACGAGCCGACCTCCGCCCTCGACCCGGAGATGGTCGGCGAGGTGCTCGAGGTGATGAAGGAGCTCGCCCGCGAGGGCATGACTATGGCGGTGGTGACCCATGAGATGGGCTTCGCGCGCGAGGTTGCCGACCGCGTCATCTTCATGGACGGCGGCCGCATTCTGGAGGAGGGCACGCCGGAGCAGATCTTCGGCAACCCCCAGCACCAGCGCACCAAGGACTTCCTGAACAAGGTGCTGTGACGCAAAAAAGACCGGGCCCCCGGGCCGGACTGCGTGTCCGGGCAAGGGCCTGGTCTTTTTGCGTTTTGGAAGTCTCCCATCATTTGTCCGCTTCCGCGGCCGGATCGATGGATTGCGCCCAGCGGATCATCTCCCACGGCACGTGGCAGTAGCCGCCCGGGTTCTTGTCCAGGTACTTCTGATGGTATTCCTCCGCCGGGTAGAAATGCCGCAGCGGCAGCGCCTCCACCGCGAGCGGCTGGCCGGTCTGTTTTTCCAGTCCCGCCAGCGCCTCGCGCACGACCGCCTCATCCGCAGGATCGCTCCAGTAGATGCCCGTGCGGTACTGGTGGCCCACGTCGTGGCCCTGGCGGTCGACGCTCAACGGGTCGATGATGCGGAAGAACAGCTTCAGCAACGCGGGCAGCGGCAGCGCCTGCTCGTCGTAGACGACGCGCACGGTCTCCGCGTGGCCCGTGTTTTCGTGCTTCACCTGCTCATAGGTCGGGTGCTCGGTGTTCCCGTTGGCGAAGCCCACTTCGGTTTCGGTGACGCCGCGAAGGGACGCGATGTATTTCTCCACGCCCCAGTAGCAGCCTCCGGCGAGATAGATGGTGCGCATAAAGCCTCCTTTGTTCTGATCGGCATCGGGTGTGTCCCGGCGTTTTTTGCCCGTCTGTTTCGTGAGAGACGGGTGCTGCGGCGGCGGGAAGGAGCCGCTGCGCTCCCTGGACACAGCGTGTCCTCCGATCCGGAGTTTCTCCCTTGCCCCGGCTGAAATCACTTATTGACAGGACGGTCTCCCGTCCTTTACAATCATAGCAGATACGGAATCCGCTGTAAAGGCCGATTCAGGATCAGTCTCTGCAGCGCACCTCTCAAGGCGCACAGACGGAAGGAGAAACGCCATGATCTATGATTTCACACTCACCACCGGCAAAGGCGAACAGCTGAACCTCAGGGACTACGAGGGCAAGGTGATCCTCGTGGTGAATACGGCCACCGGCTGCGGCTTCACCCCGCAGTACGCGCCCATCGAGCAGCTGTACAGGGATTATCACGAACAGGGCCTGGAGATTCTGGACATTCCCTGCAACCAGTTCGGCGGGCAGGCGCCCGGCACCGATGAGGAAATCCACGAATTCTGCACCATGCACTTCAACACCACCTTCCCCCAGATGAAGAAGGCCGACGTGAACGGTGAAAACGAGCTGCCGCTCTACACCTACCTGAAAGCCCAGAAGGGCTTCGGGGGCTTTGGCCCGCACCCCTACAAGGAGCTGCTGGAGAAGATGTTCGCCGAGAGCGACCCCGACTGGGACAAGAAGCCGGACATCAAGTGGAACTTCACCAAGTTCGTCGTCGACCGCGCCGGGCAGGTCGTGGCGCGCTTCGAGCCCACCGCGGACATGGCCGAGGTGGAAGCCTGCATCAAAGCCCTGCTGTGACCGATAGGAGCTGAGCAGACATGAGCAAGAGCATCATCGCCGTCAACGCGGGCCCGCGCAGGGGCTGGAACACCGATACCCTGATCACCGAGGCCGCGAAGGGCGCGGAGTCCCTCGGCGCGTCGGTGGAGAGATTCGACCTCTTCCGCCTGGAGAAATACACGGGCTGCATCTCCTGCTTCGGCTGCAAGCGGGAGAAGAACAAGGGCCGCTGCGTCTGCCGGGACGGGCTGACCCCCGTGCTGGACGCCATCCGCGCGTCGGACGGCCTGATCATCGGCTCCCCGAATTACCTCGGCGAGCTGACGGCTTCCTTCCGCGCGCTCTATGAGCGGCTCATCTTCCAGAGCCTGACCTACAATCTGGAAAACCCCAGCTGCAATGCCCGCTCTGTGCCCGTCCTGCTGATCATGACCAGCAACGCGCCGGGCACCAGCTACCTGAACCTTCTGCAGGGCTACCAGCGGACGCTGAACCGCTTCGTCGGGCCCACCGAGGTGCTGGTCAGCGGCAACACCCTGCAGCTGAAGGATTACAGCAAGACCGACTGGCCCTGGACCATGTTCGATCCCGAAGACAAGCAGCGCCGCCACGACACCGTCTTCCCCGAGGAATGCCGCAAAGCCTTCGACCTGGGCGCAGCGCTGGCGCGCGAATGACAGCGGATCGGAAGCCGGCGGCGCAGAAGCCCTTTCCTTGCCCAAAGGAGAGGTCTGCCCCGGCGTCCTCCGCGGGAGCGCCTTTCAAAACCCGCCGGCTCTAAAAACAGCATATCCAAAGAAACAGCAGAGGGATTCCGCAGGATCAAAGTCGGAATCCCTCTGCTGTTAAAGTCCATCGCGCCGCGGCGCGCAGGGCCGTTATTTGGTTTTACACCCCGCGCCACAGCGGCCTGATCCGCTGACTCAGGCGCGTATCGCTGCCGATGCAGCCCAGCTCCGCCCCGATGAGGGTGGCGAAATGCTTGTTCAGGCACTGCAGCACCAGGTCCGGAGAAGTCCTGTCATCCCACTCGGCGCAGGCGTCGAAGTTCGGCCAGAAGACATACTGCAGGTATTGCCGGATGAAGTGGACGGACAGCCCGATCTTCCTGGGCTTGTCGTGAATCTCCGCGCGGACGTTCGCGATCGTCTCGTCAATCAGCGCGTCCTGCATCGCGGGGCAGGGCGGCGCTTCGATCAGCTCCCTGGCGCTCAGCCCGCCCAGCTCGTCCAGACAGGCGCCGATGCGCTGCTGGAACTCCTCCCTGCCGCAGACCATGCCAGACATCCGCGCGCCGAGGAGCTGCATCGCGCCGTAGGCCTCGGCCAGCAGGGCCGCGACCACCTTCTCCGGCAGGGTGCCCGCCGTCTGGATGTGCTGAATCTTTTCCTGCATGGTCACCGAGCCGACCAGCGAGCGCTTGACGTAATAGCCCGCCGCGCGGTTGTGGCCGTGGCGCACCGTCACATCTTTGAGGAGGGCCACACGGCAGCCGCCGCGCAGCAGGCGCAGGCCCATATCCAGGTCCTCGCCAAAGTCGTAGCGGTAGAGATAGCGCATGAACACGTCGCGGCGGATAGCCGTGGAGACATCGTTCAGCGCGCCCCAGCGGTGCAGCGCGTCCGGCGCGCCGTTCGCCAGGCCAAAGTGCAGCTGGTTCGCCGTGTCCGTCCCGCAATAGTGCCGGTGCACGCGGGAGGAAATCACATAGTAGAGATCGGTGCCCTCCGGCGGCTCCTCCGCCGGGCTCACGGCGGTGGCCTCCTGCCGCAGGATCGGCGCGATCAGCTCGCTCACCCAGGTGTCCGAGGTTGGCGCCGCGTCCTGCGTCATGAAGAGCAGGATGTCGCCCGACGCGCTCCGCGCGGCCAGATTGCGGGCGAAGGAATGGGTGAACATCGTGTTGGGGATCTCGATCACCTTCGCGCCGTGCCTCCGGCAACAGGCCACCGTGCCGTCCCGCGAGCCGGAATCAACGGCCACGACCTCCAGGCGCTCCAGGCCCTGCTGGCGGTCCAGCGCGCTGAGCAGCCGCTCGCAGTCCGCCTCGCCGTTGTAGGCGGGGATCAGCACGGACACGCGCGGGCGCGCCGGGACGCACTTTTCCAGCTGCCAGTCATGGGCTTGCAGGTCGGCGAGCGCGTACTCGCCGCGCGTAATCATGCGGCTGATCACCTCATGCGCGCGCTCCGCAAAGGCCGCGCCGCCTGTGTCCTCCAGCAGCTCCGGGCGGTATTGCGGGCAGTAGCTGAGAATCTGCCTGCGGGCTTCCTCGTCCGCCGCGAAGACGCGCACGTCCTCCGAGAGCGTTTCCGGGGCGGCCAGCAGCCACTGCGGGTCATACGCGCCCTTGCCCTCGTTCAGCCACCAGAGCACGGGGATGTCCCTGCTGTTCAGCGCGCTGACCGCGCTGACGCACGGAAGGCCGCCCAGCAGCGCGAGGTTGAAGGGGGACGCGATGCCCAGCCAGTCCCTGCGCGTCAGGAGCCCGGGAGCCACCACGACGGGGATGCCCGCCTGCTCGGCCCGGGCGCGGACCGGTCCGTCCGCCTGCGCCGCCAGCAGCACGTCATGGCCGAAGCCCCGCAGGCCTTCGCCCAGGCGCAGCAGCGCCTCCCCCATGCCGCCCTCCGCCAGGTCCGGCGCGGCCAGCAGGATGCGCCAGGCCTTCTGCTCCGCCAGCATCCGGTCGATCTCCTCCCGCAGATACACGCGGGAGGCGGGGTCGTCCAGCAGGGGCAGGAGCGGGGACGGCGGAATGGCGTCCGAGGGCGGGGCGTCGTCCACCGGCTTGCCGGTCTTGCCGATCTTCCGCGCGTGCTCAACGACGTAGCGCGCGAGGAAGATAGCGCGGCGCAGCGGCTTCGCGGCCCGCCACCACTTGGCGTTCAGGACGTCCTGCAGCTCCCTGTCCTTCTTCTGATAGGCCATGCGTAGCAGCTCCGCGTCCTTGGCCTGACGGCGCAGCTGCTCCTCATAGACGGCCCGCATGCGCTCCACCGAATCCGTCAGCGCGTCGTCCGCGCTCACCGTGACGCGCGCCTCCACGTGCTTCCCGCCGAGGCTCTCCGACGCGCACAGCTCCAGCGCGGGGCAAAGGCGGGGCAGGGGTCTGCCGGCCTCCTCGCTCAGCCGCACCCGGCCGCCGTCGGCAGTGACGATTGCGCCAAGCAGCAGCCCCTCCCTGCCGTCCGCCTGCAGCAGCAAAGCGCCGGTCTCCTTCGGGGCGTCGGCGCTGAAAAGGACGCTCTCCGACGCGGAAGCGGGGAAAGGCCGGGTCACGCGGGCCAGCTCGCGGCGCTGGGCGTCGGCCAGAATCAGATGCAGGGACGGCGTCGGGGCCGCGTCTGCGTTCGGGTGGATCATGGCGGTTTCCTCCGATCGGTTGGTTTCTGCCGAAAGCACGAAAGCCCTCTCCGCGAGGAAGAGGGCTGCTGTTGATCAGGCCTTCCGGAGCCCGTGCGGATCGCAGCGCGCACAGGCGGCGGTCTTCTCCCACCGGGCCGGGCTGCGCGCGGCCGCGGGCGTTTCGCCGGGGTTCAGGCTTCGTCGGCAGCGCGCTCCTTTATCAGTCTGCGTAGAGCGGGAAGTGCTTCATGAACGCCTCAACCTCCGCCTTCACGGAGGGAACGGCGGCCTCGCCCTCGCGCACCACGCACGCAATCCAGGAGGCGATGCGTTCCATATCCTTTTCCTTCATGCCGCGGGTCGTGACCGCCGGGGTGCCGACGCGCACGCCGCTGGTCACAAAGGGGCTGCGGGTCTCGCCGGGCACGGTATTCTTGTTCACGGTGATGTTGGCTCCCTCCAGCTGGGTCTCCAGCATCTTGCCGGTGACCTCGGTGCCGGTGAAGTCGAGCAGCAGCAGGTGGTTGTCCGTGCCGTCCGAGACCATGCGGATGCCCTCGCGGCGGAAGGCGTTCTCCAGCGCCTTCGCGTTGAGAATGATCTGGTGCTGGTAGGCCTTGAAGGCGGGCTTCAGCGCCTCGCCGAAGCAGACCGCCTTCGCGGCGATCACGTGCTCGAGCGGGCCGCCCTGCGTGCCGGGGAAGATCGCCTTGTCGATCGCCTTGGCGTATGCCTCGCGGCAGAGGATCATGCCGCCGCGCGGGCCGCGCAGGGTCTTGTGCGTCGTGGTGGTGACGAAGTCCGCGTAGGGCACGGGATTCATGTGCTCGCCCGCGGCCACCAGGCCGGCGATGTGCGCCATGTCCACCATCAGCAGCGCGCCGACCTCATCCGCGATGGCGCGGAGACGGTCAAAGGCAATGGCCCGCGGGTAGGCGGACGCGCCCGCGACGATCAGCTTCGGGCGGCATTCCTTCGCGAGGTCGCGCACCTGGTCGTAGTCGATGCGGCCGTCCTCCGCGCGCACCCCGTAGGGCACGAAGCGGAAGTACTTGCCGGAGATGTTGACCGGGGAGCCGTGGGTGAGGTGGCCGCCGTTATCCAGGCTCATGCCCATCACCGTGTCGCCGGGCTGCAGCACGGCGAAATAGACGGCCGTGTTCGCCTGCGCGCCGGAGTGGGGCTGCACATTCGCGTGCTCTGCGCCGAAGAGGGCGCAGGCGCGCTTGCGGGCCAGCTCCTCCGCCACGTCCACGCACTCGCAGCCGCCGTAATAGCGGTGGCCGGGATAGCCCTCGGCATATTTGTTCGTCAGGCAGGAGCCCGTGGCGGCCATCACCGCAGGGGAGACAAAGTTTTCCGAGGCAATCAGCTCAATATGGCTGCGCTGGCGGTTCAGCTCGTCCTCGATCGCCTGGGCGATTTCCGGGTCTGTGCGCCGGATGATGTCCAATTCCATGTTCTGTTCCTTTCAGGCGCGGCGGATCCGCGGCGCAGTCGGGCCGATGTGTCAAATAAGAAAACCGCACCCACTCCGACCGGGCAGCCCCGCAGCACATCAACCTGACGCTTACTGCTGCTGCCTTCCGGCCCTGACAGGGTTCACGACGGAAAATCGCACGGGACCCGGCCTTCATCACAGGTACGGCATGGACAGTATAAGCGATTGGGTTGAAAATTGCAAGGGGTAAAATGGCGGGTTGAAAACCAGGAGCGCCGCAGGGGCGCTCCCGCGGTGGGGCGCTTTCGACGGGATGTGTGCGCCGCAGGCGGTTTATTCGGCCGGGGTCATCATCTCGGCAAGGCCTTCTACGCCATAGGTTTGGTACAGCGTCACGTACAGATCAATCATGTCCGCGTAATCCGGGTGCTTTTCCTTCAGCGTTTCCGCAAGACCGTTGATATCGGTCTCTCCGCCTTCCTGGCCGCTTTGCGTCAGATTGGCGATTTCCGTCATGATCTCGTTCAGCTCCGCGAAAGGATCCTCCGGTTCATCCACAGTGCCGTCCGTGTGGAAGCGTTTGTCATATCCCCACTCCGTTATGCCGGCCAGCGCGATGTCTTTTACGGTCAGGCTGCCCTCGGTGCCGTTTTCCTGGGCGGCCATATACGTGTCAAAGTCCGCATCCACGACGCAGCTGTAGTCATAGACGCCGTAACGCATCGAATAGACGATCAGCATCTCGTCTCCCTCGCCGGGTTCCGTGCCGTTGCTCCCCATCTCAAAGCCTTCCTCGGTCAGCTGCGCCAGGGTTTTCCCGATTTTTGACTCCATCTCCGCATCCGTCATGGGGCTGGCCGTGAACACTTCGCTGTAAGCGATCGGGAGCGAATTCCGGTACGCCTCCACCGCGTTCATCGACGCTTCCAGCTTTTCAAAGAAGTCCTCCGCCTCATAGTCCAGGCTGTCGGTCTCCGCCTCCAGCTCGGTCAGCTTTTCATCATAGTTGGCCACGCTGCGGTAGTACTTTCCATCCTTCTCCGTGACCACAGCGAAATATTCCCCCGATACGCCTCCTGCGATGACGCGTTCCTCGTCGCTGTTCTCCAGCGCCTCGCCCACCGTTGCGTAAAGAGGCGCGATCTCTCCCCCTTCCGCCAGCGCGACGGATGCAGCGCACAGCACCAGCATTGTCAGGAACCATGCAAGAAACTTTTTCATACTCTTTCCTCCTGTTCATTCCAGCTCGGCTGTCTGCATAACAGGCCGACAGCTGAAAATCCGTGTTCCCGAAGCCTGCGCGGCGCCCCTGAAAAGGCTGCCGCCGCATTGTCTCCGGCATGGAGCCCCGGTTCCGTCGTGGCTGACGCCGCTGTCCGGGGCCGCTTCTCCTCCCTGATTATCTCATAAACTGCGCGGAAGCGCAAGGCGGAGCGCCGGAGGCCGGCCGTGCACAAAATTCCTTTTCGCATTTTTTCCCTGCGCCTTGCGCTTTTGTCTCATTACGGATATAATAAGGACAGGACAGACAAATCGAGCCTGCTGAGGAGGCGATCTTATGGCTGATAATCGGGTCATCACCATCGCGCGCGGCTACGGCAGCGGCGGAAGAACCATGGCCAAGATGTGGTCGGAAGAGCTGGGCTGGCATTACTACGATCAGGAGCTGCTGCAGATTGCCGCGGACGAGAGCGGCATCAGCGAGCAGCTGTTTGCGCAGGCGGACGAGATCGCGAAAAAATCCCTGTTCACCCGCGTATCCCACAATGCGCTGGACGGCGAGGTGATCCCGCCCACCAGCAGCGAGTTCACATCCAACGAGAACCTCTTCCGCTACCAGGCGAAGGTAATCCGCGACCTGGCGGCGAAGGAGAACTGCATCATCGTCGGCCGCTGCGCGAACTACATCCTGCGCGACCAGCCGAACGTGCTGAAGATCTACGTCCACGCGCCGGAGAAGAACTGCATCCGCACCGTGATGAACATGTTCAGCCTCGACCGGGACGAGGCCGAGCGCCGCATCCACGAGATCGACAAGAAGCGCGCGGAATACTACCGGCACTTCACCGGCCGCGACTGGCAGTGCGCGGACGACTACGACCTGTGCATCGACTCCTCCCGCATGAGCTGGGACAAGTGCATCCGCGTCGTGAAGGCGTATCTCGACTGCATGTAACCATGCAGCGCGCCTCTTCCTGAGCCGCAGCGGCGGCCTGCCGTGCCTCCCGCCATAGGCGCGGCGTCTCCCAAGTTATCCTTATCATAAAATATAAAGGAGTGGTTTCCCATGCGTACCCCCAAGGAACTCGTGGCCGCCATGACCCTGGAGGAGAAGTGTTCTCTCCTCTCCGGTCTGGACTTCTGGCACACCAAGCCCGTCGAGCGGCTGGGCATCCCGTCCGTGATGGTCTCCGACGGCCCCCACGGCCTGCGCAAGCAGGACGCTGAAGCCGACCACCTCGGCGTGAACGAGAGCATCCCCGCCGTCTGCTTCCCCGCCGCCTGCGCCACCACCGCGAGCTTTGACCGCGGCATCGTGCGCCGCCTGGGCGAGGCCATGGGCGACCAGTGCCAGCACGAGCAGGTCGCCGTGAACCTCGGCCCCGCCATCAATATCAAGCGCAGCCCGCTGTGCGGCCGCAACTTCGAGTACATGAGCGAGGATCCCTATCTGGCGGGCGAGATGGCCACCAGCCTGATCCAGGGCACCCAGTCCAAGAATATCGGCACCAGCGTGAAACACTTCGCCGCCAACGACCAGGAGCACCGCCGCATGTCCTCCGACAGCGTGGTCGACGAGCGCACCCTGCGCGAGATCTATCTGCCGGCCTTCGAGGCTGCCGCCAAGAAGGGCAAGGCCTGGACCTTTATGTGCTCCTACAACAAGGTCAACGGTGAATACGCCTCCCAGAACCACTGGCTGCTGACCGAGCTGCTGCGCGACGAGTGGGGCTACGAGGGCTATGTGATGAGCGACTGGGGCGCGGTGAGCGACCGCGTCAAGGGCGTGCACGCCGGCCTCGACCTGGAGATGCCCGCCAGCGGCGGCCAGCGCGACAAGCTGGTGATGCAGGCCGTGCTGGACGGCAAGCTGGACGAGAAGGACGTCGATCTGTGCTGCGAGCGCATGCTGACCATCCACCAGAAGTACTGGGACAACGCCAAGCCCGACACCCCCTGGGACAAGGAAGCCGACCACGAGCTGGCCGCCAAACTGGCCGCGGACTGCCTGGTGCTGCTGAAGAACGAGGACGCCATCCTGCCCCTGAAGAAGGAGGAGAAGGTCGCGCTGATCGGCGAATTCGCCGCGAAGCCGCGCTTCCAGGGCGGCGGTTCCTCCCACATCAACAGCTTCAAGGTGACCTCCCTGAAGGACGCCCTGGCGGACAACGCCAACGTCTGCTACGCCCAGGGCTATGAAGTGAAGAGCGTGGAGGAGAACGAAGCGCTCGTGGCCGAGGCCGTCGCCGCCGCCAAGGCTGCCGACAAGGTGGTCATCGTGGCCGGTCTGCCGGACAGCTTTGAGAGCGAGGGCTATGACCGCACCCACATGCAGATGCCCGCCAACCAGAACGCACTGATCGAGAAGATCGCCGCCGTGAACCCCAACGTCGTCGTGCTGCTCTACAACGGCTCCCCCGTCGAGATGCCCTGGATCGGCTGCGTGAAGGGCCTCATCGAGGGCTATCTGGCCGGCCAGAACGTCGGCACCGCCAACAAAGCCGTGCTCTACGGCGAGGTGAACCCGAGCGCCCGCCTGCCCGAGACCATGCCCATCCGCCTGGAGGACACCCCCTGCTACCTGACCTACGGCGGCGAGGGCAACACCGCCATCTACACCGAGGGCATTTACGTGGGCTACCGCTGGTACGAGACGAAGAAGCAGCCCGTGCTGTTCCCCTTCGGCTACGGCCTGAGCTACACCACCTTCGCCTGCAGCAACCTGCGCCTGAGCGCCGAAACTATCAGGGACACCGACACCCTGACCGTCAGCGTCGACGTGACCAACACCGGCAAGGTAGCCGGCAAGGAAGTCGTGCAGCTCTACGTGCATGACCGCGAGAGCAAGGTCTTCCGCCCCATCCGCGAGCTGAAGGGCTTCGACAAGGTGGAGCTGCAGCCCGGCGAGACCAGGACCGTCTCCTTCACGCTGGACAAGCGCTCCTTCGCCTATTGGAACACCGAGATCCACGACTGGCATGTGGAAACCGGCGTGTTCGACATCGAGATCTGCGCCAACGCCCACGACGTGCTGCTCAGCGCGCCCGTGACCGTGGAGAGCACCGTGGAGCTGCCGCGCCACTACACCGCCGACAGCATCCTCATGGATATCATGGACGATCCGAAGGCCACGCAGGTGATCAAGCCCCTGCTGGATCATCTGGCCCAGACCTTCGGCGCCGGCGAGCAGGGCGAAGCCTCGAGCGAGGCGATCAGCGACGAGATGAACAAGGCCATGATCGCCTATATGCCCCTGCGTTCGCTGATGTCCTTCGGCCCGATGAGCCTGGATCAGCTGGACGGCATCGTAGCCGCGCTGAACGCGAAGTAATACCGGGTTTTGTACATAACAAAGGCGCTGAACCGCTTGAACGGTTCAGCGCCTTTTGCTGTGAGATTCTTTAGTCTATTGATCAGTCGTGCAGGAACCTGTACCCGTGCGCGCCGGCGAAGTCCTCCGCCGCGCTGGACGGATAGCCGATGATCACCAGCCGCCTGTCGCAGCCCTCGAAGGCATCCGCGGCGATGCTGGTCACACTGGACGGGATGATGATGTACCGCATGCGGGTACATCCGGCGAAGGCGCGCGACTGGATGGTCTGCAGGTCGGTGTTGCATTTCACGCTGATCACCGGCAGACCCATGAAGGCCTCCTCCCCGACCGTCAGCAGGCCTTGCGGCAGCACGAAGTCCGCGTTGACGAACGGGGTGAAGACGAACACCAGGAAATGATGCGGCCAGGCGTACTCGGCCACAGAGCTTTCATCGCTGTTGCAATAGAACGTCAGGACGTTTTCGGGGCAGCCCTCAAACGCATCGCCCGCGATGGACACTTCGGAATTGGGGCAGGTGGCGGCGATCAGGGAGACGCAGTTGTAGAAGGCCATCTGCGGGATCTCCGCCAGACCCGCGGGGAAGCTGATCGCGGCCAGCGAAGTGCACCCCATGAAGGCGCATCGTCCCATCGAGGTCAGGCTGTCCGGCAGGGACACGCTCTCCAGATACGGTGAAGCCTGGAAGGCATAATGCCCGATGGAGGTGACGCCCTCGGGAATCTCCACATAGCGGACATGGCAGTCCGCGAAGGCCTCGTCTCCGATGGCGGTGATGCCGAGGCCGGCGGGAATGATGACCTCGGAAGCGTAGCCGGTGTATTCCGTGAGCACGCCGTTGACGATCGTCATGTCCAGGGGAATGACCCGGAAGTTGTGCGCGATGGCCCATTCCGCCGCGTAGCTGCTGGCATTGCAGGAGATGGACAGGTTCTCAGGAGAGAAGACCGAAAAGGCGTCGTCGCCGATGGACTGGACACTGTCGGGAATCCGGACGAGGCTCAGGGCTTTGCACAGGAAGAACGTATTGCCGGGGATAGCCTCGAGACTGTCGGGGAATTCGAGCCTGGTGAGGCCGGAGGAAGCAAAGACCGATGCGCCAAGGTGCGTGAGACTGTCCGGCAGCGCGAGATCCGTCAGATTCGTGCACCAGCGGAAGGCCAAGTCGCCGATCGAGGTCAGCGTGTCCGGCAGGTAGACATAGGAGAGGCTGCTGCAGAAGGAGACGCACTGCAAGGGCAGGGAGGTGACGCCGGAGGGGAAGATCATCTCTTCCAGCGCGCTGCAGCTCACGAAGGCCGACTCGCCGATATTGGTCAGGGTGGCGGGCAGCGCGATGTCCTGCAGCTGTCTGCACTCCTTGAAAGCTTCCTTACCAATGCTGGTGATGCCGTCGGGGAGATGGATATGCCGCACGGACTGGTTGCCGGCGAAGGCGTTGTCGCCGATGGCGGTCAGCTGCAGCTCCTCCGGTATCCACAGGGTTTTCCGGGTTCCGGTGTAGCTGACGAGGGTCTGATGATCTATCTCAGCGTCGAGAAGGATCGCAGTGCGATTTGTTTCTATGCACCATTGATGCGCATAGCTTCCCAGGTTACAGCGCACCCTGACTTTGCCGGAGTACGCAAAGGGCATATCGAGCTGCGTGACGGTATCCGGGATCTCGACAAATCCTGGTGCGGTGCTCAGCAGCGGGCATCTGTAGATGCACTCATTGGTCAGCTGTGTGATGCCGGGCTGGAAGACGACGGATTCCAGAGCAGGGCAATCGTTGATCGCATGCGCGTCCACCGCTGTCAGGGTGGAGGGCATGATGATTTCCCGCAGATTCGGACACTCGAGGAACGCAGAGCTACTGACCTGTGTGACACCCTCCGGCACGGTCACGCGGGTGACGACGGGGTTTCGGAGAAAAGCCTCCGAGCCGATGGCTGTGATGCCCTTGTCGGCAGGGAGTACCACGTCCCCGCCGAGACCGTTGTACTCCTGCAGGACACCGTTCTGGATGACATATGGAAACAGGGAGACGACCATGATGTTCATGCCCGCGGCGTTTCTTTGCAGAACCCATTGATGCGCATAGCTTCCGTTGGTGCAGTAAACGTGCGTGAGGCTGCTGGGGAAGGCCGTATTCGCAATGAAGCTGATGCTGGGCTTCAGCGTGACGCTGGTCAGTCTGGTGCAGCCGCCGAAGGCGCTCATCTGAATGCTCTCAATATAGTCCGGCAGCTTGACGTTGATCAGAGACGTGCAGCCGAAAAAGCAGCTGAAGGGGATGTCACGGACATAGTATTGTAAATCGGCCGCTGTCAGGGCGCGGCAGTCCGCAAAGGCATATTCCCCCAATTTGGTCAGCTGCGCCGGGAAGTTGATACTCTTGAGCTGGGTGCACGAGCGGAAGGCGTGGGCGCCGATCTCCCGCACGTTGAGTGGCAAGGCCACCGTTTGGAGGGTCGTATTGTTTTCAAAGGCGTGGGGCCCGATCACGCGGACGCCCAGGTCACCGGGGATGACGACGGCCGCATCCGTGCCGGTGTACGCGGTAAGCACGCCGTTCTCCACGACAAAGTCAGAGTTGTCCGCCAAGGCGGGACAGCAGACCCAAAGCCCAAGGGCTATGGTCAGTGCCAGGAGTCCTATCCACTTTTTCATGGTTTGCCACCCTTTCCGATCGATCGGTCGGATTCCTTCATACGCAAGATGATTCAGTTGTCAAACGGTTCGGTCGGTTCTGTGCGGTCGAGGCTCTGCTTCCATTATATTCCTTGTGTATGCGCATGACAATAGCATAACTGGTATGATTTTCCTGCAGCCGCCGTGATGAAAACATCATGGCACGAAAAAAAGAACCGCCTCCGGCGTTTTCCCGGAAACGGTTCTTTGGGATCTCAGGCTTCTTCCTCCGCCAGCGCCTTCTCCATCACGTCCAGCAGCTGCTCCCTGCCGCTGCCGTCCTCGCTGGAGAAGCAGATAATCTCCCAGGGCTGCACGGAGAGCGCCCGGCAGATCGGGGCCAGGTTCTTCTGGCGCGCGCCGCGGCTGATCTTGTCCGCCTTGGTGGCGACCACCGTGAAGGGGATGCCCATCTGCCGCAGGTACTGGTTCATCTGGATGTCGTCCTGGGTGGGCTCATGGCGGATGTCCACCAGCGTCAGCACGTGGCACAGCTCGCCCGCCTGCTCAAAGTAGTCCGCCATCATCTGGCCCCAGCGGGCCTTCTCCTGCTTGTCCACCTTCGCGTAGCCGTAGCCCGGCAGGTCGATCAGGTGGAAGCTCTCGTTGAGCAGGAAGACGTTGATCAGCCGCGTCTTGCCCGGCGTCGCGCTCGTGCGGGCCAGCTTCAGACGGCTGCACGTCCGGTTGATGAGGCTGCTCTTGCCGACGTTGCTCTTGCCGACCACGGCGATCTGCTTCAGCCCGCGGCCCGTGAAGGGGCCGTACTGGGCCATGGATGTGATAAACTCCGCTTTCCTGATTTCCATGCTTCACCTGCGCTTCCCGTTCTGTCCGCGTGTTCACTCTGCGGGGCCAAACTCATAATCGTCGATCTCGGCCTCGAAGGTATAAAACACCTCGTCGCACTCGTCCTCGTCCTCCACGGCCTGGTAGCTGACCTCGCCGTTATCGTCCTCCCCGGTGCGGAAGATCATCACGCTGTTCTCGTCCTCCTCGTCCGCGAGCACGGCGTATGTCCTGCCGTTCAGTTCCAGCTGCGCCAGGCAGCGGAAGGTGACGTCCTCCCCCTCGTCGTCGGTGAGGACGACGATGTCGTCACCGGCTGTCCAGTCCTCCTGGTATTCGTCTTCCCAGTCATCGCTCATGGCGGTCCTCCTGATCCGCGCAGCCCCGTCGGCCGCGTCTTTTCTTTACTTTCTTCCCGGTGTCCCGGCGGCGTCCTCTTTCGCGCAATGCGCGTTTTACCAGCTCAGGACCTCGTGGCCATCCTCGGTGACCAGCACCATGATTTCCCACTGCGCGGAGGGCAGGCCGTCCCTCGTGGAGACCTCCCAGCCGTTCTGCCGGTTGGTGACATGGGCGGAGGAGCCCATGTTGACCATCGGCTCGATGGTGAAGACCATGCCCGGCACGAGCAGCATTTCCTCGCCGCGGCGCGTCACGTAGCTGACAAAGGGATCCTCGTGGAACTCCAGGCCGCAGCCGTGGCCGCCGATGTCCCGCACCACGGAATAGCCGTTGGCGGTCGCGTGGTCGTTCACGGCCTGGCCGATGTCGCCCAGAAATCCCCAGGGCTGCACGGCCTCCAGGCCCAGCTCCACGCACTCCTTCGTGACCTGCACGAGCTTGCGCTTCTCCGCGCTGACGTCGCCGATGCAGAACATGCGCGAGGAGTCGGAGAAGTACCCGTCGAGAATCGAGGAGCAGTCCACGTTGACGATGTCGCCGCTCTTGAGGATCACCTTGTCCGAGGGGAAGCCATGGCAGACCTGCTCGTTGACGGAGGTGCAGACGCTGTAGGGATAGCCCTCGTAGTTCAGCGGGGCGGGGATGCCGCCCATCTTCGTGGTGGTGTCATAGACGATGCGGTCGATCTCCGAGGTCGGCATACCCTCGCAGATCTTCTCGGCCACCGCGTCGAGCACGGCGACGTTGATCTTGCAGCTCTCTCTGATCTTCTCGATCTGCTGCGGATTCTTGAGCATCTTGTGCGAGGGAACCACATGGCCCATGTCCTTGTAGCGGGCGATCTTCTCGTCGAAGGCCATGTGACAGCTCTTATATTTCTTGCCGCTGCCGCACCAGCAGGGCAGGTTGCGTCCGAGTTTTTCCAACATAAGCGCTCCTTTCGGCGTAACAGAAAACTCCACCGCGATGATAGCACAGCGGGTGGGGTTTGTAAAGGAAAATGACGGCGTTCCGCCGCAAAAAGTTAGACACATCTATCCGTGTCGGCGCTTGTACTTGTTCTGTTCTTTATTTGTCCAGCCTATTGAACCGCCGTCTGTAATTGATTACAATCATACCCAGCCCCGGGCAGGGGCCGAACGGAGGCATGCGAATGACCATCCAACAGCTCAATCACGTGGTGACGATCGCGGAGAGCGGCTCATTCAACCGTGCGGCGGAGAAGCTCTTTCTCGCGCAGCCGTCCCTCACCAGCTCCGTCAAAGCGCTGGAGAAGGAGATCGGCATCGTGATCTTCAATCGGAGCGGCCACGGCGTGACGCTCACGCCGGAGGGCGCCGACTTCCTGCCCTACGCGCGCTCGGTGCTGGAGCAGGTGCGCCAGCTGCAGGATGTTTACGGCGGCCAGGGCACGCGCAAAAAGAAATTCGCCGTCTCCACCCAGCACTATTCCTTCGCCGTGAAGGCTTTCGTGGAGCTGACCCGCACCTACGACGTGGCGGAGTACGAGTTCGCCATCCGCGAGACCCGCACGCTGGACGTGATCCGCGACGTGCAGACCTCCCGCAGCGAGCTCGGCATCCTCTACCTGAACGACTTCAACCGCAAGGCCATCACGAAGCTGCTCAGCGCGAGCGGCCTGAGCTACCAGCACATGATCGACTGCGGCGTCTACGTCTATCTCTGGAAGGGCCATCCCCTGGCCGGCCGGGCCAGCATCAGCTTTGCCGACCTTGCGCCTTACCCCTGCCTCTCCTTCGAGCAGGGGGAGAACAGCAGCTTTTACCTCTCGGAGGAGCTGCTCTCCACCAACGACTACCCGCGCCTCATCCGCTGCTGCGACCGCGCGACCGTGCTCAATCTGATGGTCGGCGTCAACGGCTATACGCTCTGCTCCGGCATCATCTGCGAGGAACTGAGCGGCCCGGACTACGTCGCCGTGCCCTACGCGGACGACCGCGAAACCGCCGACAGCCAGATGGAGCTGATTCTCGTGACCCGCCGCGGCCACACGCTCAGTGCCGTCGGCGCGCGATATGTCGATGAGCTGAAGAAGTATCTGGGGATGGAAATCGGAGAATAATCTTTCATACAACAGCTCCCGCCTGGCGAGTTTGCCCGGCGGGAGCTGTTGTAAAACCTATGTGATTATTCGCTGATTAGCTGTACACCGTCGGGGAGCGTGACAGGCGCGTCGGAGCGGTTGACAACATAGACAAGTGAATCACAGCCATTGAAAGCGTCTTCTGCAACGTACTCACAGCCTGCCGGAATAATGATGACCTCAGATGCCGTACCGGCAAAAGCCTCCGATTCGATTCTCTTTGTGCCCGCAGGAAGCTTGAGCGTGCTCATTTCTTCATACGGCTTATCCGTATCTTGATATACCAGTACAAAGTCAGAGAATTTGTCCGAGCTTGCATAGAACTTTCCGTCCTCACCTATGCTTACAGGAATCAGTTCCAACTCGCCATTGTGAATTCTGAACAGGGAGAATTCACGGTTCTTATAGCTGGGAATACGCGGCAAAGCCGGCAAATCAAAGTTGAAATCAATCGCCTGATCAAATTCAACGATGTTTCCAATTTGATGTTCCTGCCCAGCGTTATCTTTATGGTACATCTGGAAGCCTGCATCATAGCCGCAAGCAAAGTGGCTGTCAGAAAGCAGATTCAGAATGCGATCCCACCATGAAGTATAGTAATCCCAGCTGTGTTCCTGCCACTTCCAGTCTGTGTGGAATTCATCGCCGCGTTCCATACCTTCATGGATTTGTTCCTGGATTCCTCCAATTTCATCGCTGCTGATGTCTGTATTGCTGATGTTTGGATTCGCACTGTTTCCAATGTCATCAATGATTGTTCCAGCGGTATCAGTAACGGTTTGCTGATTATTCCCGTCTGCAACGTTGGTAGCGATGCTGTATACAGTAACAGGAACAGTTGCGCTTACAGGCTCAGTGGTTGTGTCGTCATGGATAGTTGCGGTAACTTCCGCCACACCCGTGGCAACGCCAGTGATCATCCCCTGTTCATTCACTGAAACAATCGTATCATTCGCTGAACTCCAGGCAACAGCTTCATAATAAGCATTTCCCGGCTGAATGGTCTTTCCCAAATAGTAGCTGTTGTTGACGTGGATGAAGGGCTTCTCGGGAGATAAAGTAATTCCAGTAACGGGCAAAAAGGAGTAATAAGCAATGCTGTTCGACGGGTCGGAGTAAGGACTCTTGTCAAAGCGGTATTTCGGGTTGTTTGACGCCCGGCTGTACAGTTTATAGCAAACTTCAACTGAACCGTTGACGTACGCTTTACAAGCTTTTGTTAGGATAAGGTCAAAGTCTGCCACAACTCTTCCGTCAATGATGTTATAAGAGTCAGGCGTAATTTCCGCGCACGGTATCTCTATAACGCTATTATCCTTATTAATAATCTTGAAGCAAATACCATAATTGATGGCATCTTCTACAACGTCCCAGGAAGCTGTCCTGTCTTCATTGAACTGAAGATTCTGCGGAATTCCTAATGTTGAGGTCTGAATGAATCTTGAGTATCTTTGAGCTGCAGAATGCGGTGACTCGGGACTCTCCGCTTCAACTGCTCCGCCTGTTGCAATTCTCCTGGCTTGTACGGTAAAGTCTATATAAACGATATCCTCATCATGTTGGGTGCTTTTACATATCCTGTTTATTTCTGCCTGCAGATCCACTTCCTTGGCGGGCGTGCCAGTCAATTCGCCGTTACCGAACTCATTGCCTTTTTCATCATAGACATGAATTCGCACAGAATAGTAATTTGCATCTTCTACAGCATCCCAAGTTGCGGTAGCAGTAGCATCTGCCACCCAGTGAAGATTGCCTGGTGTTTGAAGTTCCTCTATACCGCTTTCACTTTCATAACTAGTGCTTGTCTGCGGAATAAGCACGTATCCGCAATCGTCACAATGGTAACCTTCCGTTAATCCAGGATGCTCCGGAGTGGCTTCAACAGCCTCGTCGGTCACTATATTGTGGTGAATAACCCGCATTCCTTGTCCGTGTGCATCGCACCAGGCGCGTGCCGGTGCAATACATCCGGTTTTGATCACTGCATCACAGTTGACAAAAGCCATGTCATGAATATCTGTGACACTGTCAGGTATCGTGACGGCAGAGAGCGCTGTACATCCACTGAAAGCACATTCGCCGATTGCCGTTAGTGTCGGAGGAAGACTGATGTTCTTCAAGGTAGTGCAGCCATTGAAAGTGTCTGATTCAATCGTAGTCACCTGTGTTTGTTCCATACTCACGGTTTCCAACATCAGGCAGTTCGAGAGAGCTCCTTGACCAAGAAATCTCAGAGTCGACGGCAGTTTCAAAGACTTGAGTGAAGAACCGCTAAAAGCATTGTCATCTATACCAACTACAGTGAATATCTCCGTATCCAGAACCTGATCAGGTATGACCACGTCTTCATCCATACCGCTATAAGAAGTTAGGATTGCAGTTTTTGCATCCTTGTCATATTGATATCGGAAACCGGAAGTGTTCTCTGTCTCGTAGTAATGAGTGACGACTTGAGGAACAAATATCTCCCCGCAAGCATCACAATGTTGCCCTTCCGTTAAACCAGTATGCGTTGTTGTGGCGGCTACGGCTTCATCGACCACGGTATTGCCATGTACTCTTTTAACCTTTTGCCCATGTGCGTTGCACCAAACGCTTGCGTATGATGTACAACCAGTTTTTATGGTCGCATTGCAATTGTCGAATGCCATGTCATCGATACTGATGACAGTATCAGGAATAGCAATCACGGAGAGGACACTGCAATTGCTGAATGTCTGGTAGCCGATTGTGGTTAATGTTGAAGGGAGACTGACACTCTCCAGAGAAGTGCAATCGCTGAAAGCTCCTGATGGCAGAACCGTTACTTGCGTGCTTTCCAGATCAACACTTTCGAGCTGGAGACACCCGGAAAATGCATGATTGCCGATCAATTGCAGCGTTGATGGCAACCGCAGGGACTTCAAGATAGTGCCACTAAAAGCATTGTCATAAATGCCAGTCACGGTGAATCGTTCTTCATCAACAAGCTGTTCGGGAATAACAACATCTTCGCAGGCACCATTGTAGGAGATGAGACAAGCCGTTTTTGATTCTTGATCGCATCTGTACTGGAAGCCAGAAGAGTTTTCCCCCTCATAGTAATGCTTGATAGACTGAGGTACTAATACTTCACCGCAATCATCACAATGCTGACCTTCTGTTAAGCCAGAATGTTCTGCTGTCGCTGCAACAGCTTCATCAATCACTATATTGCGATGAATCAGCCTGACCTCACGGCCATATGTTTCGCACCAATAACGTGCCTGTGTCGTGCACCCGGTTTTGATAGCTGCTCCGCAGTTGTTAAAAGCGCTGTTGTCAATGTCAGTAACGCTGTCGGGAAGCGTCAGCAGAGAGAGCGTAGAACAGCCGCTGAAAGCTTCGGCACCGATTACAGTGATACCATCTGGAAGCGTCAAATTTCCCAACGATGTGCATCCGCTGAATGCGTGGTCGCCAATTGAGATCAGCGTCGCAGGTAGCTTAATGCTTTCCAGAGAAGTACAATTGCTGAAAGCCCCTGAAGCGATGAAAGCCACCTTTGAGCTTTCCATGTCAACACTCTCGAGTTGGTGACACTCGGAAAACGCATAATCGCCGATATACTGCAATGTCAACGGCAGTACTAAGGACTTTAAGTGCGCATTGCTAAAGGCATTCTCACTTATACCAATCACCGTGAATACTTCTTCATCTCTGATTTGCTCAGGGATTTCTACGTTTTCACCGTTTCCATCATAAGCGATGAGATAGACCGTCTTCATTTCGGAATTATATTCATATTGGAAACCGGTGCTGTTTTCTGACTCGTAGTAGTGTGTTTTTGTTTGCGGAATAAGCACCTCACCACAATCATCGCAATGCTGACCTTCTGTCAAGCCTGAATGCTCTGGTGTAGCGCTTAAAGCTTCGTCTACAACCAGGTTTCTGTGTACAATCTCTATTGCATGATGATGTGCTTCGCCCCAAGAGCGTGCCGGGGCTGTGCACACAGTTTCAAGGGTCGCGCCGCAATTGGCAAAAGCTGCATCATTGATAGAGATGACGCTCTCAGGAACGGCAATCCGAGAAAGCGAGGCACATCCAGCAAAAGCTTCAGCACCAATCGTGGTCAAACCATCTGGAAGAGATATATCACACAGCGATTCGCATCCGCTGAATGCACGGTTGCCGATATCCGTCAGTGAAGAAGAAAGACTGATGCTATTTAGGGCTGCACATCCGCTGAAAGCATCCGTTCCAATTACAGCTACCTGTCCGTCACTCATATCAACACTTTCCAGCTCAAGGCAGTTGGCGAATGCATAGTCTCCAATTGTCTGTAACGTGGAAGGAAGCGTCAAAGACTGTATGGCAGAACCGCTGAAAGCGTGATCATCGATACCTACTATACTGCATGTTACTGTATCGGTTGCTTTATCCGGAATAATCACATGCTTGTACGTGCCAGTAAAAGATGTGATATAAGCAACCGCATTTTCGTTATCAAATCGGTATTGGAAAGCATGATTGGGGTCAGATTCATCGGCGGTAACCTGTATTCTGCACGACACAGAGACACCACTGATATTCTGGCAAACTATGCTTGTTTCCCCTTCGGCAATAGCAGTAATCTCGCACGTTGCGTTATCAGCAGAAGTGATAGAAACGACGCCAGATTTTGCGCTATCGATCGACCATGTATATTTCGGATAGCCGTCCGCGGGGTTCACTTGACTGATCGTCAAGACAGCAGATGTTCCCTTAACAAGAACAGCAGAAGAAGGTTGAATCTCAAAAGAAGTCACTGGCTTATAGACTGTGACTGCCACGGAGTAGAAATCGCCTGCATAGTTCACTGACAGCGTTGCGTTTCCGGGCGCAATGCCGGTCATTGTTGTCATGGTAGTGTTAACGCTCAGGATATCAGGGTTATCCGACTGAATGGAAGTAAGAACAATACCTTCAGGAAGGCAGTCCAGAAGATTGACAGTTTCTCCCACTTTGACCGTATCTGGCCAGGAGTTGCCGCCCGGTATCAGCCACGGCACATTTTTGAGATAGATAACCGGAATTCGATGAATCGCTGCAAACCTTACCACGTTTGTCATGGTTTCGGGGATAGGCTCAAAAGGATTATAACTCGGTATCCCGTCAACACCATATTCATCCACTCGAATTGCAAAATTGTCCGCAACATTGCTAAATGCATTGTTTTGTATCAGAGCGCTGCTGTTCATGATCGTACATTCTGTTAAGGATGTACAGCCCTCAAAGCAATCGTTTCCGATATGCTCAATGCTTTGGGGCAAAAAAACTCTCTTCAGCGAAGTGCAGCCATCGAAAGAACGCTCTCCCAATTCGCGCAATGTCCGCGGTAAAGTGATTGTCTGCAGACTCATGCACCCACTAAAAGCATCAGTGCCAAAGCTTGAAATCTGTGAATTCTCCATATTTACATATTCCAGGCTGTCACAATCATAAAATGCACCGGTTCCCAGATTTTGTATAGTCGATGGAAAAACCACATATTTCACTGATGACCCATAAAAGGCAAAATCGTCTACACCAACAACTGAGAATGAATCGAATCCTTGCCACAGTTGTTCTGGAATGATGACAGCATCATCACTGCCTGTATAGCCCGTGACGTAAGCAGCATTTGTTGTACTGTCAAATCTGTACTGTATACCTGCTGTTCCATCTGCATTAGCTGCACACAAACAAGATGCAACCAGGACTGCCAGGAGAATGCACCATGCGCACTTTTTCACGAACAATCACCCTTCTGTTGAAAAACTGAGAATACTCAAACCAGTATTTTCTTGTGTTGTGATCGCGTGTTTATATAGGAAAACAAGCCAGCGATCAGAACATTATTATTTTAGCATAAAGGAAATCAAAACGCAACTTCCAGCACAGTTAGAACTATAGTTTTACATTTACACTTTGGTGTTTCCCTTGCCTTTCCCCTCCCGACCGAGTACAATACCACCATATCATCTCATCAGCCAAGGAGGCGCTTTCATGGCAGAGACCATCGCGGCCATCGCGACAGCCCCGGGCGAGGGCGGCATCAGCATCGTGCGCATGAGCGGCGACCGTGCCGGGGAGATCCTGGGCGCGGTGTTCCGGCCCGCTTCGGGCGGCGCGCTGGCCGACCGCGTGCTGACCTACGGCCGCGCCGTGGACGCGGAGGGCGACCCGCTGGACGACTGCCTGGCGGTTCTCATGCGCGGGCCCCGCTCCTATACGCGCGAGGACGTGGCGGAGCTGCAGCTGCACGGCGGCACAGCGACCGCGAGGCGGGTGCTGGACGTCTGTCTGGCCGCCGGGGCGCGGCTCGCGGAGCCGGGCGAATTCACGCGCCGCGCCTTTCTCAACGGGCGGATCGACCTCAGCCAGGCCGAGGCTGTGATGGAGCTGATCTCCGCCAAAGGCGAGAACCAGCGCCGCGCGGCCGTGCGCCAGCTGGAGGGCGGCCCGGGCTCGTTCATCCGCGCCGCCGCCGACCGGCTCTACGACATCCAGGCCGGGCTGGCCGCCTGCATGGATTACCCGGAGGAGATCAGCGACGAGGAGGCCACGGAGGGCCTGGAGCCGAAACTGGACGCGCTGATGGCCCAGCTGGAGGACGCCTGCGACGAGCGGTCGGCGCATCTGCTGAACGAGGGCCTGCACGTGGCGCTGGCCGGAAAGCCGAACGTCGGCAAGTCCAGTCTGCTCAACGCCCTCCTCCGGCGCGACAAGGCCATTGTCACCGACATTCCCGGCACGACGCGCGACGCGGTCGAGGGGGAGATCACCCTCGGCGGCACGGTCATCCGCCTCACGGACACGGCGGGCCTGCGCGAGACGGACGATCCGGTGGAGCGCATCGGCGTGACGCACGCGCGGCAGGCGCTGGCGCAGGCGGATGTGATTCTCCTGGTGCTGGACGGCAGCGCGCCGCTGACCCGGGAGGACGAGGAGGCCGCGCGGGCCGTGGATGGCAGCCGCACCGTGATCCTGCTGAACAAGCGCGATCTGCCTCCCCGCGTGACGGACGCCGAGGCGCAGGCGCTCTGCCCGGGCTGCAGGCTGATGCGCGTCTCGGCGAAGGACGAGGAGAGCCTGCGTCCCCTGCGCGCCTGCCTGATGGAGCGCGCCGCCGTCTCCGACACCCTGGCCCTGACACAGCCGCGGCATATCGAAGCCGCCCGGCGCGCGCTCGCCTCCCTGCGCAGCGCGAAGCAGCACCTGCGCGAAGGCGCGATGGAGCTGGGAGCCGTCGATCTCAGCGAGGCGCAGCACGCCCTGGCGGAGATCACCGGCGACGAAGCGGACGAGCGCCTGCTCGACCGGGTTTTCAGCCGCTTCTGCGTGGGCAAGTGAGCAAACGAAAAGAGCCGCCGGATGAGGCTGCTCTTTTTCGTTTGCGCGGGCGGATCAGGCCTTCTTCTCGGGGCCGTCGGTCAGCATGTCCCTGACCTTGGCGGCGGCGCCCTTCACGCCGGCGACGATCTTGTCGTCGACGTCGGTCTTGTCCAGCAGCTCCTGTGCCTTGTCCTTCAGGCCCTTCGCGCCGTCCACGATCTTCTCGTCGATGTCGGTCTTGCCCAGGGCTTCCTGCACCTTGCCCTTCAGGCCCTTCGCGCCGTCCACGATCTTCTCGTCGATGTCGGTCTTGTCCAGGGCTTCCTGCACCTTGCCCTTGAGGCCCTTCGCGCCGTCCACGATCTTCTCGTCGATGTCGGTCTTGTCCAGCAGGTCCTGCACCTTGCCGCGCAGCGCGTCCAGCGGTTTCTTGTCAGCCATAGCGATGATCTCCTTTTTTTCGGTCTTGGAAAACGGGCATAACTCGTTATGCTGATTATAGACAAAAAAAGGGCGAACTGTCAAGTTCCGCGCGGTTCTTTCCATGTGTACACATATTATTCAATAATTCGCAATTTTTTTGAAACATTTTACAGGTTTTCGCTTGCCCAAGCGCCTTATCCATGGTATGATAGAAGGAGCATACGGAGGAGTGTGGGAACATGCGCAGAGTGGCAGTGATCACCGGCGGCACGCGCGGCATCGGCTGGGCGTGCGCGCAGGCCTTTGCCCGCGGCGGATGGACAGCCCTGCTCCTGTGGTGCAGCCGCGCCAAAACCGCGCGCGAACGGGTGGAAGCGCTCCGGGCCGAGGGTCTGGACGCCGAGGCCTTCCGCTGCGACGTCAGCGACGCGGCGGAGGTGGCGCGCGTCTTCGGCGAGATCGAGGCGCGCTGGCGCCGGGTGGATGCCCTCGTCAACTGCGCGGGCATCGCGCACATCGCGCTCTTTCAGGACACGGACGAGGACGCCTGGCGGCGCGTGATGGGCGTCAACCTCGACGGCGCCTACCGCTGCGCCCGCGCGGTGCTGCCCGGGATGATCCGCCGGAAAAGCGGCTCCATCATCCAGATCGGCAGCATGTGGGGCGAGGTCGGCGCCTCCTGCGAGGTGGCCTATTCAGCGGCCAAGGCGGGGCTCATCGGCCTGACGAAGGCCCTGGCCAAGGAGGTCGGCCCGAGCGGGGTGCGCGTCAACTGTGTCTCCCCCGGCGTGATCGACACCGAGATGAACGCGGAGCTGACCCCGGAGACCCTGCGCGAGCTGGCGGAAGAGACGCCCCTGGGCCGCATCGGCAAACCCGAGGACGTCGCGCGCACCGTGCTCTTCCTTGCGGAGGAGGACAGCGCCTTCATCACCGGCCAGGTGATCGGCGTGAGCGGCGGGCTGGTCGTGTAAAGCCCCGCCCCGGCGCATCCGTCTTCTCTGCGCCGGGAAGAAAAACGAGCCCCCATTCGTCAGATTCATGCAAGCGGACAGCGCTGGAGAGCTGCCCGCCCGACGCGGATATACAGACGCAGGATAGAAAGCCCGATCCCGTGAACCGGGCTGGGAGGAGGACGTATCTATGAAAAAAATCCTCGCGGCACTGCTGTGCCTGACGCTGGCGCTGACCCTTGTGCCCGCGCGGCCCGCTCAGGCTGCCTACGGCACGGCCACCGTGCGCGGAGGCTGGCTGGTGCTGCGCGCCGCCCCGTCGTTCGACGCGGAGATTATCGCCAGCTATTACACGGGCACTGTGGTCTCCGTCATCGGCATCACCGGCGCGTGGTACCAGGTGACGACCCCGGACAACAACATCGGCTACATGTACAGCGCGTACCTGGTGACAGGCGGCTCGTCGGTCACGCCCGTGACACCCGTCACGCCAGTCACCCCGACCACCGCCACCACAGCCTATGTCTACGCGAGCAACGGCGGCAACGTGCGCCTGCGCACCGGCCCCGGCCAGAGCTACAGCATCATTGGCTCCTACCGCGTGGGCACGCAGGTGACCATCCTCAACCCGGGCGCTTACTGGCACTACATCTCTGTCGGCCGCCAGACGGGCTACATGATGGCGAAGTACCTGGTCAGCTACAACCCGGGCTCCTCCGGCGGCGGCAGCGTGATTCCGCCGTCCACGGGCACCGTGGCCTACGTCTATTCCAGCAACGGTCTGCCTGTGCGCATGCGCACCGGCCCCGGCACGAAGTACAACGTCATCACCTCCTACAACGTGGGCACCCAGGTGACCGTGCTGCAGCGCGGCGCGACCTGGAGCTACATCCGGGTGGGTTCCTACGTGGGCTACATGATGACCCGTTACCTCACCAGCTCCGGCTCCTATGTGGACAACACCGTCCGCTCCGTGTCGCTCAATACGCTCTCGCCGGGCATCGGCACCGTGCTGACCTGCGCGGTCGCGCCGACCTCCGTCAGCGTCTCCTATCAGTGGCTCAACGAGCTGGGCGCGCTGCTCGGCACCTCCTCCAACTATCAGGTGCAGGCCAGCGATTACGGCCACAGGATCCGCGTGCAGGTCTACGGCGTCGGCGGCACCAGCGGCAGCGCGACCAGCTCCTTCACCAACACCATCGGCTATGGCGGCTATCCGTATCCCATGCCGACAGCCCCCAGTCTGCCGACCACGCCACCCCTGCCCACTGTGCCGCCCATTTCCGGCATCCCGCTGACCAGCGTCACCGTCTCCAACAGCACGCCGGTGGCGGGCGCGATCGTCAGTGCGCAGGCGAACCCCAGCGGAGCCACGGCGAACTACACCTGGTACCGCGACAGCGTCTCCATCGGTACCGGCCAGGTCTACGCGACGACCCTGACGGACGTCGGCCATGTGCTGATGGTGGTCGCGACGGGCACCGGCTCCTACATGGGCTCGGCGAGCGCCGCGGTCAGTGTGCAGCTACCCTTCGCGTCCAGCAGCGGCGTCGATCCCTCGGCCATCAGCTCGCTCCCTGAGAGTTCCCTTTCGGGCTATACCGTCCCCGACGTCACCCTGCCCGTCTACAGCGCCCCGGACGTCAGCACGTCCCTCGCGGCTCCGGACACCACCTATTACACGCCCGGGACGGACACGGGCGCCGGCAATGTCGGCGGCGGTTCCAACTTCTGGTCTTCCGGCTATTGAGAGGCCTTTCCCTCCGCCGCGGCCCGCGAACGGCTGCGGCGGAGTTTTTTGCGCGCCGTGGCGGCGGAGCGTGTCCCTGCGCCTGTTCTCCGTCCGGTTGAGAAGCCGCGCGGGGACGGCTGCCGAAGCGCCGCGGGCGCGGCAGCCTTCTTTTTTCACTCGCGCACACGGAAAAAAACGGCCCCCCGGTCACAAAAACCGCGTTTCACGGCCTGAAAACCTCTTGGAAGGGCTTTACAAATCGGCGGAAAAACACTATGCTATAGGCACGCGGCAGTCGGGAGCTCCGGCACCGAACACCGCCGCGGCATCTCTCATTCCCATTTCGACGGGCACCCAGCGCGGGCCCGATTGGAGGCAAAACATGACAATCAAAGCACAAACCCGTCAGTCCAAGGTCGCCAAAATGACACTCCTGGCCCTGCTCATCGCCATCCTGGTGGTGCTGGGCTACGTCAACATCCCCATGCCCGCCGGGCTCAGCATCACCTTCAACATGATCCCCGTGGCCATCGCGGCCATCGCGATGGGCTTTGGGGGCGGGGCCGTCATCGGCGGAGCCTTCGGACTCATCAGCTTCCTGCAGTGCTTCGGCATTTTCGGCGCGAGCGCCCTGGGCGCGGCCCTGGTGGGCTACAGCCCCGTCCTGATGTTCATCCAGCGCTTTGTGTCCCGGGTGCTGGTGGGTCTCATCGCCGCCTGGGTCTTCCGGCTGATGGACAAAACCGCGGCGCCCCTCTACGTGAAGGGGGCCGTCACCGGTTTCTGCGCCGCCTTTTTCAATACCCTGTTCTTCATGAGCCTTCTGGTGATTCTCTTCGGCGCCACGCCTGAAATGATGGATCGCATGGCCGGCCGCGGGGCGCTTGCCTATATCATCGCCTCCACGGGCGTCAACGCCCTGGTGGAGATGATTGTCGCCACCCTGATCACCGGAGCCGTCACCGTGTCGCTCCGGAAGGCCCGACTGATCTGACGCAAAGGAGCTCGGCACAATGATCCTGGCCATGGATATCGGCAACACCAACATCAAGACCGGCGTCTTCGACGGCGAGACCCTGCGCAGCTACTGGCGCGTATCGACCCAGCGGCAGTATACCTCGGATGAGTTCGGCTCGCTGCTGCTGAACCTCTTCGCCCACGAGAAGCTGGATCCCGGCAGCATCGAGGGGATCATCATCTCCTCCGTCGTGCCGCCCATCAATTTCACCGTGGAGCACATGTGCCGCAGCTACTTCGACCTGCAGCCGATGTTCATCGCCCCGGGCATCAAGACCGGCATCAACATCCGCTATGAGAATCCCCGCGAGCTGGGCAGTGACCGCATTGCCAACGCCGTCTCCGCCTACACCCAGTACGGCGGCCCGGTGATCACCATCGACTTCGGCACCGCGACCACCTTCGGCGTGGTGGATGAGAACGCGGCCTTCCTCGGCGGCGCGATCTTCCCCGGCATCAAGCTGGCCAGCCAGGCCCTCTCCAGCGGCACGGCCAAGCTGCCCTCCTTCGAGCTGGCGCAGCCCGACCGGGTCATCGGCCGCACGACCCTCTCCAACCTGCAGAGCGGCATGTTCTACGGCTACGTGGGCATGGTGCGCCACATCGTGAAGCGCATGAAGGAGGAGCTGGGCAAGGACGCGACCGTGGTCGCCACGGGCGGCATGGCGCAGATGATCGCCGACGAGTCCCACGTGATCGACCACGTAGACGGCCTGCTGACCCTGAAGGGTCTGCGGTTCATCTGGGAGAAAAACCAGGACGCATGAACGGAATCAGGCAAGACTGCCCTGCCGCCCCGGCGGCGGGGTTTTTCTGTGTCACGGGCCGCTTGGTTCCATACCGTTTTCCCAAAATGTTACATTCCGTTTTATCCGAACTGATTGACTTAATGTTGCAATTGTGTTACGATTTAAGTGGTGGAAGATAGGCTGAGGACATTTTGTGAGCGAAAGGAGGAGTGAACAGCATGAAACGCATCCTTTGGCTGATCGGTTTGTGCGTGATGTTTGTCACCCTCTTCGCGGTGCGGGCGGCTTCTGCTTACGAATTGCAGACATGCTTTGAAGTGCCGCGCCTCAATCTGTACGCCACCTCAAGGGCCTCCTCCTGTCTTGTCTACTCAACGGCAGGCAGCTATGCCGTGGACAAGACGCGGACGATCACCATCACCGCCATCGACAAGGACGTCGCGGGCATTGACATCGTCGTGGGTCTGCTGGACGGCACCTACCCGGACACAGCGGTAGCGGATATGTATTACCACGCCCCGGAACTCGCGCCGTCGACCAACGCGAACAGCCAGCTTTACTGGACTTTTTCCTATACCTTCCGGCAGGGTGGAAAGTACGCCTTTATCTTCTACCCGCTGGACAAAGACGGCGACAGGATCACCGGCCAAACCGCCAGCTTCACGGTGACCATCCCGGAAAAGGCCGACAGCGCGCTGAACGCGGAGATCAGCCGCGTCCTCTCTCTCCTGGACGTCAGCGACAGCTATACCGCCGCTGTCTCCATCCACGACTGGATCGTCACCCATGCCAGCTACGACAGCGCCCATGTATACTACAACCCCTACGACCTGATCTGCAACGGCATCGGCACCTGCAACGGCTATGCCCGCGCCTTTGAGCTGATGATGGACGCGGCGGGCTACAGCACCGAGCGCATGATCGGCTGGAGCCGCGTGACCGGCGAGCAGCACGCCTGGAACGTCGCCTTGCTGGCCGGCAGCTGGTATCAGTTTGACCTCACCTGGGACGACCGCGGAAGCAGCGGCATGACCCACCTCTATTTCGCGCTCAGCGACGAGCTGATGCAGGTCGACCACAGCTACCGGTGCGTCGCGGGCGGGCAATCGTTCATTCCCTGCACCTCGCTGGACTGCAATTACTACGTCGCCTCCGGGGCGTGGGTGAACTGCGCGGCGAGCATCCTTGCCGCCCTTCAGGAGCAGATCAACAGCGGTTTCACGGAGCTCAGCGCGCCGCTGAGCACCACACCCGGCTCGGATTTCTACCTGCTGAACGAAATCCAGGCCCGCGTCTTCGGCACCGTGATTTCCCGCGGGCTGCCCGGCTATGTCTGGTACCACTCCCCCAGCGGCACGCCCGTCCAGGTCAGCCTGTCCTACGCCTATCTCGGGCTGGTCGGCGGCGTCCAGAAGGGCGAATTCACCGGCACCTATACCCGCGAGCAGATTCTGACCCTGCCCGCAGGCCTCACGGAGATTGAGGAGGAGGCCTTCGCCGGGGGCACCGCGCGGTACGTGTTCGTGCCGGAGACCTGCGAGCGCATCGGTGAGAGGGCCTTTGCGGAGAGCGGCCTCTGGTGCGTCTATCTGCCGGCTGGTCTGACGGACATCGCAGGCAGCGCCTTCGAGGATGCCCCCTGGCTGCGCGTGATGGTGCCCGCGGGGAGCGCCTGCGCCAATGTGGTGCGGTATATGCCGGTGACTATGGCCACGTATTGAGCGGAGAGGGCAGCGCCCTCTCCCGTTTTTGCGTGAAGCGTTCCTGACGCCTGCCGCCGCGGCGTCCCTCCCCTATGAAGCCGCTCCTGCGCAGCGCCGCGTCCAGAACGCAGCGGCCTCTTCCCCGGCTTCTTTTGTCTCACCTCTTGCGCTTTCCGCGGCTACGCTGTATGATGCAGGAGCCGGCGCGGAAACCGCGAGGACGCGCGGACGGCCGCCAGAACGGCTCGCCAGAGCCTTGGGACAGAAAGGAAAGCATTCCATGGTTCGCCTTGCCATGCTCATCTTTGAAATCGTGGGAACGATTTCCTTCGCGATTTCCGGCGCGATGGTCGCCATCCACAAGCACATGGACGCCCTGGGCGTCACGATCCTGGGCCTGACCACCGCGACCGGCGGCGGCATCCTGCGCGACCTGCTGATCGGCGTCACGCCGCCCCAGGCCTTCCGCGATCCGCTCTACGCGATCATTGCCATCGTCACCGCCATCATCACGTTCATTCCGGTGGTGCGCCGCAGCTTCGATCTGCATGAGCGCCAGCTCAACCAGATTCTCCTGCTGATGGACACGCTGGGCCTCGGCATCTTCACCGTGGTCGGCGTCGCCGCGGCGCACGAGGCCATCCCGGACGCCAGCCTCTTCCTGACCCTCTTTGTCAGCACGGTGACCGGCGTGGGCGGCGGCGTGCTGCGCGACATCATGGCGGGCACCACGCCCTTCATCTTCGTCAAGCACTTCTACGCCTGCGCGGTGCTGATCGGCGCGCTCATCTGCGAGCTGCTCTGGAATCCGTTCGGGTACGTCACCGCCATGACCGTCGGCGCGGTGGTCGTCATGATTCTGCGGATGCTGGCCGCGCACTACCGCTGGGAGTTGCCCAGGGCCTGAGACAGGAGGAAGCCATGCGCACCGGCGAGACAGAGAAAACCCCTCATCCCTACGCGGACATCATGGACAAGGAGCGTCCCGTTCTGCCCAAGCATCCGCCCATGCCCCGCGCCAGCCGCGCCAAGCAGTTCATGCCCTTCGCTTCCCTGCGCGGCTTCGAGCGGGAGATCGCGAACCAGCGGCGCGACCACGTCTCGGAGACGGTCGTCTATGAGATGGAAACCTATGATCCGGAGGAAGGATATGTCGAGTAGGCGTCCGCGCCTGCCCGGCGCAAAGAACCCGGCGCGATGTGCGCCGGGCTCTTTGCGTATTTGCGTATAGTTCTTGATCGGTTTTGCCGAGGGGTTCCTTACATCCCGAACCTGGCCAGCAGCTGCGCAAGCTGATCCGCCAGCTCGCCGCGGTTCATGGGCAGGTTGGTCGTCTCGTTCTCGGGATCGGCCTCCACGCCGGTCGCGCCGACCACGTTGGTCAGGAAGGCCACCAGCGCCTGGTCGCACTGGCCGTGGGTCAGCACGTCGTCGGGCTGCAGGCCGCTCAGCACGCCGACGCCGGCCAGTTGGGTCAGGGCCTCCTGCCCGTCCATGGGCTGGCCAGTGGCCAGGGTCATCAGGGCGCCGGCCAGCTCGGCTGCGGTGGCGGGGGCCTCCACGCCGAAGCTCTCCTCGCTCTCAGCAGCCATCATGCCGTAGCTCAGCACCTTGGCGACGGGGCTGGCCAGCGGGCTGTCCGCAGGCACGTCCGCGAAGCTCGTCTCCGCGGCGCCGAAGGGCGTCAGGATCTGCTCATACAGGTCCGCGTTCTCCTTGATCTTGGCCGCGCTGCCGCCGGTCATGCGCACACCCTTTTCCGCCAGGGTGCGGTACACGGCGGCGCTGGCCTTCACCGTCTCCGGCGTCACGGCCTTCAGCTGGCGCATGTAGGTCAGATTCCGATCCTGCGGATCGCCGTTGAGGGCATTGTCGATGGCGTTCAGCGCGCCGGACAGCTCGCCCTGGCTCAGGGCATAGCGCGAGTAGGAGGAGAGGATGTAGCCGTCCAGGGTCTCCTGATCCAGCTCCAGGCCCTCCACCAGCTCCGCCAGCTGGTCGTACACGGCGTAGGTCTCCGCGATGTTCGGGTCGCGGTAGGCCAGGATGTACATGCCGGCATCCATTTGGGTGCTGTGCAGGGGCGTGTACACGCCGTACTGCTCGCGCAGCAGGGGCATCAGCAGCTTGTCCGTCACCAGGGAGGTGACAGCGCCCCAGGTGCCGGCCTGATCCTGGATGCCCAGGGTGGCCTCGTCGCTCACCAGGAGATTGAACTGCACGCCGCTGTCCACCACCACAGCCTCGCGGGCGGCGGGGCTGGGCAGCTCATAGGTCACGGGCTCCCGGGCCTCGGCATCCATGTCCGCGAAGAAGGCTTCGGTCAGGGCGCGGCCGGCCTCGATGCTCGCCTCGTTGCCCGCGAAGGCCGCGACAGCCCCGGTGCGGCTGTGGAAGAAGGCCTGGGTCTGCTGCAGCTTCTGGGCCACGGCCTCGGGCTGGGTCTCCATCAGCTGCTCCACCTGCTCCAGGAAGGCGTAGTACTCCAGGTGGTTGAAATAGGTGTAGTAGCGGTACATGGGATTGGTCACCGCAAAGGCGCGGTAAAGCTGCACGTTGTACACGCCGCCGTTGATGCTGCTCTTCAGCGCGGCCTTCACGGCGGAGATCCGCTTGGCCAGCTCCTCCGTGTCGGAGAAATCGGTGCCGAACAGGATCTCCTTCACCAGCTCATAGGAGGTGGGCTGATCCTCGTCGGTGGCGATCCAGCTCACGTTCAGGTAGGGGTGAAAGCCCTCACCCTTGCCCGTCAGGGACAGGCGGATCTCGCGGTTGTACAGGTAGCGGCTCATCAGCACATCCAGCTCCTCGCGGCTGTGCTTGTCGGTGGGCAGCTCGCCCATCAGGTTGGTGAACAGAGAGAACCAGTGAAGGTCCTCCTGGGGCAGCGCCGCCGCGTCCAGCAACAGCTTGACGGAGCCGATGCCGTCCACGCCCGCCTTCGCCTCGATCATGCGGACGCCGTCCTCGCCCACCGTGTCGGTGATGTCGTAGAGCTTCATCTCCTCCGGCAGGGACGCCACCGTCACCGCCTGGAGCTGCTTCACGTACTCGCTGGCGTCCTTGGTCTCCTTCTCCTGGTTGGAGGCGGCCACCACCGCGCTGATTTCCTCCTCGCCCATGCCGGCCTTGACCTCCGCCAGGCGATCCGTCAGGGCGGCGTCCTTGGCCTCCTTCGCGCCGGACTCGGGGTAGGTCGTGGCCACGGCGCAGGTCTGGCTGCCGACCAGCCACTTGGCCACGGCCTCCTGGTAGCGGCCCTCACGGTTCCAGGCCTCGATGCGGCCCAGCGCGTCCACATAGTCCGGGTAGGCGAAGGGATTGCCGGAGCTGGCGTACAGATTCGCAATGCTCGGAATCACGTTGACGCCCACGTCGGCGTTCTCCCGGGAGAGGCGGATGTCCAGGTTCAGCTGGGCCATCACGCCCTCGACCAGCTCATCCGCGAAGCCCTTTTCGGCCACCTCGCTCAGGGCCGCGTCCACCGCGGCGCGGAAGCCCTCGCCGTCGCCCCGGTTCATGCTCTCGGCGCTGAACACCAGCGCGGCCTCGGGGCCATCCGTATCGATATAGCAGCTCAGCTTGGCGGAGGGATAGGCCTCGCGCAGCTTCAGCTTGAGGGGAGAGCCATCCGCCACCAGCACGTCGGTGAGGGTGTTGAGCACCAGCTCCTCCTCCGGGTTGTCCTTCAGGCCGGGGCACACAATGGTGTAATACACCGAAGCGCCGTTCTCCGCCTGGCTGCCGGCCTCCACGGGGAAGGCGTACTCCGCTGCGGCGGGGGCGGTCAGCGGGGTGTAGCCGCTGTCCTCGAAGCTGATCTCCCTGCGCTCATAGGGCGCGAAGGCCTCGTCCAGCAGGGCCAGGAACTCGCTGTAGTGGTCGAACTGGCCGTAGAGGTAGGCCATGCAGTTGCTGGGATGATAGAACTGATCGTGGTAATCCTTCAGCATCTGCCAGGTCATGTCCGGGATGAAGTCCGGATCGCCGCCGGAGATATTGCCCGCCACGGAGCCGGGGAAGGCCGTGCGCTTGGCGTTGTAGTGGGCCATCCGCGCGAGGTCAAGGGCGCCGAGCATCTCGGAATAGACGGTGCCCTCCATGGTCAGGGGCGCGTCCGCCGAGGCCATGCGGTAACGCCAGGCCTCCTCGCGGTAGATGCTCTCATCCTCCATGATCATCGGGTGCAGGCAGCTGTCGGTGTAGAAGTCCGCGTACCGCAGCAGCTGGGCCTCGCTCAGGGAGGCCACCGGGTAGGTGGTCATCCGATCGCCGGTCATGGCGTTCATAAAGGTGTTGTAGGTCTGGTAGCTGAGGTTGAAGAACAGCGCCGAGGACGGGTACTTCTCCGAGCCGTTCAGCGTCGCGTGCTCAAACACATGGGGCAGACCCGTGTTGTCCACCGCCCAGGTGAGGAAGGTCAGGTCGAAGACCCGGTTCGTATCCTCGTTGGCCAGGTAGGTCAGGCCCGCACCGGTCTTGTCGTGCTCAAAGAGTACCATCGTCGCGCCCAGCAGCGGGAAGTCACGGATCTCCTTCACCGTGAAGCCGTGCACGGTGTCGCCCACCTGGGGCAGGGCGTCCGTCGCGTCCGCGGTCTCCGCCAGCGCCGCGGGCAGCAGGCTGACCGCCATCGCCAGCGTGAGCAGCCACGCAAGCAGTCTCTTCATGCTCATAACCTCCGTTCGTCATTGTTTGCAATTCTGGAATTCCCCCAGCATTGTACCACGCAATACCCGCAAAGAACAGACAGATTTGCGCATTTTTCTGTCATTGGTTGCGATTTCTGATCCTCCGGGCCAGCCCGGGGGCTTTGTGATCGGTCCGGGGCTGCCGCCCGCTCTCCGCTGAAAACGCCATAACATGGCGTTTTCCGGGCGCTCCGAGCCGCCTGCACCCCTTCGCTGCTTGCGCTTTAGCTTTGGCAGTCATATGGAAGTAAGCAGAAAGCCTCTCCGTGACACCTTTTCTTCATATTTCCGACACATCTTGTCAATAAAACCTTGATTTTTTTGGATGATGTGGTACAATGCACATTGCATAAGTGGGCGGCTTGTGTTCGCCCCATGCGCTTTGAGCGAGATACAGGCCTCCGGGCCTTTGCACAAGGAGGATCAGAACATGAAGGTTATCCTGCTGCAGGATGTGAAGGGCAACGGCAAGCGCGACGACATCGTGACCGTCTCCGACGGCTATGCCCGCAATTTCCTCTTCCCCAAGAAGCTGGCCGTCGAGGCCACCCCCGGCGCCATGAAGGAAATCCAGCGCAAGCGCGCCGCCGAGGACGCCCGTGAGGCTGAGCGCCGCGCCGAGGCCCAGTCCAAAGCCGACGCCCTGAAGAACAAGGTCGTGACCGTCTCGGTCAAGTGCGGCGAGAAGGGCCGCCTCTACGGCAGCCTCACCACCGCGGACGTGGCTGCCGCCCTGCAGGCGCAGCACGGCATCGCCGTGGACAAGAAGAAGCTCGACATCGAGGAGCAGGTCAAGCAGGTGGGCGACTACAAGGTGAACGTCTGGCTCTACAGCGGCATCACCACGCCCATGGTGCTCCACGTCGTCGCCGCGGAAAAGTAAGCCTGCGGCTTTGGCCCACCTAAAGTCTTGTTTCTTTCTGCTCGAACGACAGGAGTTCCGCGCCTGCGGGCGCGGGCAAGGGGCTTTGCGATCGCCCCTTGCAACCCTTCGCCCGCCCGTTTTTGGGGGGCAGAACCCCACTGCAAGGCGAGCTATCGTTAGATTTGATAAGAAGCTGTACTCTTCTCTGAGTACAAAGTAAGGAGATGACACCCGATGAGCGAGGTTCGCGCAGCCATCCCCCCCAACAGCATGGAAGCTGAGCGTTCCGTCCTGGGTGCCATGCTCCAGGATCCCCGCGCGGTGGACAAGGCGATGGAAAGCCTCGCCGAGGACGACTTCTACCAGCCGCAGCATAAAGAGATCTTTCGCTGCATGCAGGCCCTGAACCAGGCGCATCGCCCGATCGACCTGGTGACCATGGACGCGGAGCTGGCGCGGCGCGGCAGCCTGGAGGGCATCGGCGGCGACGCCTACCTCATGGAGCTGGAGCAGTACGTGCCGACCACCGCGAATGTGCGGGCCTACATCAGCATCGTGCTGGAGAAGAGCACGCTGCGCAAGCTCATTGGCGCGACGCAGGCCATCCAGCAGGAGTGCTACAGCCAGATGAATCCGCTGGAGGATGTGCTCGCCCACTCCGAAAAGGCCATCTTCGACATCGTGATGCGCCGCGGCGGCGGAGACACCCTGCTGCCCATTCACGACGTGCTGCTGAACACCTACCAGCAAATCGAGGAGCTGAGCCGCCTCAAGGGCCGCATCTCCGGCGTACCGACCGGCTTCACCGACCTGGACAAGATGCTCACGGGCCTGCACCCGGGCGAGCTGATCCTCATCGGCGCGCGCCCCTCCATGGGCAAGACCAGCTTCGCGATGAACATCGCTTCCTACGCGGGCCTCGCGGCCGGGAAGACCGTGGCGGTCTTCTCGCTGGAAATGCCGCGCGAGCAGATCACCCTGCGCATGCTCTGCTCCAACGCCCGCGTGGACATGCAGAAGGTCCGCCAGGGCACGCTCTCTGTCGAGGACTGGGGCAAGCTCGCCACCTCCATCACGACCATGGCCGACGCGCCGATCTATATGGACGACACCGCCGGCCTCTCCCCCACGCAGCTGCGCTCGCGCTGCCGCCGGATGATGATGGAGCACGGCCTGGACCTGATCGTGGTCGACTACCTCGGCCTGATGCATGCCGACGGCAAGGCGGAGAACCGCCAGCTGGAGGTCAGCGAGATCAGCCGCAGCCTGAAGGCCATCGCGCTGGATCTGAAGGTGCCGCTCATCGCCTGCGCCCAGCTGTCCCGCGCGGCAGCCAACCGCCCGGACAAGCGGCCCATCCTGTCCGACCTGCGCGACTCCGGCTCCATCGAGCAGGACGCCGACGTCGTGATGTTCCTCCACCGCGAGGCCTATTACAACCCCGACACGGAGGACAAGAACATCGGCGAGGTCATCCTCTCCAAGCAGCGCAACGGCCCCCTGGGAACGGTGAAGCTGGCCTGGCTGAGCGAATACACGACCTACGCGAACCTGGCCCCCGGCACGACCTCAAGCGCGCCCTACTGATGGAGTGGGCTTGAGAACTGAAACAGGCAACTGCCATCCTTCCGGATGAATGATCGTATAAGAAACACAGCACTAAAGGAGACTCTATGGAGGAACTGACTGTCGCCCAGCTTGCCAAGGACATGCGCTATGAAGGCTTCCTGCTGGTTCGCAGCGCGGAGCAGCGCGTGGACAAGAAGGGCGCTTACTATCTGGACGTCACGCTCTGCGACCGCACGGGCGAAATCAACTGCAAGGTCTGGAACTGGAGCGGCCTGGAAACCCCGCCGCCCTCCGGCAGCGTGATCAAGGTGCGCGGCACCGTGCAGGAATTCAACGGACGCTTGCAGCTGCGCATCGAGCTCTGGCGCATGGCCAAGCCCGAGGACGGCGTGGACATGCAGCGCCTCATCCCCTGCGCCCCGGAACCCCCGGAAACCATGCGCGGGGAGATCGACCGGGTGATCGACAGCTTTGAGAGCGAGAACCTGAAAAAGATCACGCGCGAGATGCTCCGCCTGGCCGGCGAGGAGCTGGATTTCTACCCCGCCGCCCAGCGCATGCACCACGCGGAGCGCTCGGGCCTGCTGCACCACACGACCAGCATGCTGGCCACCGCGGAGAAAATCGTCGAGGCTTATCCCTTCCTCCACCGCGACCTGCTGCTCGCCGGCGTCATCATCCATGACCTGGCGAAGATCGACGAGATGCAGAGCGACAGCCTCGGCAACGTCGCGGACTACACGCGCGACGGCCTGCTGATCGGCCACCTGGTACGCGGCGTCAGCCGGCTGGACGAGGCCGCCCGCAGCACCGGCGTCGCCGGCGAAACCCTCGCCCTGCTGGAGCACATGCTCATCAGCCACCACGGCGAGCCGGAGTTCGGCTCCCCCCGCCGCCCGATGTTCCCGGAGGCGGAGGCCCTGCACTGGATCGACACCTTCGACGCGAAGATGAACGAGATGCTCACCATCCAGGAGCGCACCCCCGAAGGCGCCTTCTCCGAGCGGATCAAGTACCTGGATGACCGCCGGCTCTACCATCCGCGCTACTCCGACGACGCGGAGTGAGCCGCCCCGCCCCTGCACTGTTTCCATAGGCTTCAGGCGCAGCCCGTGCGAAGAACCGCTGCGCCTCAGGATTTGGATAGGAGGTACCAAGATGAACAAACGCGGATGGCTTGCGCTGACCCTCGCCGTATGCCTGCTGGCCCTCACGGCCTGCCAGAGCGCCAACAACAGCGAGCCCTTCCAGGTCGTGACCAACGTCAATCAGCTCCCCACCCAGAACGTGACGGTGCCCGACATCGTCCCCGTGGTGGACAATACCCCGGACTATGATTATGACACCGGGGACTATGATCCCGCGTCCGAGGAGGATCCCTATGCGGAGGACGAGTGGCAGGACGCGACGACCGTGTCCAGCGTGCCCACGCCCGCCCCGGTGATCTCCAGCGCCTACGCCGGCGCGACGCCCGTGGTGCTTGACCCGATCGACAAGCCCACGCCGACCCCCGCGCCCGCGCTGACCATCACCGACTTCATGACCTACGACGCCACGAAGCTCTCCCTGAGCTTCTCCGGCCCCGTCGGCTGGCAGGTGAATGATCTCGCGTCCGATACCTTCATCCTCACCAACCCCGATCCCTCCGTGGATTACCAGGCGGAGCTGGTCGTGCGCGCGGTCGCCGTGGCCAACAACTACGGCGAGACGGACATGAAGAAGGAAGTCAAGACGCTGATGAACAACCTGAAGGTGGACTATTCCTCCTTCAGCGCCACCAACACGGCTTCCCGCACGCTGATGGACAAGAAGGGCATCTATGCCGACTTCAACGGTGTGCGCAAGGACACCGGCGCGTCCGTGTGGGGACGCATCCACCTCACCTGCATCAACAAGACGCTGATCGTGATGCGGCTGACCTGCCCGCGGACTTACAGCGAGACCTATAAGGACACGGTGTACAGCAAGTTCCGTCATACGGTGAAGTTCACCCGCTGAGAAGGTGGGCGAAGCCCGGAACCCGGAGTGGGTTCAGGAAAGGCTCTTCCCTGCTCTCTTTTGAGCGGGGAAGAGCCTTTTGTGTTCTTTGCGCAGGACGGGAGATGAGCCTGACTGGTGGCGTTTGGGACGTTGCGCAGGTGCAAACGCTTGCGACCCCTCCCCCGACCCCTCCCCGCAAGCGGGGAGGGGAGTTTTAGGGTTGTGCCGGGGGCAGCTTTCCAGAGGAAAGCTGCCCCCGGACCCCCGGGAAAGGCGCTCCCGCGGAGGACTTTGCGCCTGCACGCCTCGTAAATCCATGAAGGCGAGTTGTCACCCGGGGAACCTTGCCTCCCCGGAACCCCTGGAAAGGCTTTTCAGAGGCAGCCGTTTCCCGGAGAGGCGAGTCGCGTTTCACAACGTAAAAAGCCGGGGCTGGCCACTCATCTGCAGCCCGGACCCCCGGGAAAGGCTTTCCCGGGACAGCTTTCTCCAAACAGGCTGCCCGCGTTTGCCAACGCAAAAAGCCCGAGGCTGGCCGGTCACGCGCAGCCCCGGGCTTTGGGGATTCAGTTTTGCAGCCTCACAGCCCGTCCGGGAAGCTTGTGAAGGAGTGCTTCTCCTCGCGTTTGGGCAGGCCGATCTGTTCCTTGCCGAGCTGGATCGCCTTCATCAGGAAGGCCATGTTGCGGGCAAGCACGCGCATGGTCTGCAGACCCTCGGCGTCCTTCTCCACGTCCTCAGCCGTATAGCCGTGCACCTGGTTCCAGTACTGGGAGGAGGCAACGGGCATCTCGCTGATCGTGAAGTACTTGTTCAGCACGTCAAAGGTGGCCGTGTTGCCGCCGCGCCGCGCGGAGACGACAGCCGCGCCGACCTTCATCCGCTTGTCCGCGCCGCAGCTGTAGAACAGGCGGTCCAGGAAAGAGATCAGCGTGCCGTTCGCGCTCGCGTAATAGACGGGAGAACCGACGACCAGGCCGTCCGCCTCCTCGAATTTCGGCGCGGTCTCGTTGACCAGGTCGTTGAAAACGCACTTGCCGATGGTCTTGCAGCGGCGGCAGCCGATGCAGCCGCGGATGTCCTTGTTGCCCACCTGGATGATTTCGCTCTCCACGCCCTCCTCAGCAAAGACCGCCTGCATTTCGCGGAGCGCGCGGGCCACGCAGCCGTTCGGGTGCGGGCTTCCGTTGATCATGAGCACTTTCATTACAGACCCCTCCTTTGGGCTTCTTTTCTGATTGTATTCTATCATGGCGCCGTGCGGGGTGTCAAGCAAGCGCGCAGCCGTCTGCGGGCCTGGCCGGCGAGCAGGTTTGTTCCCGGCACGTCGCCAAAAAATGCGGGCAGGCGGCTCCGGCGCAGAGGACCGCGCCCAGGCGTTTTTTGGCGCTTCCGGTTTCCGCTCTTGTGTTTGGCGACCTGTTCGCGTAGAATAAGAGCGGTGGACATATGGGCGATGATCTTTGGCTCCATGGTGGGCTGGGGCGTGTCTGCCATGCCCGGCAATCCCTTCCCGCCCGTGGCCGGGCCTGCGGGTGCCGTCATCGCGATGGCCGTCGGCATGGCTGTGACGCTCATCATCGCCCGCAATCCCTCCCGTCTCATGGGCCGCACTGCCGGTATCCAATCCGGACAGCCCGCGCCGGCGAAAGGACAACGCGTATGAATAAAACCGCCCTTGGCAACCGCATCGTCATTCTGGGCTGCTCCGGCAGCGGCAAGAGCACTCTGGCGAGAAGCCTGCAGGCGCTGACCGGTCTCCCGCTGATTCATCTCGACAACGTGTGGTGGAGAGCGGACCGGACGCACATCTCCCGCGAGGCGTTCGACAGGAAGCTGGCCGAGCTGCTGCAGAGCAGGCAATGGATCATCGACGGGAATTACAGCCGGACCTACGAGCCGCGCATCCGCGCGTGCGACACGGTGATCTTCCTCGATTACAGCGAGGAGGCGTGCATGCGCGGCATCACGGAGCGGGTCGGGCAGGCGCGTCCGGACATCCCCTGGACGGAGAATCAGCTGGACCCCGAGCTGGCGGCCTTCGTGCGCAGCTATCGTGAGGAATGCCGTCCGCGGGTGTATGAGCTGCTGGAAAAGTACAGCGGGAAGCAGGCTGTCATCCTCAGGGACCGCGCGGAAACGCAGGCCTGGCTGGACGGGCTGAAGGACGCGCCCGCAGAGGCGGACGGACGGAGCCGCGGCTGATCCGCGCGGCGTGCGTCCTCCGCCCTCCGGGCGTCACAAGGCCCGGCTTGCCTGCGCCTTCATGCCGCCCGGAGGGCCCCTTCATTCCGAAAGAGCGGGGTTTCCGTTCTGCCGGATTTCCATCGCAAAATCGCAACAGCCCCTGCCGGCCTTTACAGGAACGCCGGCAGGGGTTTGTTTCACACTGCCGAGAAGCCGGGAATCAGAAGCTGCCGCCCAGGCTGTCCAGGGTGTCGATCACGACCACGCAGTCCTCGCGCACCTGCTGCATCACGAGCTTCATGATGTTCTCCGGGATGGCGACGCAGCCGCCGGTGTAGGGCTTGGCCGGGCCAAGGCAGTGCAGGAAGATCGCGGAGCCGCGGCCGGGCGTGCCCTCCTCGTTGAAGCTGATGTTCAGGCAGTACTGGTACTGGTACTCGTAGTCCACGATGTGCTCGCTGTCGTCCATGGCGAGATCGGGATAGTCGCGGATATCGACCATCTCGTTGTAGCGGCGGTCGGGATCGCCGGACCAGTAGATGTCGTCGTTCACCTTGAGATAGGGAAGGGCGCAGCCGGGATCAGGCGCGATGCCGAAGGCCTTGTTGAAGTGGTATTCGCCGACAGGGGTCTGTCCGCAGCCCTCCCTGTGATCCTGATCCGGGCAGAGGCCGTTCCTGCCCACAAAGCCGGGGGTGGAGAGGATCTGCTTCCACGCGCCGCTCTCGTCCTTCTGGTGCATGGAGACGAAAGCCGTGGTTCTGTCCATGGCCATCGCGGCCACGACAAACAGCTGGGTGACGCCCTCCTTCTGCGCGGCGGGCAGGGCGACGACCCAGGCCGGGGAATCGGTCACGTGCTGGATGCTGGCGTGCAAGCCGTTTCCCTGTTCGCTGTCGGTTCCGGCCGCCTCGCCGGTGTGCACCTCCGCCGGCACAGCGGAGCACGCGAGCGCGCAAACCAGCGCCAGGGTCACCGCAAGCAGTCCTTTCTTCATTGCAGCTTTTCTCCTTCCGATTGAAGCGCGGAGCGTCTCCGCGCGGATCGTGTTTTTCCCGGCAGCATGCGCTGTCAGATGGTCTTCTCCGAATCCATCAGGATGGTCGTCGGCCCGTCATTGGTGAGGCTCACCTGCATCTCCGTGCGGAAACGGCCCGTCTCCACGTGGATGCCCTGCGCGCGCCAGGCGGCGACCAGCTCCTCATAGAGCTCGTTGGCCTGCTCCGGACGCGCGGCCTGGATGAAGCTCGGCCTGCGCTGACCGCGCGTGTCCGCGTAGAGCGTGAACTGGCTCACCGCGAGGATTTCCCCGCCGGCGTCCAGGATGGAGCGGTTCATCTTCCCCGCCTCGTCCTCGAAAATGCGCAGCACGGGCACGCGCTCCGCCATGTACTTCACGTCATCCCGGGTGTCGGTCACGCGGACCCCGATGAGAATCATGAGGCCCGGGCCGATGCGGCCGACCTCCTCGCCGTCCGAGAGCACGCTCGCCCGGGTCACCCGCTGTATCACACATCGCATGGATTATTCTTCCTTTCAGGTCTGCGCCGGCCTCCGGCAGAAGGCGGGAAAGCAGGAATAGACAAAAAGCAAGAGGCGATGGTCAGGCCACCGCCTCCAAATCATGCCTGCCCGGTCTCTGGTCCGCCGTGCGCAGGCGCGGTTCCTCTCAATACTCGACTCCGCGCGGCATTTCCTTGGCCTGGCGCACCCAGTCGGTCACCTGGGAGAGGGCCGGCACGCGGCGCACGAGCTTCTTCTCGGCGTTGACTTCCTCAATCTTCTTGAAGAGGTTGTCGGGCTTGCGGTTCGCCAGCTCGGCCACGGTATCCACGCCGGCCTCCTCCAGCAGATCGGCGTACTCGCTGCCGACGCCCTTGATGCGGAACAGATCGCAGTGGTTCACCCACTCCAGAATCAGCTTCTCGCTGATGCCGCTCTTCTCGGCGAGTTCCTTGCGGCCCTTCTTGGTGTTGCCGGCCTTGTAGAGCTGATCCACCGTGGTGATGCCCGCGGCACTCAGCTGTCCCTGGTAGACCTCACCGATGCCCTCGATATAACTCAGTTTTGCCATGGCCTGTCATCCTTTCTTTGTTGCAATGGGTGGATAGGTTTCCATTGAGACCATTATAGCAAAGCTGCATCCAAAACACAACCCGCAGGCGAGAAAAAAGTCCGCCGTGCGCGCAAAAGCCGCTGGGAAAACAGAGAAAAATGCACTTGCAATCATAGAAATAATGGTGGATTTTCTTCCTGATTGGGTGTATACTGTCCTTAAAGCCCATTCACATGCGGAGAGGAAGATGATGTATGGCAAACGCAATTGTTGGACAGAGCGGCGGTCCCACCTCGGTGATCAACGCCAGCCTTGCCGGTGTATTCCAGGCGTGCCAGATGCGCGGCGCAAAGCATGTCTACGGCATGCTCCACGGCATCCAGGGTCTGCTTGACGAGAAAGTCTGCGACCTGTCCGAGCGCCTCAAGTCTTTCCTGGACATTGAGCTGCTGAAGCGCACCCCCTCCTCCTTCCTGGGCAGCTGCCGCTACAAGCTGCCCGCCCCCGAGGATGACGAAGCGACCTACGAGAAGCTGTTTGCCATCCTCAAAAAGCTGGACATCCAGTGGTTCTTCTACATCGGCGGCAACGACAGCATGGACACGATCAACAAGCTGGCCCGCTACGGCAGGCAGATCGGCTCCGAGATCCGCTTCATGGGCGTCCCCAAGACGATCGACAACGACCTGATGCACACCGACCACACGCCCGGCTACGGCTCCGCGGCGAAGTACATCGGCGTGGTGATGAAGGAGATCATCCGCGACGCCACGGTCTACGGCACCAACTTTGTGACCATCGTGGAGGTCATGGGCCGCAACGCCGGCTGGCTGACCGCCGCCGCCGCCCTGGCCCGCGGCGAGGACTGCGAGGGGGTGGATCTGATCTGCCTGCCCGAGCTGCCCTTCCACACCGACCGCTTCCTGGCCAAGGTGGAGCGGATGCAGAAGGAGCGCGCGAGCGTGGTCATCGCCGTGTCGGAGGGCGTCAAGCTGCCGGACGGCCGCTTCGTCTGCGAGCTGAGCGACGACGCCCGCACGACAGACGCCTTCGGCCACATCAACCTGACCGGCACGGCGCGCTATCTGTCCAACCTGGTGGCCCGCAATCTGCCGACCCGCACCCGCGCGGTGGAGCTGTCCATCCTGCAGCGCTGCGGCGGACACCTGACCAGCCGCACGGACATCACCGAGGCCTACCAGGTCGGCGGCGCGGCGGCCAAGGCTGCCTTCGAGGGCGTGACCGGCAAGATGGTCGCCCTGAAGCGCCTCTCCAACGATCCCTACCAGTGCACGACGGAGCTGGTCGACATCAATGACGTCGCCAACTTCGAGAAGAAGGTGCCCGTGGAGTGGATCAACGACGCCCGCACGGACATGCTGCCGGAGTTCCTGGCCTACGCCCGCCCGCTGATCCAGGCGGAGCTGACCCCGATCTATATCAACGGCCTGACCCAGCATATTGTCGAAGAATAAAAGGCGCACACCCAGCGGTGGCCGCCTCTCTCAGACCCCCTCCCCGCTTCCGGGGAGGGGCTTTTATGATCCCCTGAAGGGCCGTCCCTCGAAGAACACAGAAAGCCATGCAAGGGAACAGGATGCGCCCCGCTCAAGCCACGCTATGCCCGCGCACATAGAAAATGCCAACCGGCACAGGGCCGGTTGGCATAGGGTTGGTTGCTTTCAATCGAGATTTCTCAGCTCAGGCCGGGAAATCAGGTCGAGGGGGCGGTGGGCAGATAGACGGTCACGTCTTCGCTCTGCCACCATTCGTAGGTGTAGGGCGACTTGGGATCGCTGGACAGATACACCTTCACGTAGAAGTCGGTGCTGATCTGCTTGCCGCCGGAGGTGTTCATGTAGGCGTCGAGCGTGGTGGTATCCAGCACGAAGGACTTCTTGTTGCTCACGTCGGAGATCAGCATCTTGTTGTCGCTCTTGCGATACAGCTCCCACTTGATGCTGGTGGGCACGCTGCCGCCGGTGCTGATGCTGAAGACGGCCTTCTCGTTCTTCTGCTTCTCAGGCTTCTTGTTGGAGATGATGATCGCGCTGGTGGTGGTGCCGGCCGTGATCTTGTTGCCGGAGGCGTCGACCACGTAGGGCTTGTTGTTGGTCACGGTGATCAGCTCGCTCTGCTTCTGCTCGATCTTGCTCGCGAAGGTCGCGGTGCCAACCACAGCGTAGAAGCCGGTCTTGTTGAGCGCGAAGATGTGCACGGGCTGCGTGCCGACGAAGCTGTCCACCAGGGTCGGAACACCGGGGTTCGTCTCGAAGTAGTACAGCTGGAAGAGGGTCGACTTCAGCGTGCCGGTATAGACCATGGTGAAGGCGACGCTCTCGCCCAGGCTCACGGCGTTGGAGCTCACGGTGATGGCGGACAGGTGGTCGCCGGCCGCGACAGTCACCGCGTTGGAGGGCACGGTCACCCAGCTGCCGCTCACGCCATCCCAGGCCTGGCCGTACACCACATAGGTGCCGCTGTTGGAGATGGTGAAGTCAAACTCCTTGGTGCCGTTGGTGAAGTAATAGCTGTCGGTCTGCTTCACGCCGTCCAGATACACCACATAGTTGGTGTAGACCGGGTTGACGTTCGTGGTCATCTTCACGTGCAGGGTCGTCGCGTTCTTCTGGGTCAGAACAACGCTGGAGACGCCCATGCCCGTGGTGATGGTCAGGTACTGCATGTACGGCGAGCTGTTATTCCTGGAGTCGTGGTTCGTGTTGTACTCCCAGTAGCCGGTTGCCAGACCCGTGATCGGGTTGACCTTGGTCGGATCCCACCAGAACATCTGGCAGAAGACCGTGCCTGTGTAGGTCGGCGTGAAGGTCGCGGCAGGCGCGGTTGTCACCTGCGTATCGACCGTCTTGCCGGTCGCGCTGTCCACGATCCACCACAGATAGGTGCGGTTCGGGATGCTGCCGGCAGCCAGGTCGGCCGTCACGGTGAACTGCGTGCCGACGGGCACACTGTCGATGACAGGCATGTTCACGCGCAGCACGGAGGTGCCGCCGCCGATGGTCACGTTGAAGCTCGCGTGGCGATGCTCGCGGTTCTTCGCGGTGTCATTCATGATGAAGCGGAAGTAGATCTGATCGCCGGCCTTCACGCTGTAGGTGCCGTTGGGCCGCATGAAGTCGACCACGATCGCGGACCACACGTCCCCGGAGACCAGCGCAACGTGGTTGATGAGCTGTTCCTTCGGGATCGGGCCGGTGTAGTTCAGGAAGGGCAGCCAGCCCTGCTGTCCGCTGGTGGTGGAAATACCGTGGATGCGGTAATCCTGCAGGGGGGTCAGCACAGCGCCGGTGGTGGCGTTCACAACTTCCCAGCAGCCGTTGTCCAGCGCGGAGGAAGGCGCGGGGTTCGTGAAGCGGGCCACAGCCTGATAGCGGTCGGTCATATCGCCGGTCACGACCGCCCAGTTGTCGAACACGGCCGCAGCCATGCTCTGCACGGTCTTGTCGGCAGTCAGCGTGATGTCATACACGCCGGTCTGCATGGTGGTGCCTTCGGTCCAGGTGGAGCTGACAGGGGTCTGACGCTCGACCTTGATGTAATAGGCGGTGCTCGGGAGCAGCTTCACATGGAAGACGCCCTGCTTCTTGTCGGCTTCGCTGCCGCCGGCCGGGAAGCTGTAGGGGTTCGTCAGGTCGGGGTTCGCGCAGGTGCCGGCGGGAGAGGTATAGTAATAGCCGTCCTTCACGAAGGAATTGTACTGCACGAACTGCTCATTGACATCCAGGATGGAGACCTTGATGCCCATGCCGTCGTTGACAGTGATATCCACTTCCTGGGCGTAGCCGGCGCCGGTCACGATGCGGTAGTAGTCCGTATCGTCGGTCAGGGTCAGCACGCCGCGGTGGGTCTGGCCGTAGCTGATGGCGGTGGGATTGCCGATGCCGCCATTGGGCTCAACCTCGGTCGCCTCGCAGGAAACCCACTTGACGCGCAGTTCATACTTGCCCAGCGCTTCTGCCGCGTCGGGAACGATGCGCAGGAAATAGGTGCCGGCTTCGAGATAGACCTCGCGCATGCTTGCCCAGCCGGCGTTCACAGCGCCAGGAACCACGTTGAAGCTCGGTGTGGTGCCCAGCTTCTCGGTGATGTTGCCGTTGAACAGCCACACCTTCAGGTACTTGGGAATATAGTTGGTCATCTGGATCGTCACGCGGCTGGCGCTGCTCAGGGTGAACTGGGCATAGTCGACCCAGCCGCTCTCGGGATCAGAAGCCACATAGTGATCCACCGCGCTCTGCCAGGTGAAGGCGCCGGTGACCGCCACATCATTGCTGAGGGCGTAGGCGTTCATCTGGGAGCGGTTGTTGGACATATTGATGCCGGCGGCGTTCTGCTTCGCCTCGATGGTATAGGGCAGAATGCCGGTGGGCGCCGGATATGTGGAGGATTCCACCTTCACATAGTAGGTGCCGGCATCCAGCCAGTTGAAGCCAGCCGTCACGCGGGCGCTGCCGGTGTTCGGGCCGTCGATGACCTTGCCCATGTCCTCGTTGTAGAGGGTCACGGTCATGGTCATGCCGCTGTCCATAATGGTCTGCGGATCGACGTTCACGTTCAGGCTGCCCACGGTGGTCGTGGTGATCTTCCAGATCTGACTCGTCTTGGTGACGTTGTTCAGCTGGTCAGCGACAGGCGTGGAGTTCACGGGCAGGGTCTTGGAGCCGTAAGCATCCTCGGCGCCTTCGACGACGATCTCCTCCTCGGAGACCTCTTCCTCGACGACTTCCCCGTCTTCAGCGTTCTCGCCCTCGGCGGCTTCTTCGCCTTCCACGGGCTCTTCGCTGTCTTCGGCCGCCTCGGTCTCAGCGGTTTCCTCGGCCTTCTCGCCTTCCTCGCCGCCGATGCTCACGTCGATGACGACAGCGCTCTCTTCGCCGTCGGTCTCGTCCTTGGTCTCTTCGGCGTCGTCAGCCTTGGGGGCTTCGGGAGTGGTCTGCTCGGTCTCGGCGGGAACCGTCTCAACCTCAGCGGGAGCGGTCTCGACCTCGGCGGGAACCGTCTCGACCTCGGCGGGAGCGGCCTCGACCTCGGCGGGAACCGTCTCGACCTCGGCGGGAGCGGCCTCAACCTCGACGGCCTCCACGGCCTTGGCTTCCACAGCCACGGTCACGGGCGCGGACACGGCGCGGCCTTCGCCCTCGGCGGGCACAGCCACGGCGCGGTATTCCACGGCAGCCTTCGCGGGATCGGCGGCAAAGGTATAGGTATCGCCCTCGGCGACCTTGGTCCACACAGGCTCCTCGCCCTCCACATCGGCGGCGGGATCATGGGCTTCCCAGATCACAGCGTACTCGACACCGGTCTCGACCTTCGCGGTCAGGACAATGTTTTCACCCTCGGTCACGGTCTCGCTCTCAGCCTTGACAGAGACAGTCGCCACGAACGGAACCACAACGGGCTCCGCGGCAGTCTCGGTCTCCACGGCTTCGGGCTCGACGTCCAGATGCAGCTCCTCCTCAGCCGCGGGGGCTTCAGGGGCTGCGGGCGTCTCTTCCACAACTACGGGAGCTTCCTCGGAGGGAGCTTCGACGGCCGCAGGCGCGGCGGGAGCTTCCTCCACTACAACAACAGGTTCTGTCGTCTCGACAGTTTCTTCTGACGCGGCCTGGGCCTCGGGCTCGGCGGGAGCTTCGGGCGCTACAGGGGTTTCTTCCTGTTCAGTCAGGCCCGCGTCGGCTGCCATCGCGATGACCGCTTCCTGCACTTCGGCGGGTTCAGCTTCCGCAAAAACCGGACCGGTCATCTGCAGGAGCATCGCCAGAGCGATCAGCATCGCAAGCAACTTTCTCACTTGACTCACCTTTCCTTTCATGATGGTCACGGCTCCGCCTTGCAAGGGACGGTACCTGCGCCAAACAGATTTCAGAGAATATTATAGCAACGGGAGCAATTTTGTCAACCGTTTATGAAGAATTCTTTTGAGATGTTTCGTATTCGTTTCGTATTTTTGACAATTGCGCGATTCCGGGCGTCTGTCAGCACTTGATGACCAAATTTTGCATGTCTATTTCCGGTTCAGACGGGCCCAATTCACAATTGTTACAGCAGTTGATGTGTTATCAGGCATCAATTGTAACCAGCCGCGCCATTTGTGAGTGATTTGTGTACCCGTTTACAGAGCCTTCACAGATGTAAATCTTTTGTTTTAAAGATGCAAAAAGATGCCCATCCGCACGGAATGGGCACCCTTTCAGGTCCTTTCGGGCGTTCCCAGCCGACCCCTCCCCCGCTCAGACGCTGCGGGTCGCGATCACGTCCACGCCGGTGCCGCAGACGTTGGCGATTACCACGTCGTGCTCGTGCACGGGCGCGGTCAGCTTCACCTGCGCCAGGGCGGCCATGCAGTCGTGGATGCGGTTCTTGGGGATCGGCGTGCGGGTCTTGACGGACAGCGGGCACGCGCTGCCCTCCACCTGCACCACCGCCGTCACCATCCGCTGGGGATCGGTGCACTCCTGCCGGGCGTAGGTATCGCCGCGCTTGCAGGTGTTGCCGGTGACGCTCACCACTTCATTGCCCTCCAGCGCCACCGTCATGCGACAGCCCATGGGGCAGTTGATACAAGTAATCACTCGTTCCGTCATACGCTGTTCCTCCGTCAGGCTTCCATCCGTACGGTGATGTCGCCGGTGACGCCCTTGAGCGCATCGGCCTTGAGCGGCAGCACCGCCATCTCACCGGGGGTGAAGATCATCGCGCGCTTCTTCGCCAGCACCTCGCCGTTGCACTCGGCGACGACCGTGGCGTTCTTGTAGACCGCGTCCGGGCGGAACATCAGCTGGACGTCCACGCTCCTGTCGCCCTGGAGGCGGATGCGCTGGGGCACCACGCCTCGCACGCCCTTGCCGTCCAGCACGGCCACGCTCGCGGTCTGCTTCGCGCCCTCGCGGATGAATTCCGCGGCCGCGCGTCCGGCCAGGAAGCTCTCGTTGGAGACATGGTCGACCAGGTCGTGCACGTGCAGCACGTTGCCGCAGGCGAACACGCCGGGGATGCTGGTGGCGAGGCTGTCGTCCACCACCGCGCCGGAGGTCACCGGCGACAGCTCCACACCCGCGCCGCGGCTCAGCTCGTTCTCCGGGATCAGGCCCACGGAGAGGAGCAGCGTGTCGCAGTCGAAGTGCTTCTCTGTGCCGGGGATCGGGCGGCGCCGCTCGTCCACCGCGCTGACCGTGACGCCCGTCAGGCGCTCGCGGCCCTCGATGGCGGTCACCGTGTGGCTCAGGTACAGCGGGATATCGTAGTCCTCCAGGCACTGCACGATGTTCCGGTTGAGGCCGGAGGAATAGGGCATCAGCTCCACGCAGGCCAGCACCTTCGCGCCCTGCAGCGTCATGCGGCGGGCCATGATCAGGCCGATGTCGCCGCTGCCGAGGATAACCACGCGCTTGCCGGGCATCTCGCCCATCAGGTTCACAAAGCGCTGAGCCGTGCCGGCGGTGTAGACGCCCGCGCAGCGCGTGCCGGGCGTGCCCAGGGCTCCGCGGGGACGCTCCCTGCAGCCCATGGCCAGCACCACCGCGCCGGCCTCAAAGACCTCCACGCCGCGCTCGGCGCTCACGCAGGTCACCCGGCGGTCGGCGTCCACGGAGAGCACCGTGGTGTCGCAGCGGATGTCCAGCCCCAGCTCCTCGGCGCGGTTGATGTCGCGCTGGGCGTATTCCGGGCCGGTCAGCTCCTCGCCGAAGCGGTGCAGGCCGAAGCCGTTGTGGATGCACTGGCGGAGAATGCCGCCCGCCTGGTGCTCGCGCTCCAGGATCACCAGATCCTCAATACCGGCCTCGCGCGCGCCGATGGCGGCCGCAAGACCCGCGGGGCCGCCGCCCACAATCACCAGATCCTTTTTGATGTTCATGCCTTTGCCGCCTCCTCCATCGCGCCGTGTACCGTGCCGGTGAGCAGTTCGCTGCCGTGGCCGTCCTTGGTGACGGCGCCGAGCGGCATGGCCAGCTCCTCGGCGAGGATCTCCGCCACGCGCGGCGAGCAGAAGCCGCCCTGGCAGCGGCCCATGCCCGCGCGGGTGCGCCGCTTCACGCCATCGATCGTCTTCGCGCCGACGGGGCGGCGGATGGCCGCGCGGATCTCCGCCTCGGTCACGACCTCGCAGCGGCAGATGATGTGTCCGTTCTCGGGATCGGCCTGCACAGCCGCGGCGCGCTCCGCCTCGTTCATCTCGTTGAAGGGCTTCGGGCGCACGGGCGCGCTCTTCCATTCGGCCTTCTTTTCCAGGCCCATGCCGGCGGCGATCATCTCCGCCAGCGCTTCGCCGATGGCCGGCGCGGCGGACAGGCCGGGGCTCTCGATGCCGGCGGCCTCCCAGGCCATCTCGGCGCCGGGCACAGCGCCGATCACAAAGTCGCCCTTGGCCTCGTGCGCGCGGACGCCGGAGAAATTGGTGATGACCGTGCGCAGGCTGATGCCCGGCCAGGTCTTCGCGGCCACGCGGCTGACCTCGGCCAGGCCCTCCGCGGTGGTGCTGTTGTCGCGCTCGTCCGGGATGTCCTCGGCGGTCGGGCCGAGCAGCACGTTGCGGTGCACGGTCGGGGCGACCAGGATGCCCTTGCCCATCTTGGAGGGGCACTGGAACATTGTGCGCTCAAAGGGCAGCGCGTCCGGGTGATCCAGGATGTCGTACTGTCCGCGGCGGGGAATGATCTGAATCTTCTCGTCGCTGATCGCGTTGTGCAGGACGTCCGCCCCGCAGCCCGCGCAGTTCACGACGGCCTTGGCCTCCCAGGTCTCGCCGTCCGTCTCCACGATCCACCTGCCGTCCTCGCGCTTCAGGCCGGTCACGTTCGTGTCGAACACGAACTCCACGCCGTTCACCGCCGCGTGATCCGCCAGGGCGTAGGTCATCTCATAGGGGCTGACCAGGCCGCTCGTGGGCGCCCACAGCGCGCAGACGGCCTCGGGGTTCAGCCGGGGCTCCATCTTGAGCAGCTCGTCGTGCTCGATGATATGCAGGCCCTGCACCCCGTTCTGCTCGCCCTGCACCAGCAGCTCCTCCAGCACAGGACGCTCCTCCTCGCTGAAGGCCACCACCAGCGCGCCGTTGCGGCGGTAGGGCACGCCCAGTTCCTTCGCCAGGGCCTCGTACATCTGCGCGCCGCGCACGTTGTAGAGGGCCTTTTTGGTGCCGGGCACCGCGTCAAAGCCCGCGTGCACGATGCCGCTGTTGGCCTTGCTCGCGCCCTCGGCGCAGTCGCAGCCGCGCTCAAGCACGGTCACCCGCGCGTCGTAGCGGCTGAGCATCCGCGCCACGGCGCAGCCCGTGACGCCCGCACCGATCACGACGATATCAGTCTTCAATCCACGTTCCTCCTTTGATGTATACCGCGCGGCTCGCCGCGCATAACGCTTCTTCCTCCTGCATTCTACCATGTTTTCACGCCCTTGGGAAGGGGTGCGCCGGAGCTTTTCCGGCGGAAAGAATATAATAAGGAAGAAAAGGGCTTTCTTCCAGCCCCGCCCCGTCCCGCGGTTGCGCGTGAAGGAAGGTGTGCTATAATGGGAACGTCGGGCGCGGCGCGGAGAAATCAGCCGTATCATCCGCCCGCGGGGCGCGGAGCATCCGCCGTGCGGAAAGCCATCGGGGGGGCCGCGCCGCATCACGGCCGTCCTCCCGGGTCTGTCCGGGGGCGTCCGGCCAAAAAGCGTATGCGGAGGGAATCGATATGGACAAGCGGGAGAACAGCCGGCAGCGCGGGATCCGCGTCACGGACATCGCCGGGATCGGCATCGGCCAGGTGGAGAACGTCGAGGCGGGCACGGGCTGCACCGTCCTTGTCTGCCCCGGGGGCATGCGCGCCGGTCTGGACGTGCGCGGCGGTGGCCCCGCCTCGCGGGAGAGCCAGCTGCTGAATCCGCTGATGGCCGCGCAGTCCATCCACGCGATCGTGCTGGCGGGCGGCAGCGCCTTCGGCCTGGGCACGGCGAACGGCGTGATGGCCTGCCTGGAGGAGCGCGGCATCGGCTTCGACGTGGGCGTGACCAAAGTGCCGCTGGTGGCGCAGGCGGACATCTTCGACCTGACGGTCGGCGACGCCTTCGTCCGCCCGGACGCCGCCATGGGCTATGAGGCCACGCGCCTCGCCCTGGATGCCCCGAACTACCGCGACGGCAACTTCGGCGTCGGCTGCGGCGCGACGGTCGGCAAAATCGCCGGGATGGACACCTGCATGAAGACGGGCATCGGCAGCTGCGCGGTGCAGATCGGAGCGCTGCAGGTCGGGGCCCTCGTCGTGGTCAACGCCCTTGGCGACGTGTACGACTGGAAGACCGGCGAGCAGGTCGCGGGGCTGCTGACCGCAGACAAGACCGCCCTGCGCAGCACATCGGAGCAGATGAAGGCCGCCATTGACGCCGTGGACAACCGCTTCGTCGGCAATACGACCCTGGCCGTCATCGTGACCAACGCCGCCTTCGCCAAGACGCAGCTGTGCAAGATCGCGGGCATGGGCCACGACGGTATGGCCCGCTCCATCCGCCCGGTGCATACCACCGCGGACGGCGACAGCATCTACGCGGTCTCCGTGGGCGGCGTGCAGGCGGACCAGGATCTGGTCGGCGCGCTCGCGGCGGAGGTCATCAGCGAGGCCATTCTGCGCGCCGTGGACAGCGCGGAGAGCGCTTATGGCTTCCCGGCGAAGAGGGATTTGAGAAAGGCGTAAAAACGCGGAGGGCGGCTCTGCGCCGATCTGCGCCTCGCCCAGGTTGCTGTTGGCCCGGATCAGCCGTGCCGTGGAGGCGTCGTGCCCGTCGATGTCGACCAGGGAGAAACTCATAGTTTTGTTTTTCTGGCCCTCTTTATCGAAGTTTTTGATCTGTTCGGTATTGACATATTCAAGCAGCCGTGATACCTTTTCTGTAGCGGTATCGGATGGCCTGCTGCGTAATTCTTTCCGGTGTTCCTCGTCCGTAAGGATGGAGCCTCCGGTTGCAGCAGCATCCGATACCGCTTCATTTGTCATAAACGAAACTTTTTCAACATACAGGTATTCGTCTGCACGTCCGGTTTTGTCGAGTTTTGCTTCCAGGAGCACCACGGCCATCTTTCCGTAAAGGAATAAAAACCTGAGGACGGCGATGCGCCGATCAGCGTCTCCTGCGCCGCCAGCGTCTCGCCCAGGTCGTTGTTCTCCCGGATCAGCCGCGCCGTCGTGTCGTCGTGGTCGTCGATGTCGACCAGGCCATATTTTTCATGTTTTCCGTTTTCGCCATTGTCATCGCCGCTGTCTTGCTGTATACTATTTTCAGCGGCGCCTTGGATCAAGACGTTACGGGCTTGAGGGCCTTGGCTGCCGTTAGAGGTGTTACCGGCACCAGTTCCGTAAGCTGGTTGATCACCGGTTACATCTCGAATTTTTGTTATATCATGAAACTCCCGGCCATTTTCTGTGATCTTTATATTCACTTTCCCTTGATACCAGCGTTTACCAACTTTGAACAGTGTTATGTAATAATCCCATCCTCCAACAGCTTCAGAATGCGTGCTATTATCATTCTCATGCTTCTCAAATCTGCTTACCTCCAACAGCTTATCCAGTTCGACAGAAGCGCGCATTTTCGCGTTCTTGATGTTCTTTTTCGTTCTCGCCTTTGGATAAGCGTACTCTTTTGCAGATGCATGCGTTACGGATGTTTTGCCACCGATGTCATACGTATCGTCTGCAAATAATTTCACGATGATCTTCTTAACATTCTTCGCATAGTCCTTTGGATCAATAATGTCAAAGAACTTCTGTTTTGTATCGATTTCTACATATCGCGTCCCATCTTCCAGCTCTTGGATGCTGTACCGTGTCCGGTTCTCCCCTCCCTCTTCCCTCCACGCCTCGTTCTCGCCCATGGCCTCCATGTAGGCGTGCAGCGTGTCGTACGTCTCCTGCATCCGGTTGGTGTCGGCCTCCAGCGCGGAGAGCGCGTACGGCTTCCCGGCGAAGAGGGATCTGGGAAAGAAATAGAAACCCAAAGGACGGCGAAGCGCCGGTCAGCGTCTCCTGCGCCGCCAGCGTCTCGCCCAGGTCGTTGTTCTCCCGGATCAGCCGCGCCGTCGTGTCGTCGTGGTCGTCGATGTCGACCAGGCCATATTTTTCATGTTTTCCGTTTTTTCCATTGTCAGCGCCCGTATTTTGCTGTATACTCAGCATAGTCTCAATGAGTGAATCGGCATCAGTCGTGATCTGATCTCCCCACTCGTTGAGCATTTTTTTGTCTCTGTAGTAGATCGTGACTTCATCGCCATTTTTTGTCCAGCTGCGCAGCGTCTGCGCAGGATCATTGCGTTCGTATATACTTCTGATGTTTCCATACGTATGCCCTTCATTTCAGTCCTCGTGAAGAGGGATTCCCGGTTTTCGTATGCTTTCACCACAATCGCGTCATGCGATTGTGTGGCCAGCAGACAAAAAGCGCCTCTGTTCTCCATCCGCAAAAAGCATAAGAAAAAACCCCCGAAAACCTGATGTCTTCGAGGATCTATGCGGAGAAGCCGGGATTTGAACCCGGGCTGCGGTTACCCACACTACTCCCTTAGCAGGGGAGCCCCTTCGGCCACTTGGGTACTTCTCCAAACCAAGTATGAAGCTGGCGGAGAGAGAGGGATTCGAACCCCCGGTGCCTTTCGACATCACTGGTTTTCAAGACCAGCGCCTTCAACCGCTCGGCCATCTCTCCATGAACCAGCATGAAGAGTATAACAAAAAGCGGGACTTTCGTCAAGGTCTTTTTTCAGCGTCCGGCAGGAGGCCGGCGCAGGCCGCGGTCGGGAACGCAGGCCGCTCTTGCCAAGCGTCCGCTCCGATGATAAAATGCAGCTGTATCCAGACAGAAGACGCGCGGCGTGTCCGCGAAGGGCTATTCCCCTCCCCCGGCCCGCGCGGCCTTCGCGAAATCTTCACCGGAGGTGTCAGGTGATGCGACGCTTTCTGATCCTGCTCCTGTCCGCGGTTCTGCTGCTGGCTTCAGCCGCATCCGGCCGCACGGAGAGCGAACCGGCCTTTCTCTCCCTCACCGGCCTTGACGCCATGCAGGAGGCGCTGGACGCGGGCGCTTCCATCGCCTCGGCGGATTACACGGAGGGCCTCGGCTTCTCTGTCAGCGAATTCCGCACGGAGGACCCGGAAGAGACCCAGGCGCTCTGGGACGCGCTGCGGAAGATGGGGCTGGCAGGCGTCTGCGGCGAATCCGTCACGGACTGGTACCCACAGATCGTCTTCACCCTCAGCGACGGTTCGCGCTTCAGCGCGCTGTTTGAGGCGCACTGGCTGAGCGCGGACGGCGGACGGGTCAACTATCATCTCACCGGCGACGAGGATTTCTGGGCGCTGACCGCCCGTCTCACAGCCGCTTACAAGGAGAAAGCCATGAACACCATTGAAATGCAGATCGGTTCCGCCGTCTATGATGTCGCGCTCGCGGACAGCGAGGCCGCGGCCGCCTTCCGCAGCTTCCTGCCCATGACGCTGGACATGGAGGAGCTGAACGGCAACGAGAAATACCATTACCTGTCCGACAGTCTGCCGACCGACAGCTATTGTCCCGGCACCATCGAGGCCGGCGACATCCGCCTGTTCGGCGGAAGCTGCGTGGTGCTGTTCTACGAGACCTTCCAGACGGGCTACACCTACACGGACATCGGGCGCGTCCTTTCCCCCGAGGGGCTGGCGGAGGCGCTCGGCAGCGGGGACGCGGAGGTCACCTTCCGGGAGAAGCAGTGAGACCCTGGCGGATGCCGCGCTTCCCCGCCGCGGGAGGCTTTCCTTTCTGTCCCTTTCTGTCCCTTTCTGTCCAGTGTGCGCGCGCCCGGGAAATATCACCTTGCTTTTTTCCTTCCCCTCTGGTAGAATAGCAGGGCACTTGGAGGTGAAGGTATGGCAAAGTCGTCCCTTTTGGGGGCTGGCGAACATCTGCCGCTGATCAGCATCATCATGCCCGTGTACAACACGGAGCAGTATATCCGGCATACGCTGGAGTCTGTTCGGAAGCAGACCTACCGCAACCTGGAAATTCTGATGATCGATGACGGCAGCACGGATGCGACTGCCGGCATCCTGCGTGAATATGTGGAGCTGGATCGGCGCTTCCGCATGATCCAGGTGCCCAACGGCGGGGCTTCCGCCGCGCGCAACGCGGGTCTGGAGGCGGCCAGCGGCGAATGGATCGGCTTTGCCGACAGCGACGACGAGATGCCGCCCAAGGCGATCGAGACCCTCTACCTGGCCGCGAAGAAGCATCACACCGCCATCGCGATGGGCGCTTACAACGAGTGTCACAAGGGCAGCCACGGCACGCTCGAGCGGCGCGTCGGCGCGCATCCCGCGGTTCTGCGCACGGTGGACGACGCGCAGAAGTACTTCCTCACCCACGGCGTCAACCTCAACCACATGTGGACGAAGCTCTTCCGCCGCGACGTGTTCGAGCACGTGCGTTTCCCGGTCGGGGTGATCTATGAGGACATCTATGTGATGCCCTACCTCCTGGAGGCCGCGGGCAGCTGCGCGGTGGTCAACCGCGTGGTCTACCACTACATGGTGCGCTCCGGCTCGCTCTCCACGAGCCTGGACATCCGGCGGCACATGGACGGCATCCACGTGCGCATGAACACGGCCCAGTACATGCGGGAGCACCACCCGGAGCTCGTCGGCCTCGCCAACGACTCGGTGCTTCCCCTGGCCTGCAACGTGCTCGGCAAGATCGAGCACATCGGCCGCGACAAGGCGCCCGAGGAGTGGAACGAGACCATCGAGACGGTGAAGCGCATCCTCCCCGAATGCAGCCTGCAGAATCCGCTCTACAAGGTCGGCGCGTGGACCTTCCAGCAGGACCCCACCCTGATTTCTAAGATCAGCCACTTCCTGCTGGTGGCGGACAAGATGATCTGATCCGCAAAACGAACAGTGCGCAAAAGCCCGGCGCTCGCGATGAGACGCCGGGCTTTTTTGCGTCCTCTCCCCCGCCGCTGCGGGACGGCGGCAGCGCTGTCCCGGCTTGTGCCTTTCCCCGATTCATGGTACAATGCCACCATACCGCAAAGGGGGTGCAATTCCGGATGAATCATTCCATTATTTCTGACGCGCGCCGCGCTTTATCGCTCCTTATGACGCTGGCGCTGATCCTTCCGCTCGCCGCCGCGCTGCCCCTGCAGGCCGCCGAAGCCGCGTCCGGGGCCGCCGTCGTCATCAGCGAGGTCATGGCCTCCAACGGCACCTGGGAGAACGGCCACGCCTACGACTGGGTGGAGCTGCACAACGTGAGCGGCAAGGCCGTGAACCTCAGCGGCTGGCATCTGAGCGACAGCAAGAAGCAGCCGCTGCGCTGGAGCTTCCCGGAAGGCACGAAGCTCAAAAAGGACGGTTACCTCGTGGTCCAGTGCATCGGGGACGACCCCTTGCCGGGCACGAAGGGCGTGCTGTACGCGGACTTCAAGCTCAGTGCCTCCAAGGGCGACCAGGTGCTGCTGTCCGACGCGGACGGCGCGCTCGTGGACACCATGGAGTTCCCGGAGCAATTCGGCAACATCTCCTGGGGCCTGCCCGCGGATGGCGGCGAGGCCGGCTACTTCGAGGAGGCCACCCCTGGCAAGAAGAACGGGAAGAACGCCTATCCCGCGCGCGTCGAAACGCCGGCGATTGAAACCACCGCCGGCTTCTACGAGGGCAGCGTCACCGTCACGGCGGCCGCGCCCGCGGGGAGCGCCCTGCGCTACACAATCAACGGCGCGACCCCGACGGAGAAATCCAAGGCCTTTCCCGCGGACGGCCTGAGCCTCGACAAGACGACGCCCCTGCGCGTGCGCGCCTTCGCTGAGGGCAAGGTGCCCTCCGCCACGGTCAGCGCGACCTATTTCATCGACGACCCGCTGCCTGTCGCCGTGGTGAGCCTCGTCACCGACGACAAGTATCTCTTCAACAAAAAGACCGGCGCCCTGGTCAAGGGAACCGGCTCCATCCCCAATTACGACAAGGACTGGGAGTACCCGACCAGCATCGAGTATTTCGACGAGAACGGACAGCTCATCATCAGCCAGATGGGCACCTTCACCACCGCCGGGCACTCCGCCAAGCAGAACGCGCAGAAGTCCATCGCCGTCTACGCCCGCAAGGCCTGGGGGGAGGATTACTTCAACTTCAACCCCTTCCCCAACCGCGATTACGACAAGTACAAGGCCCTGCTGCTACGCTCGACGAACTCCGACGCCTACTCCGAGCGCCTGCGCGACGTCGTCTTCACCTCCCTGGCGGAAAACCTCGACCTGTGCTACCAGGACGCGCGGCCCATGGTGCTCTTCATCAACGGCGAATACTGGGGCCACTACAACCTGCGCGAGAAGATCAACAAGTACATGGTCGCCCAGTGGGAGGGCATTGACCTCGACCAGGAGGCCGCGGTGGACGCCATCGACGTGCTGGGCCGCACGGGCTCCGACCGCTTCGTGCAGAACGGCAGCAACGCCGACTGGGTGGAGCTGTGCGACTTCTGCAAGACGAAGGATCTCAACGAGGACGGCAACCTGGCCTACGTGACCGACCGGCTGGACGTCGACAGCCTCTTCACCCACGCGAGCTACGAGATCATCTCCGGCAACACGGACATCACGAATGTGCGCGTCTACCGCGTCCCGGGCGGCAAGTGGAAGTACCTGCTCTTCGACGTGGAGGCGAGCTTCGGCTCCGGCTCGGACAGCGAGATCACGCCCCTGGAATACTACATCAAGGACGTGAAGGGCACCATCAACGGCTTCCGCCACGAGCCGCTGAACGCCCTGATCAAGGTGCCGGAGATGAAGGACCGCTTCCTCACCCGCTTCGCGGAGGTGCTGGAGACCTCCTTCCTCTGGCCCTATGTGGAGAGCAAGTTCGCCCCGTGGGAGGCCATCCTGGAGGAGCTGCTTCCGCGGCAGAACAAGCGCTGGCCCTACCTGACCATGAAGCGCTGGCGCACCAATGTCAACGCGACGAAATACTATGCCCGCGTCCGCCCGAAGAAGATCGTCGGCATGCTCCAGAAGCGCATGAAGCTGACAGACGACGAGGTGGAGCGCTACTTCGGGCGCGTCCAGGCGCTGCTCGAGGAACAGAACACCGTGAAGTGAGGGGGTATCCATCTCCCGGAAAGCAGGAACCGGCAGCCGCCGCGTTCCTGTTTTTTTGCACACTATCGTGCAAAGAATCGCCAAAACAGCAAAAGTTTGCACGCTATCGTGCAAACTTTCGTGAGTCCAAGGGTGCGCCGGCCCTCTCAGAGCATCCGCTTCGCCATCTCCAGCAGGGCGGTCATCTGGTAGCGCAGCAGCTAGGCGGCGCTGTTGTAGGCTGGCTCCGCCTTCACCACGCTCAGCAGGGGCAGGATATCCTTCTCCGTCTGCCGGATGTAGGAGGCCATCTTCCCTCTGTCAAAACCGTCCGCCATGCCGGAGAGGTTGTTGCACCGGTCGATGCACTTGACCAGGGCGGCGGTGGCGTCCCCGACAATGTGGGCGTAATACTCGGCCTTGATGGCCTCCTTCTCCCCCGGGTAGGTGTTGTAGGACACCAGCGCCACGATCTCCCGAACCCTGTCGCCCACGGGCAGCTCGGACAGGGGCGTGCCCGTGTCCTCCACCACGTCGTGGAGCAGCAGCGCCGCCAGCAGGTCGTCGTCCGTCAGGTTCATCGCCAGGGCGTGGCAGGCGAGGGTCAGCGGATGGATGATGTAGGGGATGGGCTCGCTGGCCTTGCGCACCTGGCCCCGGTGCTTTTCGCAGGCGAAGGGCAGGGCCGCCAGGGTTTGGGGGAGGCCCAGGCTCTGCGCCTTGGATTGCACGTAGGCGTACATGCGCTCCTCGTCGAAGAGGCGGGAGTTCAGGGTCCAGGAGGGAAGCTCCTGAGCGTTCGGCAGGTTCTGATCTGAGCTCATCGCGTGTACCTCCTTACAGGCAAAGTGCCGTTCCCAGCGCCTGCCCCCAGACCTCAGTCAGTCTGTCCAGGGAAAACACCGCGTTGGCGGGGCTGGAGGAGGGCAGACAGGTGGCTTCGATGCCCAGGCTTGGCAGCAGGTACTTTTCATACAGGCGCGCCGCGGTCTTGCCGTTGACGAAGATACGGCGGCCCACCTGGCTGCCGTCGAGGATCGGGCGCAGCTCGGCCGGCTCCACGTCGCGGATGGAGCTGTCCGAGGAGCCGACGATGCTGCACGCCTCGATCACGTCGTACAGGGCGATGCGGTTTCGCTCCAGAAAGGCCGCGCGCTCGGGCACGGTCAGAGGCGTATCCTCCCCGCACAGCCGCGCCATCACCGGCCAGAAGCGGTTCTGCGGATGCCCGTAGAAAAACGCCTGCGCCCTGGACTTGACCGAAGGAAAGCTGCCGAGAATCAGCAGGCGGGAGTCCGGGCGGTAAAAGGGCGGAAAGCCGTGGGTCAGGCGCTGCCGCTCAGCCATGGGAGGTCTCCTTTCGGTCGGTCGCGGGAAAACCAGCATGAAGAAAGCGCACGCCCCGTGAACGTGCGCTGCATAGCTCAGTCGTCTCTCCCCGCGAGATAGCGCAGGGCCATGAGATAGCCGTCGAAGCCGAAGCCGACGATCTGCCCGACGCAGGAGGCGGCCGTCATCGAGACGTGGCGGAAGCTCTCGCGGGCATGGATATTGCTCATGTGCACCTCAACGGTCGGGATCGGCACGGAGGCGATGGCGTCGCGCAGGGCGACGGAGGTGTGCGTGTAGCCGCCGGGGTTGAAGATGATGCCGTCCATGCCGTCCGCCCAGGCTTTCTGAATCGCGTCGATCAGCGCGCCCTCATGGTTGGACTGGAAGCAATCCACGCGGCATTCGAGGCGGTCGGCCTCGCGGGCGATCTTCTGAACCAGCGTATCATAGTTCTGATCGCCATAGACGTTCTTTTCGCGGATACCGGTCAGGTTGATGTTGGGACCATTCAGAACGAGGAAGTGTTTCATGGCGGTTACCTCGCAATCGATTATCCTGCTGTCTCGGGCAATTGCGCCCATCCCCCTGCCCCCTTCCCGACGGGAAGGGGGTTCAAGAAACGCGCCGGGGGAGATTTCTCTCCGAGAAATCTCCCCCGGACCCCTGCAAAGAGCGCTCCTGCGGAGGGCTTAAGCTCCAGCTTCCGTCTGGCAGGCGACGAGGGTCGCGTCATAGACGCCCTCAATCCCGAGCACGGCTGCCACCAGATCCTGGCGGTTGTCCAGCCGCACCTCAACGGTCAACTCCGAGCCGGTGCGCGTCACGGTCTTGGAGCGCAGTCGGCGGTGCTTGACCAGGCGGCGCAGCATCTCCTGGATATCCAGCTCGGCGGCCTCGTCATAGTGCACGACCAGCAGGTAGTTGTTGGGATTCGTGAAGTGCACGAAGGTCAGCACGAACAGGATCACCGAGATGCCCAGGGCCACCGCCAGCGCGACGATATACAATCCCGCGCCGAGCAGGATGCCCATCGTCAGCGCCCAGAACATGTAGGCCGTGTCGAGCGGCTCCTTCACGGCGGTGCGGAAGCGCACGATGGAGAGCGCGCCGACCATGCCCATGGAGAGGGAGATGTCGCTCTTGATGCACATGACCACGGGCGTCGTGATGAGCGTCAGCATCACGAGGGTGAGGGAGAAGTTCGGGCTGTAGAGCACGCCGCGGTAGCACTTCTTGTAGGTAAAGGCGACGAGCAGACCCATCGCCAGCCCCATCACCAGCGCGACCAGCACATTGAAGGGCGTGAGGTGTTCAAACTGCTGGGCAAAGTATTCGCTCAGGCTGGAATTGTTCTGCAGGATCGACTTGGCGTTGATCGTATCCGCAAGCGCGACAGAAATCATAAGCGGTTTCCTCCGTGTTCGGTCGTTGGTATGGGCATATCATAGCACAGATTGGGGATTGGGACAAGGCTTCCTGTCCCGCAGATCAGTAGGCGCCCTCCGCGAATTCCGGCTGCGCGCCGAAATAGAGGAACATATCCGCGTTGCTCAGGCTGAAGGCGTCCTTGATGTAGCCCCACAGCAGGCGCGGCCGCTTGCGGCACACGTTGCGCAGGCGCTCCACGCGGCTCTCCCAGTAGCGGTAAGCGCCGTCGGCCGTGGTGGGCACCTCGGAGATGACCATCTTGTCGTTCTCCTCGCCCCAGCGGTTCCAGTGCAGCTGCATCTCGGGCTGGATCTGCTGCACCAGCGGCTCCAGCACCGCAAGCATATTCTCCGAGGTGAGCTTCTTGAAGATGTCGCCCAGCCGCGTGAGGAACTTGTCCTTGTATTCCGGCACGGAGAGCAGCGCACGGAAGACCGTGTTGTCGATCTTCATCTGGCCCATGCCGCTGGCCTTGGTGTAGCTCTTCGGGCTGTCGAAGCTGGACATGAACAGGCCGTAGTCCGAGTCGTACCAGATCCAGCGCCACTTGCTGTCCGCGCCTTTGAGGCGGTAGAAGCGCGTGTTGCCGATGTCGGAGTTGCCCATGAACATCTCCAGCGCCATGTACTCGAAGAGGTTGTCCACATCCACGTTGTCCAGGATGTACTGCAGGTCCTCCGGATTCTTCGCGGGATTGCTCTTCTTGATCTTCGCGATGAAGGCCTGCCACTCCTTGCGGTCGCTGCGCACGCCGTATTTCAGCGAGCCGCTGGCCTGGAGGATCACCATCTGGTCGGCCTCGCTGAGCTCAAGCCCCTCGTGCTGGGCCACGAAGAAGCGGTCGACGCGCTCGCGCATGTTCATGTGGCCCCAGTAGATGCCGTTGATATAGACGACGACCGGGTTCCACGCCTGGTGAATGATGGAGGTTCCATAGAAATCCAGCAGGCGGGACTGGAAGCCGTCCTGCAGGCGCGTCCACATGCAGTCGTTGCCGCTGTTGCGCAGGACGAAGGACTTGTACTCCGTGTAGGGCCTGTCCTCGAAGAGCTTGGCCGGGAAGGTCTTCGCGCCGTAGAGCGACTTGGCGCGGAACTTCATGCTCTTCTGCGGCATGTCCAGCGAATAGTCGCCCATCAGCTTGAAGCCGGCATCCTGGTTCAGCACCTGCGTGCCGTCCAGCTGGTAGAACTCCACGTGCACGTCGCGGTAGAAGGCCTTGCCGAATTCGCGGTAGATCGTATTCTTGAAGGGGAGCTTGCCGGCCTCCTTCACCACGTTGTCGCCCGTGACCAGCATGCCGTTGGTGGGATTCCAGAGCACGTCCGGGTCGCACACCAGGGAGACGATGGGCAGCGTGTGGTAGGCGTTGATGAAATAGGAGCCGGTGAGGATGTCCGAGGGGCGGATCTCCAGCCCGCTGTCCGAATAGGCCCGCGCGCGCAGGACGCCCGTGAAGTTCAGCTCAATCTCCTCGCCCTGATAGACCGTGGAGGTCTGGTTCGGAATGGAGCCGTCCGTCGTGTAATACACGGTGCAGCCCTGCGGCACGTTGATGGCCGTGGAGATCGTCGTGTAATACAGGCCCGGCGCCACCGTGAAGGACGGCATCTCCGCGTAGCCCCTGAAGCCCGTGGCGCTGTTCTGCGCGCCCGGGGTCGGCGCATCATAATAAAAAAAACCAAGCGTGCCGAAGGTGCGCCCGTAGGAGATGTCTGTGGGGATGGCGGGCAGCACCAGCTTGTCCAGCACGTGTCCCTCGGGATCGCTCAGGCAGACCGTCTCGCCGCCCGCGCGCCGCACCTTGAAATTGGTGTGCAGCACAGCGGCCGCCTTGGTGGAATTGCCGCCGTCGCACAGGATCACCTTGTATTCGCCCGGGCCGATGCGCGTGCCGGCGGGAAACTGCCAGCGGCGCGGCCTGTTGATGTGATCGCTCAGGCCGTAGCCGCCCAGGTCCACCGTCTCGCCGGAGGCGTTGTAAATCTCCACCCAGTCCACGAAGGACGCCTCGTCCAGCACCTTGGTCGCGTCGTTGGAGGCCATGACCTCGGAGATGTAGAGGCCCAGCGTGTTGCGCCGCCGCATGTCCTGGTCCGCGCCGATGACGTCGCTGTTGTCGCGCCCCGGCGTGCCCATCGTGTGCACGGTGAACAGGCCGTTGGGCTCGCGCGCCCAGGTCGCGTCCTCGGGCAGGTTGTCGATGGTCACGCGGTCCATGATGCGGCCGCGCGAATCCGCCAGCACCACCGTGTCGTGCTCCGCGCTGATGCGGAAGTTGCTGTGCGGCACGCCCGCGGGGTCATCCCGGCGGTCCTTGCCGGAGCAGAACACGATGTAGTAACCGTGCGGCGCGATGACAGCGCCCTCCGGAAAGCGCCACTTCAGCGGCTTCGATTCCTTGTCGGAGAGCGCGAAATTGTCCAGGCTGATCACCTGGTCGGTCGTGTTGTAGAGCTCCACCCAGTCGCTGAACTCGCCGTCCTCGTCGGGCAGGCCGCTCTTGGCGTCCGCCATCACCTCGTTGATGATGACCGCGCTGTCGCTGACCATGGTGTCCTGGCGGTAGGCCTCGTTGCCGGACTGGCTGTTCGGATAGCCGGGGGAATAATAGGCGACCTCGCTGAAGCTGCCGTTCTCCCCCAGCGCCCAGGACGTATCGCTGCCCAGGATGTGGTAGGAGACCGAGTCGATCAGGAAGGCGTTGGGGTCATAGAGGTACACCGACTCACCGACGGAGGAGAGCTTGAACTTTGCGTGCAGCGGGCGGCCGCTGTCCACCTGGTTGGTGTTGTCGCAGAAGACGATGACGCGGCCCTCGCTCTCCAGCGTGATGGCCGGAAAGATGAAGCGGATGGAATCGCCGCGGTCGCTCAGGCCCACGCCCTGCATGTTGATCGCGTGGTCGGAGCTGTTCCAGATCTCCACCCAGTCGCCAAAAGCGCCGTTCTCGTCCGGCACGGCGGTGTGGTTGGAGGGCATGATTTCGCTGATGCGCAGGCCCTGGTACTGGGTGTCCTGCGCCGCGAGGCCCTCGACCACGCCGCTCTCCGTGCCCGGCGTATAGTAGGCGCGGGTCTCCGGGTGCTTGGGCGTGACCAGCACGAGCAGGGCCATGGCCGCGGCCAGCACGGCGAGCGGAAAAATCAGCACGGCCCGGCTCTTCTTCCTGGGCCGTGGCGCCGGCTGGGTCTCCCGCTGGCGGGTGCGCCGATTGGGCTGCTGGGACATAAGCTTACTCCTTTATCCGCGCCGCGCGGGCGCGCTGTTCCTTGCGTTTTTTCTTTGATCGGTTCCCGGCCGTCGGAAAGCCCGAATAAACAGAGAATGGGGCGCCGCCGGGCGGTGTTCCGCTCGCATTCTACCACACTTTGCAGCGCGGCGCAACTGCGGCGGAAAGGCTTTCCCGCCCACAGAACGAGCCAGGGGGGCGGTTTCTTCCCGTCTGCCGGAGCGCGCGCCGCCGCGCCACAGAAAAACCCTCCCGCGCCGGGGAGGGCATCAGCGTGCCGAAGGCGGGGGTCGAACCCGCATGCTGTTGCCAGCGACGGATTTTGAATCCGTTGCGTCTGCCAATTCCACCACTCCGGCCTGCGCTCCAAGTATACCATAGGCGCGGCCAAAATGCAAGCGAGCGCGCGGCGTTTCCCCCGGCCGCGCGGCGCGCCACCTCACCGAAAAGGAGGCTGCCTGTCAGGTTTTCAGGCAGCCTCCGGGAGTGTTGTGCCGGGGTTACTCGTCGTCGCGGTCCCGCCGCTTCGCGCTCCTGCGGCGCAGGGCCAGCACCAGGAGCACCACGCCGGCCGCGAGCATCAGGACATACGGGGCGACGCGCAGAACGACGCCGGTGGGGGAAACAGGGTCGAGCGTGTTGGTGACGGTGAGGGTCGCCGTGTCCGGGTCATCATCATCAAATGTGATTGTGATCGGCGAATCCGTTCCGGTCGTCTGCGTCTCATCTTTCTCCAGTTTCCAGCTCACCTCATAGTACCCGTTCTCCTCGGTGACCGTGATCTCTTTCCCTCGCGGCAGGCCTTCGACCGTATGGCTTCCGCCATGCGCGAGCTGGAAGGTGGTTGAGGTTGTTTCGCCATCCACCGCAACCGTGAAGGCAAAGGACTGGGTGCGGTCTCCCATCCCTCCGGCAACGATCTTGCTGATGGTGAGATCAACCGTTTTGACCTTTTCCCATACGGCGAAGAGGGTGTTGTCACCGCTGACGCCGTACGTGCCGCCCAGCTTGAACACATGCGTTCCATTCGGGACGCCGGAGAAAGTGCCATCGGCATTCCGGGTGACGGTGACGTTCTCCGGGTTGATCGGCTGGTCGCTCCAGCCAATCAGCACATAGCCATTCCCCTTGAAGCCCTCGCCGCCGTGCAGCGTGACCTCTCCCTTGTCGATCAAATTCTCCTGCTTGTTGTTCGTCAGGCCGGTCAGGCTGTTTGTCTTGATCTTATCCGCCGGCAGATTGATGTCGTAGGTGATTGAGGCCGTCCCGATCTCGATAAAGACCGGCTCCATGGTGATATAGAAGATGCCATTCTCTTCTTCGGCCAGATCGGAGTTGATCGGCATGGTCTCGCCAGTCTGGTAGACCGGACCGGTGGTACCCTTCACGCGCCAGCCGCCGAACATATAGGTATTCTCAGCCGGCTCGATGGAGTGTCCCACCTTGGCCTCCGACAGATCCAGATACGTATAGGTGTCCTCAGGCGGCGCGGTATTCGGATCGCCTTGCACGTCGCCCATGTTGGACAGGTAACGCACCTTGAACGCGCCTTCCTTGCGGAAGATGGCCTTCAGATAGGTGTCCCTGGTCACAGGCGTTGAGAAATTATAGGGCACGTTGTAAAGCTGGTTGCCGGCTTCATCGGTCTCATACCAGCCGATGAAGGTGTACTTGCCGGGATCGTATCTGTACTTGCCGCCTGCAGCTTCCACATAGGTCGCCGTCCGCCTGGAGTAGTCCTTCGGATCGTTGTAGACAGGGTTCCCGTTCGCATCCACATAATACGACCACCAGCCCTCGCCCGCGGCGTCAGCGGCCTCATCATAGCGCCAGTAGACATACTGATGGGTGCCCGTTTCTCCGCTCGCGGCCTCCACGTAATCCCGCTTGACCTCCTCGGCCTCCTCGATGGTCTCGCCGTAGTTCAGCCAGGCGAACGTGGATTCCGCGCCTTTCGTTTCGCCTCCGTTATAATCCAAGCGGATATAATACTCTTCAGGGACAAGCTTCGCATAGAGGATCAGGTTGTTGGAGGGCATGGTCTTGCCGTCAAAGCTGAAGGGGTCGCCTGTGCATTCGGCATTGTCATACCAGCCCGCGAAGCGCATGCCTTCAGGAACATTGACCCTGGACTGATATTTGTCGGCTCCGCTGATGTCGGCCTCGTAGTAGTATTGATCGGTCTCAATGGTTGTACCATCCTGCACGAACTCTATCTCGTATTTATTGCGAAGGTAATACACATTGAGAGTCCTATTAGATTTATCGCCAAAACTCGCTCCAATCTCATCGCTCATTGAATAGTTTCTATTTGTTGTAGCTACAGTTCCGCCATTGTTATTGTTCAGCGTTGCAGCATCTTGTGACCGAATATTGATGGTGAAGCCTTCATAGACGGAATAATCGTCCCATGTTGTAACAAGGCCGTTTCCATATATGGTATCATCTCGCACTTTGTTGAAGTCATTGGGCGCAGTTCCGCCGTCCGTTGCCGGAAGCTTTTGCTGCCAATAGACCATATGGTTCTCTGTGCCTGGGTTGTTCCGCATATAGAAGACCTGATTGTTCGGCGGCATATTGCCTATGCCGCTTTGCATCACAGAACCAGTTGCAGATGTATACCATTGCTGAGGATAATCTGTGGTCAGATCGCTCCTTTTGTCCGGCCAGAGATCAGAAACATCTTCACCGTACTTTGCCGTAATGGTCAGTTCGGTAATTTCATTCCATTTGCTTATGTTATATCTATTTCCGTGTGTCCTAGAACTATACTGAGCGAAATCATTCCCAATCCTAACATAAGCCTGCTGGCTGGCATAATCAGGATAATCAACCATACTATAATAAGTATAACCTGTCCAGCCATTTCCAGTTCTAAAATACAGTGGTTCATAGCTGTTTCCGTTTTTCCAATAGACGCCTCGATTGGCAGTTGAATAAACAGGTGACATGAAACGAATAGAATAATCATTCCTGTCGTAATACACATTGACAACGGTGCTTCCATCGCCTTCGATGACCTGTGTCTTTACATTATATGGATCATTGCTATCACTTGTATTGTGCAGAGAGAAACCAGCGATGTCATCCCAATTCGGCACAGGCGGGGTTGTGGTGTTACTCCCCGCAAGTCCGCTGGCTGTTCTGCTTTCCTTATACACATAGTCATAGGTGCCATTGTCATTCGCGTTCGGCTCCTGCTGATAGTACACGAAGACGTAATTCACCGTTTTGGGTGACCAGTGGGCAACCAGTTCAATATCGCTCTTCAGCTTCCCGTTCTCGAAATACGTCGAATTGTTCCTGAAGCCACTGCTGAAATTGCCGTTCGCGTTCGTTACCCTGACGTCGGCCGATGTCACCGTCCAGGAGTAATCCAGATTGTCGTCATCCCCCTGCGTGGCGGCGTTCCGGATATACCAGCCATCAAACTGATAACCGGCGCGGGTCGGAATATGATCGGCCAGATTGCTCCTGTTCCAGTTGCCGTCCAGAGCAAACTCCGCGCCGAAATAGGTGGCGTTGCTGCCTTTGGGGCCGGAGTGATAGGTAATCCACTTGACCTCGGCGATCACGGGATAGAGCGTTGTCGCCTCTGTGATGGTGAAATCGTCGTCCGGCGTATTCTTCCCTTGTGTCCTGGTCCAGCCCAGGAACGCGGTCGTCTTGCTCATGGGCTGATAGGCAACAAATTTGTTTGCCTCAAGCTCCTCCTCGGTCCACTTTTCGCCCGTAGCCGCGTTCTTCACATCGTCCGTCAATACCTGATCATTTTCCAGGCGGCGGTCGACCAGATAGACAGTGCCATTCTCATCGTAATAGGTGATGTACTTTGTTGCGTCATAGCGCGCGTAAACGTTGACGCTCTGATTAGATGTCGTGGAGACAGGCGTTTCAAAATCCAGTTCCTCTCCCCAAGCGGCGCCATTCTTGGTCCACCAGCCGACAAACTCCTTGTCCGTCTGCTCTCCGCCGGAAGCTGTGGGCGAGCCGGGATTCGTCGGAATCTCGCCGTCCTTGACATACTGAATATAGGTTTCTACACCATTTTTGTTATAGAAGTAGAACGGTGTATCGTTTCCGTCATCCAGCACAAAGGAATACTTGATGGAATAGGTCTCGCCCGTCGACTGATCGCCTTCCACAATCGCATACACCGAGAAGCCCTGCGCCACGAAGCGCACGGTGTCCCCCGCGAGGGTGAAGCCGGTGATCTCCTCCGCCGTGCCGTCGTCCCGGATGTGATACAGGCGCGGCTCCCGCACGTCGGCGATGGCGTCGCCGCTGATGCTCACCTCCACCGGATGGCCGGCGTCGGGCTGGTATGCCGCGCCGTTTTCATCGATGGTGATGTCGTAGGCCGCCAGCAGGCTGCCCTCCAGCTCGGGGGCGGCCGGCACGGCCTCGGCCTGCGCCGCCTTGGGCATCATGCCGTTCAGCGACACCGCGCCCAGGTCAAAGAGCTTGCGGCGGAAGCCTGTGTCCTTCACCACGGCAAAGCCGTCGGCGCGGCCCAGGGCCAGGCTCTCGTCGATGTTGCCGCCCTCGGCCAGGACTTCGGACAGCCTGCCGTCCTTCACGGCGTAGACGATCACGCTCTCCCGCGCGCCCAGGTTCAGGGCCGTGGAGACCTTCACATACAGCGCGTTCAGCAGGCTGCCGAGCCTGCTCTGCACCTGGTAGGCGCTGATGGCCTCCAGGCCCTCCTCCACGGCGACAGAGATCGCGGTGTAAGTGGGGCGCAGCAGGGTCGAGAAGCCCTGGATGGTATAGTTGACGGCGTCCGACGTCCAGGACAGCAGGGAGCGCAGGATGGAGCCGAAGCCGAAGGTCGAGAAGGAGTCCGTGGTGAAGGTGACCACGCCGTCGGAGCTGGCCGTGCTGTCCAGCTTCTCCGCGCCTCTTTCGCCGAAGTGCACCACTTCCAGCGCCTCGGCGGATTCGTCGGCGTCCAGCAGGCGCACCGTCACCTCCACGGGCGTGAGGGGCTCGATCTCCACGCCGTCCTTGACGATGCTGATGTCCAGGAACTTCGTGTAATACAGGGTGTCGCCGCTCTCGCAGTCCAGCGCGCGGGCGGTATCGGCCAGGTAGGCGTCCCCCGCCACTTCGGTCACGTCCAGCCCGGCCCCGTCGGGAATCCCGGCCTGGCTGTCGTAGGTGACGGTGATCTGATAGGTCGCGCCGCCGATGCTGACGGTCTTCTCGATGGATTTGGTGATGGCATAGACCGAGAAGCTCTCGGCCTCAAAGCTGACCCAGCCCTCGGAGGCCGTGACGGTTTCCACCAGCTCGGGCCTGGACGCCGCGTTCTCCATGTGGTAGACGTTCAGGCGGTCGGAGCCAAACGCCTTGTCATAGAAGTGCACCTGCACCTTCCGGTCGGCGGGCTGCCAGGTCTTGCCCTTCTTCTGCTGGTTGGCGTTGGTGTAGATTTTGATGTCGTAGGCGGCGAGCACTTCCTCGCCGTCGATGGTCACGGTCACGGGGGTGGCGTCCACGATGCCCTTGCCGGGCAGCTTGCCGGTGAGATAGATGTCGTCGTTGGCCCAGATCGCGCCGTTGTCCACGAGCTGCGCGTTCTCTTCGCCCTCACCGGCGGCGGGCGTCAGCACCAGCGCGATGCCCTGCGGGCCCTTCATGGCCAGGTCAAAGGTCACGCGGTCGCCCTTCTGCAGGCCGTCCCGCACCATCTGGCCCAGCGCGCCGCCGACCACGGTGAAGGCCGAGAGCGTGCCCTTCTCCGGCACGGCGGTGATCACCGCGTCCAGGGTCAGGTCGGTCTTTTTCTTGATGTTGTCCACCGTCCAGGCTTCCAGCACGTTCCCGCCCCCGACGCTGCTGCGGTGGGCGGAAGGCACCTGCTTCTTCTGGTGCGTGCCGAAAATGGACACAGCGGCATAATCGCCCGCGTCCTCATAGACATAATCCGCCCCGCTCTTTTTGATCTCCATGGAGTCGGGCACCTGGATCCAGTCCGATGTGATTTCCCGCTCATTCTCCGCCCAGGCCGTGAAGACCTGCAGCGTCATCAGCAAGGCGAGGATCAGCGCTGTGACTCGTTTCATATGTCAATCTCCTGTCGAGGATCACCCGTCGTCGCGGACAGGCCGCGCGCGGAAGGATTTGCTCTTTCGGGCGCCGCGCCCTTCGGCGCAGTCCCGGGATCCGGCGGCATCCGGGTTCCGCCCGGCCGCCGGGAAGCTCCGCCACTTGCCCAGATTGGACAAGTGACTCCACTTCTGCGATTAGATTATACGGTAACATGAATCATTTGGCAATAGCGCGGCGGGCATATTTCTCCATGTAAGAGAAGGAATCTCACCGTGTAACCTGTATGGAATCATATGCAGGAAGCGCGGCGCGGAGGGCCTCCTTTCCGCGTGCCTCCGACGGCGGATTTCCGTCTGTTTCCATAAGAACATCAGGCTGCCCGGAGTGTCCGAAAAAAGCCCCTCTCCGTTGCCGAAGAGGGGCATCGCTGCCTGTTGGGTTTACGGGAGCACGTCCGGGAGCTCCGGAGCCGGGGGCACGGTCGTCTCCGCGGGTGTCTCCGCGGACGCTTCCGTGGCGGTCTCCGCGTCCGTGGCGGAAGCGGGCGCTTCCGTCACCGCGGGGGTCTGTTCCGCCTCCGCGTCGCTCGGGGTGGCCTCGCCGCCGAAATCGCTGAAGGTCGCCACGACCTTGGCGTCCACCGCCAAACGGCGCTGCTCGGCGCAGAACTCGACCTTTTCCTTGGCGTCCTCGTAGTCGCCGGCCTTCATGTAGTTCTCCATGGCCTTGTCCCATTCCCCGGCGGTCTCATAGCGCACGCCCTGGGCATAGTAGATGGCCTGGAGCTTCACCGCGGCGTCCTTGAAGTCGCCGGCCTTGCTGAAGGCCGCAAACGCGCCGACCTCGTCCCCCGCCTCCAGCAGGGTCTCGCCCTGCACGTAGTAGGGCTCGAGGATGCGCTCCGCTGCGTCGGAATAATCGCCGGCCTTGGCGAAGGCCTCGCTGGCCTCCTCCCAGAGACCGTCCTCCATGTTCTTTTCCGCCTTGTGGTACCAGACAGCCCTGGCCTGGATCGCCGCGTCGGAGAACTCGCCGAGCGCCTCAAACTGCTTCACGGCTTCCTCCCACTCGCCCGCGTTGACCATCGCGACGGCCTTGCGGTAGAGGGTCTCCTGCGCCATGCGCGCGGAGTCCGCGTAGGTGCCCAGGGTCTCGAAGACATCGTGCGCCTCGTCGTACTTGCCCTCGCCCAGCAGGGTGACGGCGGAAGCATAGCGCTCCTGGATGGCCGCGGCCTTCTCCGCGCCGCCCTCCACGTCGTCCGCGAGCAGGTACAGCTCGTAGGCCTTCGCGAGGTCATTTGCCTCCTCGGCCTTCTTGGCCAGCGCCGCCGCGGAGGTCTTCCGCAGCGCCAGGGCGTCCGCGCTCTCGATGCCCTCGAGGGCCGCCATGGCTTCCTCAAATTTCTCTTCCCCGACGAGCGCCTCGGCCTTCGCCACGGCGACCGCGCTCAGGCCTTCCTTGGCGGAAGCCGCGCCGCGCTGATCCAGCAGGGTGTAGAGGCCTTCGGCGGCCTCCAGCTTGCCGTCGGTCAGCGCCTGCCCCGCCACGGAGATCAGCCGCTCGTTCATCACGTTTTCGCCCGTGGTGTAGTTCTGATCGGCGAGCTTCTCGAAGAGGGCCTGCACGTCCTCGGTCCAGCCGTTCTCGCTCAGCTGCGAGGCAGCCGCCGCGAAGGCCTGATCGAGCTTGCGGTCCGCCAGCAGGTCGAGCCGGCTCTGGCTGTCGCGGAAGGCGGCCACGGAGCGGTAGATCGTGTCCGCGCTCTCGTAGTCCTGCTCGTCCTCGGCCTTGCGTCCCTCGTAATAGATCGCCTGGATGCGGCTGTCGCGGAAGCTGTCCAGAGTCTTCAGGCTGCCGATGCCCAGGTCGTACTCGCCGTCCTCAGCCAGTTCCAGGGCCTTGGCGTACATGGCCTGCATGGTCGCGTCCTCATAGCCGCCCAGGGCCGTGAAGGCGTCCGCCGCCTGACCGTAGCTGCCCTCGCGCAGCTTGGCCGCCGCCGCGTCATAGGCCGCGGCGTCCGCGAGCTTCAGGCAGGCCGCCTGCTGCTCGTTGCTGTCGGCAAAGCCGTTCAGCGCCGCGAAAGCCTTGGCCGCCGCGGCGTAGTCGCCGGTCTGGCGGAGGCGGATGGCGGCCGCGTAGGCGGCATAGGTGTCCGCGTCCTCATAGCCCGCGACCTTCGCGAAGGCGTCCGCGGCGTCGGTGATTCTTCCGCTCGCGAGCCAGGCCTTCGCCTGCTCGAAGGTCGCCGCATTCTGATCGCCGCCCGAAGCGCAGGCCGTGAGCAGCGCAAGGCACAGGAGCAGCGCAACACCGATGCGCGCGCGTTTTGCAAATTGCTTCATAATCAAGACCTCCTTTACAGAGTTCCCTATGATGTCCAATCCATAACAGAAGTATACCATAAAGTCAAACTGAAATGATTACGAGAGTATGTATTTTCCAACACAAATCTATGTTTGACAATTGTTACAAGGTTATTCTTCCATCCATCGCATTGGATCAGCGCCCTGCCGCCCCCTGCACCTGTTGAAAAGGGATCGCCTTCGGCGGCGCTTCCGCGCGTGCGATCCCGTGTTTTCCTTCATCTTAATGGCTTTGCCTCAGCCGTGGGCAGCGTGCGGCCGGGAGGCAGTCCCGGTTCCCGTTCTTACCGGTTCGTTTTTTCGGTTCTTCTGGTTTTCTCGACAGCCTCGTCCCTGGCTTGCCCGGCGGCACCGGTCTCCGCGGAGCTCTCTTCCTCCCCCGATCCGGTGATCTCATTCAAGACTTTGGTCTCTTTTGAGGCTTCAGCGCTTTCAGCCGCTTCTGCTTTCACAGGATCGGCGGCCGGTTTCGGCCTCAGCGGCCTTTCCTGCCTCGACAGCTTCAGGGCACGTTCAGCGCTGGCTTCGACATTCAGGCACCGCCTGGATTGCGAGGAAGGTGTACGTTCTCAGACTTCGGTCTGTTTTATGCAAAAAACCACGCGCGGAGATGACAGCCGCATCGCCGCGCGTGAGGGTTGCCGTGAGTGACCGGGATCAGGCGCTTCAGGTTGGCTCGCCCAGGGGGCTGATGCGCGCATGGAAGGCCAGCGTGCCCACGGGGTACACCTCGCGGAAGAGCTGCTCGATGCGCTCCATGACCATGCTGCCCGTTTCATAATTCACGGTGGGCAGAAGCATGGCAATGATGTTGTCCGAGAAGCGGGTCACAATGTCGCCCTTGCGCAGATTCCGGCGCAGGATCTCCAGCAGACCGGCCATGCCCGCCTCGCGGGCCACCGTGTCCTCCTCGTCCGCGTTGCCCACCATGGCCACCGCCAGGAACATCGTGGAGCCCAGGCGCTCGAGGTTGCGCATCTGGATATTGTAGATTTCCTTGAAGGCGCGGTAATCGCAGACGAACGGCCCGCGCCGCTCGTCTGCGCGCTCGCTCAGCTCGTTGCGGATCACGTCCAGATTGAACTTGACCGTCTCGCCCGCCTTCTGCAGCTGCCGGTAATAGCTCTGCATATCCTCGCTGGGCTCCATGTCCAGCACCTGGCGGTTGAGGTGGGTGATGCGCTTGTATTCGTCCATGGCCTCCGACGCGCGGTTGAGATTCACCATCGCGTTCATCAGCTCGATGTGCAGTTCCTCATCCAGGTCGTCGATCTGCGTCGCCTGGCGGCAGATATCGCAGATGCGGTTGTACTGCTCCTGCTTCTTCAGCAGCGCGATGCAGCGGAACACGGCCTCCAGCGACTCGCGGCGCAGCCAGTTCGCCAGGGCGATGGCGCTGCTGAAGTCGCCCGTCTGGTAGAGCTCTCCCCGGTAGAGGGCCAGCACGCGCATGGTCAGCTCCTCCACCCGCGCCGGGTCGCTCGTCTTCTTGAGGGCGTCCAGGGTGTCCATCAGCTCCAGCACATCCACGACGATGGCGGGCCGCTGCTCCCAGTAGTAGGTGCCCTTGCCGGAGGCCAGGCACAGCGTCAGCTCCTGGTCCACCTCGCGGAGCAGGGCCCGCGTGCGGCTGACCATGGTCTTCATCGCGCCCTCCGGGTAATCGCTCCTGCGGTCCGCCCACAGTTCGCGCACCAGGCGCTGGGTCGTGACCTGCTTGCCGCGCTGGAACACCAGGTACTGAATCAGGCTGACGCCCTTGCGGGAGCGAACCGGCAGTGTGTCATAGCTCCGGCCGTTCACCTCGATTGTGAATGCGCCCATCATTTGGATAAAAACTCTCGCCGCCATGCGCCGTACCCCCCATCTTTGTACCGGAAGGTCTTCCTCATTCGTATACATCATAGCGCAACATCTGTCCGCAGGCAAGAAGGAAACTTGGTTTTTCATCGTATTTTCACTCAGTGTTTACAATTGATACAAAAAACGCATGCGTGTATTTCATTCCTTCTCTGCAATTAGCAGGCGCAGGAAGTCCTCTTTCTCCGCCCCGAAAGCAGATACCGCCATAACCATTTCGCATAATCTCCGTTGTGCGCCTTTGCATGTTTATTTGTATTCTCTATAAGCATACAGGAGTTGCGCGTTATTCTTTCCTCCGCGGATCAAAAACAGACCCCGCGGGCGGATTGCCGCAGGGTCTGCGCAAACGTTCTGTTTTTACCTTATCTCTCCACTTCCCGGCGGAGGGCATCGAGAGCGTTCTTCATGCTCAGCTCGCGGATGCGCGCCCGGTCTCCGCTCAGGCGCAGGGGGATGGTCACCGTGCGCTCCGCCGTGCTGATGCCCAGGAAGACCGTGCCGACCGGGATCGCCTCGGTACCGCCGCCCGGGCCGGCCAGGCCGGTGGCGCTCACGGCGATATCCACAGCGAGGCGCTCGCGCGCGCCCCGCGCCATGGCCGAGGCGACCTCAGCGCTGACCACGTTGTACCGCTCGATGGTCTCTGCCGGGACTCCCACCAGCATCGTCTTGGCGACGCTCTGATAGGTCACAAAGCCGCCCTTGACCACGTCGCTCGCGCCGGGAACCTCGACCAGGGTGGAAGCGATCATGCCGCCCGTCAGGCTCTCGCAGGTCGCCACCGTCCAGCCCTTCCGCTTCAGGGCCCCGACCGCGCGCTTCGCCAACGAACCCCGGTCGTCGTCGTCCACGGCGTAGACCACGTCGCCCAGCCGCCTGCAGACCTCGTCCACCACGGGCTCAAGCATCGCCCGCGCCGTTTCCTCGGTGTCGGCGGAGGCCGTGGCGCGCAGCATCACCTCGCCCGTGGAGCAATAGGGGCTCAGGCTCGGGTTGCCGCCCAGCTCGAGGTCGCGCAGACGCTCGTCCACCATCGCCTCGCCCATGCCGAAGATGCGGATGTAGCGGCTGATGAGCGCCTTGCCCGAGCGCTTGCGCAGATAGGGCTCCACCTGGTCGACAAACATCGGCTCCATCTCGCGCGGCGGGCCGGGCAGGTGAACCACCACCTTGCCCCCGCCCATCTGGACGATGGCGCCGGGAGCGGTGCCGTTCGGGTTGAGCAGCACGGCCGTGTCCTCGGTGAACATGGCCTGGCTGACGTTGTTCGGCGTCATCTCTTTGTGGTACTGGCTGAAGCGCTCGCGCACCATGGCCTCGGCTTCCGGGCGGAGAACAAGCGCCTTGCCCGCGACCTTCGCCGCGACGCGCTTGGTGATGTCGTCCACGGTCGGCCCAAGGCCGCCGGTGGTGATGACCACGTCCGCGCGGCTGAGGGCGGTGCGGTAGGCCTCCTCCAGGCGCTCCGCGTTGTCGCCGACCACCGTCTGGTGGTACTGGGTGACGCCAAGGGCGCTCAGGCGGCGGGAGATGAACTGGGCGTTGGTGTTGAGAACCTGACCCATCAGGAGTTCGGTTCCCACACAGAGGATTTCTGCAATCATCGGTTTTCCTCGTTTCGTGGAAAGATGTTCTATTTATAGATTGATAGAAAGAGCTTTTTTCTGGCAGCAGGGAGATTCCGCGCCTGCGGGCGCGGGCAGGGGGGCTTTGCGGTCGGTCCGGGGCTGCCGCCCGCTCTCCGCTGAAAACGCCATAACATGGCGTTTTCCGGGCGCTCCGAGCCCCCTGCACCCCTTCGCGTCGCCCTTATAGGCAGCTATTTGCTAAGGCAGCTGAGGGTTCCCATACGATTGTTGGCGCATGGTACCAAAAGCGTGTGCGGGGGTCCGGGGGACACACGTCGCAACGTGATGTCGCTGCCGCTTTCGCCTCACTGAAAACTCCACACTGTGGAGTTTTCCGGGCGTTCGGCGCCCCCGGTGTCCTTTGCGACTTTCTCACATGGGAAAGTAGAGCCTTCAACTTGCGACGGATAGGGTTCTATCCTTAAGTGAAATCATCATCTGAATGAGGGATTAGTCTTCATTTACATCCCACGCCTGCCACATGACATCCTCGGGGAGAATCTCCACCCGGCTCTCGGTCAGGCGGACGAGGCCGGTCTCCACGCTCTCCTCGTCGCGCTCGCGCACGGCCAGGGTGAAGGTCACGGCGGTGGTGAATTCCGTGGAGAGCAGTTGAACCGGCTGGTCCTTCAGCCAGTGCTGCACGCGGTCCCACAGCGGATAGGCCACCTCGCACAGCAGGTGGCGGGACGGCTCCATCACCACCACGCGGGCGGCATCCAGCGCGATGGCGGTGCCGCGCGTGTAGGCGCGCACAAGGCCGCCCGCGCCGAGCAGCACGCCGCCAAAATAGCGGGTCACCACCACGCAGCAATTGCGCACGTCGCGCTTTTTCAGCACGTCCATCATCGGCAGGCCCGCGGTGCCGCCCGGCTCGCCGTCGTCGCTGTAGCGCATGATGCCCATGTTCTGCCCCACCGTGTAGGCGTAGCAGTTGTGGGTCGCGTCGCGGTGCTCCCGGCGGATGCGCTCCAGGAAGGCCAGCGCCTCCTCCTCGGTCTCCACCGGGCAGGCGTGGCCGATAAAGCGGCTCTTCTTCTCAATGAACTCCGCGGACGCGCACTGGCCCAGCGTGCGGTAGGCCCTCACGCGAGCGCCTCCTCCAGCACGCCGCGCAGGATGTTCATGCCCTCGCCGATCTGCTCCAGCGTGCTGTTGGAGAAGTTCAGGCGCAGGGTGTTCGGATGTCCGCCGTAGGCGTAGAAGTGCGTGCCGGGCACGTAGGCCACGCGGCGCTCCACGCACCTGGGCAGGAGGGCCAGCGCGTCCAGCCCTTCGGGCAGCTCCACCCACACGAACAGGCCGCCCTCGGGGCGGATGTACCTCGTCCCCGACGGGAAGCTGTCCAGCTCCCTCACCATGGCCTCCATCTGCGCGCGGTAGGAGGCGCTGATGCGGGCGATGTGATCCGGCAGCAGGTTTTCGCGCAGGAAGCGGTCCACGATGGCCTGCGTCAAGTTGGCGGTGTGCAGGTCGGAGGACTGCTTGCCCATGGTGCACTTGCGCAGGATGCGGGCGTCCCCCGACATATAGCCCACGCGCATGCCCGGGGAGATGATCTTGGAGAACGATCCGAGGAAGACGACCCAGCCCTCCTTGTCGAAGGATTTGATGGTCGGGGCGGTCTCGCCGCAGTAGCGCAGGTCGCGGTAGGGATCATCCTCCGCCACCACCACGCCGTATTTCGCGGCCAGCTTCGCGATCGGCTCCCGGCGGTCCGCCGCCAGGGTCCGGCCGGTGGGATTCTGGAAATTCGGGATCACGTAGAGCATCTTCGGGTGATGCTCCGCCATGGCCTGCTCGAGGGCGTCCAGCTTCAGCCCGCCGTCGTCGCTCTCGACGGGCACCAGCTTCGCCTGGTAGAGGCGCATGCACTGGAGGTTGCCCAGGAAGGACGGGTCCTCCACGAGGATGACGTCACCGGGATCGATCAGTGCCTTGCACAGCAGGTCCATCGCCTGCGTCGAGCCCGTCACGGGCAGCACGCCGGGCAGCGCGCAGCCGATCGCCCGCTCCGCGTAGGCCTTCACGCTCTCCACGAAGGGCGGATAGCCCTCCGTCGCGCCGTACTGGAGGATGCGCTTGCCGTCCTCGCGCAGCACCTGCCCGGCGATCCGGGCGGCCTCCGCGTCCGGCAGAGCCGAAGGAGAGGGGTTGCCGCCCGCGAAGGAAATCATGCCCGGCTGGGCGATCATCTTGAAGATTTCGCGGATCGCGCTTCCGGTGATGCCGTCAAAGCGGCTTGCGTAACGGATGGATTCGACGTTCATGGTTTGTGCCTCCCGGAATGGTTCTTCGTTTCCTGTGTCATTATAATGAAGGAATCCCCGGCGGTCAAGGGGGTGAGCGCGCAGGGCGAGCGCTCGGGGTGAGCGCTCTGACTGAGCGCAAGACCGGCTTGACCATGCATCCAATGCTGTGACCCCACCCCCAACCCCTCCCCGCAAGCGGGGAGGGGAGTTTTTTTAGTGATGCTGGGGGCAGCTTTCCACAGGAAAGCTGCCCCCAGACCCCCTGGAAAGGCGCTCCTGCGGTGGGCGCTCGGTTGTAGGCGTCTGCTGAACCCATGAAAGGGCGCTCCGGCGGAATCCTTTCCTATCTCTGGTTCTCTGTATCCAAAGGAATTTTCCTCCCGCTCTTGACAGCGCATGATTCGGTAGTATAATCATCAATCGCAATACAATGACGGCAGGCACGGAGACCCCGTGCCGGACGCCGTTTGCGTGCTGAAAAATGAACTGCCCACGCGCGTGGGACGGTGTGATAGATACCCGGAGGAGGAAACTCAATGAAATTTGTCCTGTGCCCCCGCTGCGAGATGAACTATATGCCCGTGGGCGAGCAGTACTGCAAGGTTTGCCTGCAGGAGATGCGCGGCTACGCGGCGCCCGAGGAAGTGGAGCTCTGCTCCGTGTGCAACGAGAACCCGGTGGTTCCCGGCCACGACGTCTGCGCCCAGTGCCTGCGGGAGATGCAGAACAACGAGGACAGCCACGAGGAGAACGACGAGCAGCAGGAGCCCATGGGCGCCGAGGACATCAGCGGCGTGGAGTCCGTGGCGGAGATGGACGAGATCATCCCGGACATGGACGAGACCATGAACAACCCCGAGTTTGGGGAGATGACCCACACCCTGAGCCTGGAGAGCGTCCGCGAGGACGAGGAGAAGGAGCAGGACGAAGCGGACGAGGCGGACGACGAGGAGAACTGACTTCCTCCCCGTGTTCCGGAAAGGGAGCACAGATGAAACTATTCGCCATCGCGGATCTGCATCTGCCAGGCGGTGACGACAAGCCCATGGACGTCTTCGGCGCGCACTGGGACCACCACTTTGAGCGCATCAGCGAGGACTGGCGCGCCCGCGTGAGCGAGGAGGACACGGTGCTCATCGCCGGGGATATCTCCTGGGCGATGCAGCTCAGCCACGCCGTGCCGGATCTGGCGGACATCGCGGCCCTGCCCGGACGCAAGGTGCTCATCAAGGGCAACCACGACTACTGGTGGTCGTCCATCAGCCAGGTGCGGGACGCGATGCCGGCGGGCATGACGGCCCTGCAGCACTCGGCGGCCGATATCGGCCCGGCGGTGGTCTGCGGCACGCGCGGATGGGTCTTCCCCACCGGGGAGGAACCGCTCGAGGCGAATGATGAAAAGATTTTCCAGCGCGAGCTGATCCGCCTGGAGATCGCCCTGCAGAGCGCAAAAAAACTCGCCCCGGAAAAGCCGCTCATCGCGATGACGCATTATCCCCCGCTCTACGACCAGTGCCGGGACACGGCGTTCACCGCGCTGATGGAGCGCTACGGCGTCGCCTGGGCGATCTACGGCCACCTGCACGGCCTGGGCATCAAGGCCGGCTTCACCGGCGAGCACAACGGCGTGCGGTACGCCCTGACCTCCTGCGACGCCCTGGAATTCCGGGTGAAGGAGATTCCGCTGATCACAGACAGCGAAGAAGCATAGAAAGACAAACGGCAGCCTGCCGGATTCCCGCTGTGGGAACGGCAGGCCGCCGTTTTTTTGTGCGTTTTGTGCGTTTTGTGCGTTTTGTGCGTTTTGTGCGTTATGAAAGCCATGTCTGGCAGGTGTGTCCGCTGCGCCCTGAAAGAGCGTCTGGTCTTCCCGCCGTTTGGTCAGGCCCTCAATCGCGCGAACTCCGCCCTTGTCATCGGCTCGCCGGGGCGATCGTCCAGGAGTCTCCACACGTGCGGCCTGCGGAAGGCCAGCTCCGCGTGGCACATCGCGATTCCCACGTCGATCGGGCTTCTCCCGCCGCCGTCCAGGATGAACGCGTCGCGCGCGGCGCTCATCTGCCAGGGCTGGAGGTTGATCGCCGACGGCGCGATGCGCACCAGTTCGGCCGCCCGGCGGAAATCCTCGGGCCAGCCCTCCGGGCCGTCCTTGCAGATCTTCTCCAGCGGCTTGCGGCGGCGCTGGACGGGCGCTCCCGCGTCGCTCCTGCCCAGGGCGATGATGCCGATCAGCAGCTCGTCCGCCGGCACGGCAGCCTGCACCTGCTTGCGGTGGTAGGTGCCGGTCAGCCAGCAGGAGCGGATGCCGAGGCTCTCCGCCTCCAGCACGAAGCACTCACCGGAGAAGCCCGCGAGCAGGCGGCAGTGGGGCTGCGCAATCTTCGCCGAGAGCACGGCGACGCGCCTGCAGCCGGTGATCTTTCCGATCGTCGGCAGGCCGACAAACAGGCTGTCGTCGGCGGGAATCAGGCTGATCCGCACGCCGGTCAGCGCGCATTTGCCAGCGAGGTAGCCGAGGGCGGCGTTGTCCTCGTCGCTGAGGCTGCCGTTCATGCGGCGGCAGGAAAAGCGCCGCTCAGCCGCAAGGATCAGCGCGTCCTTGCGGGCGTCGGGGATACGGTTCTCGGGACGTGCGCTCATGCTCTGTGCCTCCTCTTTGTGTGTCGGCCGCGCGCGGCGGGTGTGTTCGGAAAGGATGACGGCCGGGCTTTCACCGGCATGGCGCGCGGAAGCCTTTCAGGCGGATGCGTCCAAGCCGTCAGACGCCCATCTCCGCGCAGACAGCCGCGATGAAAGGCGCTTTGTGCGCGATGTAGGTTTCGATGTCATCCGGGTAAAGCTTCGCGCCTTCCTCTTTGATCCGGCTGTAAGCGCGCACGGCCTCGGGATGGGCGCGCAGGTAGTCTCGGAAGGCGATATGCCTTCTCAGCTCAGCCGAATCCTGCGGGCACACATAGAGGTGATGCCGCCGCAGATGGTCTTTCCCGCTGTAGGTGAAGGCCTCGCGCCCGGCGATGCCCAGGTCGCCCTCGCGGCGGTAACCGATGCGCTCCAGCGCGGCAGTCACATCGTCCAGCGCGTCCGCGCCGCGGATGATCACATCCAGGTCAATGATGGGCTTGGCCGACAGGCTGGGCACAGACGTGCTGCCGACATGCTCGATGCCCAGCGCCAGCCCGCCGAGCGCAGGCCGGAGCTCGTCGGCGATCCGCTGAAAATCCTGTTCCCATCGCCCGTCCCAGGGCAGAACGATCACGCGCTTTGCTGCCATGTACAGTGAACCTCGTCGCCCAGCGGGGCGTTTTTTTTGGCGAAACCTGCGTGTCACAGCCCGCGCTGTGCAGCTGTCTCACCCGGCGCTCAGGTCTGATCCGGGTAATCCCAGAATTTGCCCTTGTGGAAGTTTTCGTTTCCCAGCGGCGTCGCGGTCAGCCGGAAGATCACGCATCCGTCCGGGCAGACGATGGTTTTGGTGTACCTGCCGTCGCCGCCGAGGTTCTCGAGATCGCCGCCGCTGCGCACGGCCTCCATCAGCGGATAGAGCATCATCATCGTCTTGGAGCAGATGCCGTACCCGTCCGCGTTCACCGGGCATCCGTAGGTGCAGGTGTACCGATCGCCGATCTCTTCCCCGTTGCGGCAGTATCTCTCCGTGTGGTCGCCGTGCAGAAAGCCCGTGACCTCCACGGTGAACTCGTACTCCTCGTCATACCACTTTTTCATACGCGGCCTCCTTGCCGTCGCGGTGTCCCGGAGCCGGGAACTGTCCGTATTACCCTTCAAACGCCAGCAGATGGCCCAGCGGCACAGTGAATCCGAGGGCCTGATACAGGGGCACATCGCAGTCCGCGCAGCCGACCGTCAGCGAGGAAACGCCGCTCGCACGGCGGGCGAACCGCACCAGCTCCCGCGCAATCCCCTGATGGCGGTAGGCAGGGCGGATAAAGAAATCCTCAAGCACGCCGCTGGGCAGATAGTCAAAGGTCGAGAAGCCGACCGTGACAGAGCAGCACGCGACCAGCGCGCCTTCCCGCCAGGCTCCGCAGAAGAGAATGCTTCCCCGCCCGATGGCCTTCCCCAGGCGCTCTTTTTCGGCAGGGCCGGGCTCGTCCTCCCCGATTTCCGCCTTATAGAGCTTCTGAAGCTCCCACAGGGCGTCCAGATCCGCAGCGCAGAGGGTTCTGTAATCCATCACACGCCTCCGATATTTCCGTTTTTTCTCCAGTCCAGTATAGCAGATCAGGAGCCGCGCCGCAATCTTTCCGGCGCAAATCCTTCCCGTCGCGGGGCGGAAAGCGCCTTTGCAGGGAAAACCGCCCCTTGCCGTGCGTGGGAGCATCCAAAGGTCGTTCGGCGGCGCTTCCCGTCAGCCCCGCTTCTCCCCCAGGGCCGCGGCGAGCTTTACGGCTTCGCGGGCGTCCCTGGCGTAATGCGCGCCGAGTCCTTCAGCCCAGGCGCGCGTGACGACCGCGCCCCCGAGCATGACCGCCGGCGGATCGGGCATGGCCTGCAGGAGGCGCACGGTCTCCTCCATGGCGGGCAGCGTCGTGGTCATCAGGGCGGAGAGGCCCACGATCCGCGCGCCCGTCTCCCCGACGGCCTGCGCGACCCGCTCCGGCGGCACGTCGCGCCCCAGGTCGATCACCTGCCAGCCGTAGTTTTCCAGCACGGTTTTGACGATGTTCTTGCCGATGTCGTGGATGTCCCCGCGCACGGTCGCCATCACGATCTTTCCGCGCGACACGCTGGAAGCGCCTTCCCCGGCCATGCCCGCGCGGATCACCTCAAAAACGGCCTGAGCGGCCTGCGCCGCCGCCATCAGCTGCGGCAGGAAGACCTTCCCGCTCTCATAGTCCGCGCCGACGCGGTCCAGCGCGGGAATCAGGCGGCCGTCGATCAGATCCATCTGCGGCGCCGCCGGCTCCGCCTGCAGCAGCTCGCGCGCCAGCCTCGCCGCGTCGCCCCTGAGACCGCGGTAGATCGCCTCCTCCATCGTTGCAGCGCCTGCCGGCTGCGCTGCCCTCGGGGCGGCGCTCACCGTGCCCCGCGCGCTCTCCTCGCCGAAGTTCGCGACCCAGTCCGCGCAGTGCTCGTCCTCGCCGTGCAGCACGCGGTAGGCCGCCACAGCCTCCATCACCTCGCGCTGGTTGGGGTTGAGGATCGGCAGCGTGAGCCCGCGGTCGAGCGCGCGCAGGAGGAAGGCCCTCGTGATGCCCACGCGGTTCGGCAGGCCAAAGGAGATATTGCTGACGCCCAGCACGGTCTGCAGGCCCAGCTCCTCGCGCACCGCGCGCACCGCGGCGAGCGTCTCCTCCGCCTGCTCCGGCTCCGCGGAGACGGTCAGCGTCAGGCAGTCCATCCAGACGTCTTCCCTCCGCATGCCAACGGCCAGGGCCGCGTCCAGGATGCGCTTGGCCATGGCCACGCGCTCCCCCGCCGTCCTGGGGAGGCCGCGCTCGTCCAGCGTCAGCCCGACGACCGACGCGCCGTATTTCTTTACCACCGGCAGCACGCGCGCCAGCGAGGCCGCCTCGGCGTTCACCGAGTTGACCACCGCCTTGCCGCAGGTGACGCGCAGGGCCGCCTCCACGGCGCGGATGTTCGTGGAGTCGATCTGCAGCGGCAGGTCGACCGCGGCCTGCACGGCCTGCGCCACCATCGGCAGCAGGCGCTCCTCGTCGATGCCCGGCGCGCCGACGTTGATGTCCAACAGATCGGCCCCCGCGTCCGCCTCCGCCGCGGCCACCGACACGATGTAGTCCATGTCCTCCTCGCGCAGGGCCTGCTGGAAGCGCTTCTTGCCCGTGGGATTCACGCGCTCCCCGATCACGCGCACGCGGTCGATCCGCACCGCGCGGGTCGCCGAGCAGGCGAAGGAGAGCGGCTCAAAGGCGATCGGCTCGGCCTTTCCAAGCGCGGCCTCCTCGCGCACGGTCCGCGCCAGAGCGCGGATGAAGGACGGGTCGGTGCCGCAGCACCCGCCCACCAGCGTCACACCCATGCGGAGGATGGGCCGCATCGCCTCGGCGAAGGCCTCCGCCGTCATCGCGTAACGGCCGTCGGGATCGGGCAGGCCGGCGTTCGGCTTCACGGCGACGGGCAGGCGCGTGCTGCGGCAGATTTCCGCGACCGTCTCCGCCATCTCTTCCGGGCCGAGGGAGCAGTTGATGCCGATGGCGTCCGCGCCCAGGCCCTCCAGCGTGCGGGCCATCGCCTCGGCCCCGCAGCCCGTGAAGGTGCGGCCATTCGCCTCGAAGCTCATGGTCACAAGCACCGGCAGCGAGGTGTTTTCCTTCACCGCGAGCAGGGCCGCGCGGGCCTCCTGCAGGTCCGTCATCGTCTCGATCACGGCGAGGTCGCAGCCGGCCTTTTCCCCGGCCTTCGCCATCCGGGCGAAGGCAGACACCGCGTCCTCGAAGGCGAGCGTGCCCATCGGCTGGAGCAGCTCGCCGAGCGGGCCGATGTCCAGCGCGACCTGCACGTCGGCGTTTCCCGCCGCGCGCCGCGCCGCCGCGACGCCCGCGAAGATGACCTCCTCCACCGTGTGGCCGGAGCGCAGCAGCTTGCGGGGATTCGCGCCGAAGGTATTGGCGTAGAGGATCTGGCTGCCGGCCTCGATGTAGGCGCGGTGAACGCGCTCGATCAGGCGCGGCTCCTCGATGTTGAGGAGCTCGGGGAGCTGGCCGGGTTTCAGGCCGGAGGATTGGAGCATGGTGCCCATGGCGCCATCGAGGAGGAGGGTTTTCCCTTTTGAAAATCGAAACATGGAAACCTCGTTTTTTCTTTATTTTGGGTGGCAGGCTTGTGGTCGCTGCGGGTGCGCCCCACCCCCGACCCCTCCCCGCAAGCGGGGAGGGGAGTTTTTAGATTGAGCCGGGGGACGCTTTCCTCCGGAAAGCGTCCCCCGGACCCCCTTGAAAGGCGCTCCTGCGGAGGGCTTTCGGTTGGATGCGCCCGCCGGAGGGGCTGTGCCCGACAGCGGCTGAGAGGATCGACCCCCTGGAAAGGCGCTCCTGCGGAGGGCTGGGCAAGCG